>JAFDEI010000145.1 GCA_019310425.1 Deltaproteobacteria bacterium | reverse complement strand
TATAGAATAGAATGTAGCGGTATCGCCTCGGAACCGGGTCGACGCAGCGATGAGGCCGATCAGCGCTTTCGGCGTCGACTGCGATCGGAGCGTGGTCACTTCGCTCGTGCGGGCTCGTGGTAGACTGCAAGCCCATGGTACGCCGCCTCTTCTTTGTGCTTGCACTGACACTGTCCGCGGCGGTACTGCTGCTGTCCACCGTGTCCCTTCACGCGCTGTGGGCCTTCGCAGTCATTGGACCATTGATCGCGCTCGGTCTTCACGACGTCATCCAGACCCAGCGCTCGCTGCTGCGCATCTACCCGGTCATCGGCCACGGGCGCTACATGATGGAGGAACTCCGGCCGGAGATTCAGCAGTACTTCGTCGAGTCGAACATCGACGGCATGCCGTACAACCGCGAGTTTCGCTCGGTGATCTACCAACGTTCAAAGGGTGACCGCGACACCGTTCCTTTTGGCACCCAGCGCGATGTCGAGCGCGTCGGGTACGAATGGATGACGCACTCGCTGGTGCCGCTCCCGGTGCCGGAGATCGAGCCGCGGGTCCTCGTCGGCGGACCGGATTGCAAATTCCCCTACGCGGCCTCGCACCTCAACATTTCGGCAATGAGCTACGGCTCGCTCAGCAGCAGCGCGATCCTCGCGCTCAACCTCGGTGCGAAGCTCGGTGGCTTCGCACACAATACCGGCGAGGGCAGCGCCAGTCCGTACCACCTGGAACACGGTGGCGATTTGATCTGGCAGATCGGAACCGGCTACTTCGGCTGTCGCAGCCTCGACGGTAGATTCGATGCCGGCGCCTTCGCCGAGCGCGCTTCGATCGACAACGTCAAGATGATCGAGATCAAGCTGTCGCAGGGCGCCAAGCCCGGCCATGGTGGCATTCTGCCAGCCGCCAAGGTGAGTACCGAAATTGCCGAAATCCGCGGCGTACCGCTCGGGCAGGACGTGCTGTCGCCACCAGCCCATAGCACCTTCGACACCCCGATTGGCCTCCTCGAGTTCATCGTGAAGCTGCGCGAGCTGTCCGGTGGCAAGCCGGTGGGCTTCAAGCTCTGCGTCGGGCACCGCAGCGAGTTCTTGAGCATCTGCAAGGCGATGGTCAAGACCGGCATCACCCCGGACTTCATCACCGTCGACGGGGCCGAGGGAGGCACCGGCGCAGCGCCGGTCGAACTCACCAACTCAGTCGGCATGCCGATGCGCGACGGCTTGCTGTTCGTCAACAGCGCCCTGCGCGGCTTCGGCCTCCGCGATCAGATACGCGTCATTGCTGCAGGCAAGATCGTGACCGGCTTCCACATCGTGCGGGCCATCGCACTGGGTGCCGACATGTGCAACGCCGCGCGGGCAATGATGTTCTCCCTGGGTTGCATCCAGGCACGGCGCTGCAACTCGAACAGCTGCCCGGTGGGGGTCGCAACCCAGGATCCGGCCCGCAACCAGGGCCTGGTCGTGTCGAACAAGGCACCGCGAGTTCACCGCTACCACCAGGACACCATCCACGCCTTCCTCGAGCTCATCGCGAGCAGCGGACTCGCGTCGCCGGAACAGATCCGACCCAAGCTCGTCCTACGCCGCATCGACACCGGCGAAATCAAATCCTTCGCAGATGTCTACGAATACCTTCCGAAGCACTGCCTTCTCGAAAACGTTTCAGTCCCAGCCGAGTGGCGCGACCGCTGGGACCACGCGGACGCTGAACGATTCAACACCCCCCTCTGACGCCGAAGAGCGGCTCCGGGGGCTTCGACCTGGGCAGCTCCGGCCAGGTGTCATTCCCAAGAGCGTTCGTCACCTGGGAGGACGCCCTCGGGCCGGCGCGCTACCTCTTCAGCTCGACGACGAGCTCGCGGCCTCCGAACCCGTGCAGCGAATCTCGCGCCCGTATGCGGACACTCCTGAGGTCAGCGGGCACCTCGACGCCGCTGAGTTCGCGTGCAAACGGCTGCTCTGCGACATGCGGGTGGCGAAGAACACGCGTTGCCAGAACTGTCCCATCCGGCGCGAGGATCTCCCAGGCGTTGGCGTAGTGGCTCCAGCCCTCGTCATCGTGCCGAACCGTGACGACGAAGCTGCACACCGACGTGTCGCAATCTTCGGAGACCGAGAGGACGTCCGCAGGCCCAGCCAGACTGGAGCCGGCGATGACGAGGGCGGCAATCGGGAACGCGACCAGCCGGCGCATCCCGCTACGCCTCGCTCTTGTACTGCTCGAACGCCTCAGTGGCCTCGTCGCCCGTTGCCGTCCCGTCGAGATGCTGGGTGAGGAGCGCCAGGTCCCAGTACTCACGGAAGGACGCGATCTTGCCGTCTCGAATCACGAAGGAGTCCATGACGGGTAGGCAGAAGGAACGCCCATCCTTGAGATGGGTGATCTCCTCCCGCTCGAGGAGCACCACGCCGTCCGCCTCCAGAATATTCAGCAGGACTCCTTCGAACCGCTCGCACATGCTCCGATAGACGTCGAGGAGCTTGTAGATCTCGGCGGGACCCACGACGAGGGTTCCCTGATCGCAGCGATTCTGGTAGACGCAGTCGGCGGTGAACATCACCTCGGCGTCTGCGGGCGTCAGCTCGTACCACTCGAGAGCGCAGTTTGCGGCGAGCATGGCACCGGGGGATCGCAGTGCGGGAAAGCGCTCGATCGCGGCATCGAAAGCGGTCTTCATGGAAGCGGATGCTACTCCGAACTTCGCATATACGCCTCGGCAAGCTCGGCCGCGTTCACGCCTCCCGTCATCACATTGCTGACGCCTCCACCGGGAGCCACCCAGTGGCCGCAGAGGAAGAGATTCTCGACAGGCGATTGCTGGGGGATGAGATTCCCGGCCTGATCGGCTGAGTAACGCCAACCCACATAGGCGCCACCGCGATTCTCGGTGAAGCGTTCGATCGTCACGGGGGTGGCGAGCTCCAGCACTTCTGCGTGAGAGCGGAGATCCTCCACGCCAAGCGCCCGCTCCATCTTGTCGATGAGCTGCGGCATCAGCCGCTCCTTCAGGGCCTTGTAGTCGCGACCGCGATGTCGGCCCTCGCCGAGTGTCGCGTCGAAACTTTCCGGCAATGCGAGCACCATGGTGGCGACGACGCTCTTTCCCTCCGGACAGCAGCTCGGATCGATGTTGCTGTAGATCGTCGCCATCGCCGTGGGCTGCTTGCTGTAGTTCCCGTCACGCGCCACCTCCTCGAAGCTGAGAGGCGGCTGCGGACCCGCCCAGCTGCGCGAGATCTCGCACTCCGTCACCCCCATCGCGCGCAGGTCCAGATCGAGACCCGCGAAGAGGATTGCCGCCGAGATGCTGGGGCGCCTGCGATTGATGGACTTCACGTAGTCCTCGGGCAGGCTTCCTTGCGGGCAGAGCCGGTTCGCCAGTGCGGTCATGTCGCCCGCATGGATCACGCAGCGCGCCTGGGCCGAGATCGAACGTCCCGCGCGGCGTTCTGAAATGATCCCGCTGACTCGCCCGTCGCTGAAGCTGATCTCACTGACGCCCTGATCCATCAGCAGCGTTCCACCCCGCTCGACGAAGAGATCCGCGAGGACCTGGGCCATGTGCCCCGAGCCGCCCTTGGGGTAATAGGCCTGTCCCCCATCCACCCGGAATATGAGATCACACATGACCGCGCTGCCGGCATCCAGAACGTTGGCACTCGTCCCCATGAATCCGCTTGGAATCGCGAGCATCAGCTCGATCAAGTCGGGATCCGAGACGAATTCCCGCAGCAGATCGGGTGCCTTGCGTCCGGCGAGCGCTCCGTATTCCTCCGCCGCCTGGGCCAACTTGGCCAGCTGCTCGGCGTCACCGCTTTCGGCGACTCCGTGGCTGTTGATCAGTGTCTCGGCGATGGAGCTGAACTTCGCGTAGAAGCTCCGAATTCCCGCTTCTTCACCGGGAAAGCCCTCGACCAGCATCTCGATGTGCGCGTTCAGCTCCCAGGGCAGATTGAAGTCGGTCCCGCGCTCCTCGTCGATCATGCGGCCGAAAGATTCGAGATGGATGAACTCGACCTGATCCTGAGCGCCCACGCGTTCCAACAGCCGGTAGGTCATGCCGCCGGGTGCGCAGCCGTTGATCACGTGGTTCGAGGCTTCGAAGCGATAATCCCCACGCTCGAAGTTCATGGTGCAGCCGCCGGGGGTGCTGTGCTTTTCCAGCATCAGGGTGCGGTAGCCGCTATTGGCAAGCGCGTTGCCCGCCATCAGGCCCGCCATCCCGGTACCAATCACGATCGCGTCGAACTCACCGAGGTTCTCGATTCCGCTCATGTCGCCCCCTTCGCCGCTAGCACCCGTCGCTGCGCGAGCTTACTGGGAGGGTAGGAGACCACTTGGCATCCCTCCGTGTCCAAACGTGCCGATTCCATGCACGGATCAGGGTCGTGGCGGCTTCCGCGCGTCCAAGATGGTGCGCAGCGCTTCAACCCGCTCCCGGGTGAGCTCGTAGCGCGCAAAGATCAGCAGCGACGTACCGACCAGGACGAGGACCGAGACGCCGAGCGTCAGGCCGAGGTCGCGAATGATGGTCACCGGCGCCTCGTCGGCGCGCATGCCCTGGGCGAGCCCGACGAGGTCGAAGATGATCCCGGCGACGAGACTCCCCACACCGAAGAACGCCTTGGCGGCGAAGGAAGTCGCACCAAAGAAGAGGCCGTCGCGATGGCGGCCGGTGCGCACCTCGTCTTCGTCGGTGACGTCCGCCATCATCGAGCGCCCGGTCACCATCGACGCCGCGATACCGAAGTAAGCGATCACGCCGGTCGTGAGGATCCAGGCGGGCAGATACAGGGAGCTCGATTCCTCGAGCCAGAGGCCCGCAACTCGCAGGAAGGGCGGCACTACCGTGGCGACCACGAAGAGCAAGCCGCCTTCCACGAACACCTGCTTCTTGTCGGTCTGATTGGCCCTGCGAAGCCAGAAGCCGAGGCCCGTGTAGACCCCGACCGCAGCCCCGATCCCCCACGTGAGCATGGAGGCGGTCGACACCCGCCAGAAGTACGTGGCCAGGTGCAGGCCCAGAGATGTGGTCACCCCCCATGCGGTGAACATGACGAGCGTGCCGAAGAAGAGCGCGCGAAAGGAGGTGAGTTCCAGTGCTTCGCGAATGCCTTGGACGAGCGACCCCATTGCGTTCTCCGAGAGCGTGAGCGGGTCCGCCGATGGCAGATGGGGAATTGTCGAACGCGTCATCCAGGTGGAGAGGAGCATCGCGGCGAAGATGCAGATCGACAGCGTGAAGGCGAAATCCGGATAGGCGGCTGCATTGAAGCGGCCGTCGGCGAACTCGGGCGTGGGGCGCAGATAGACGAGGAACCCGAGGATGCCGGCTGTTCCGGCGCGCCGATCCGTGAGAACAACATCTGGAGGGTGACGATGCGCGAGCGCTCCTCGAAATCGGATGAGAGCTCCGCACCGAGGGCGAGGCGGGGTACATGAAAGAGCGTCATCGCGCCGCGCGTGAGCACCGTCATGCTCGTGAGCCATAGGAATAGCTGGAGCTGGGAGGAATTTGCCGGCGGAGCAAAGCTCAGATAGAAGAAGACCGGCAGCGGAATGGACGCGGCCAGCAGCAGCGGATGCCGTCGCCCCCACCGTGTTCGAAGCCGGTCCGAGTAGGCGCCGATGAGCGGGTCCGTGACGGCGTCGAAGAGCAGTGCGATCAGAATGGCCTGGCCGGCCAGACTCCCCGACAGACCGACCACCGTGGTGTAGTAGAACAGCAGGAAGATCGCGTACGCCTCGTTCTTGATCCCCTCGGCCAGCTGACCAAGGGCGTACCAGTACCGCACGCGTGTCGTCAGAATCCATTCAGTCACGCCGGCCCCTCGAACGCCCCACCACCCGCCCTCGTCCGATCATCTGCTTCCTTCGACCAACGTCCCGGACCACGCCCTGCTTCGTTGCGAGCCGACTAGCATGGACGGTATCGATGGGTACGGCAAGATCATGGGGAAGGCCGCCGAATTGCCGCGATCATCGACCTGCGGATTTTGAGCCGGCCGAACCGGCAGAGGCTGCCCGAGCGGAGATAAAATGCCGTGATCGACGATTCTTATTGACATTGAAATTCCCAGATTTCAGAGTGAAGCAACGAGGCTCGTGCAGCGTTGCGGCTGGGGGATGAGCACATGTTGAGCGGAGCGAGTCGAGGGTCGGGTGGCGAGCTTCGAACGAGCTTCCACCGGGGAGCGCAGAGCATCTTCCAACCGGAGGAGCGCCCCCCCATCGGTGACCGCCTGCCGCAACGACTGGGCCTGGCCCTCCTGATCGTCCTGGTGCTGATGAACTGGGGAGTCGAACCGTCATCGGCGCAGGGCGACGCCGCCGGAACCCCGGAGGCTGCCGAAGAGTACGAAGTCTACGGGGTCGACGAGATCTTCGAAGCCGAAGAATCCCCCGAGCTCGACGAAGCGGACGGGGCGGGCGAAGCCGCCGGGCCGGACCCGTCGGCCGCTTCGCCTGCGGCCGACGCCGGGACTCCGAAGCTGACCGCGAAAGAACACGAGAAGCTCGAAGTGCTCGTGGTCAAGGCCAAGCGTGGCAGCCAGAACCTCCAGAAAGTGCCCGAGGCCATCAGCTCGTTTTCGAGCGCCGATCTGCTGACCCAGGGGATCACCGACTTCAATACGCTTCAGTACAGCGTCCCCAGCCTCTTCTCGGGCGACGGACTGACGAAGATCACGCTGCGCGGTGTCGGCAGCGAGATCGTGGGGCCGGGCGTCGACCCGGGCTTCGCGGTTCACATCAACAACGTCTTCTCGGCTAGGGAGACGACCGGACTGGTCGACTACTTCGACATCGAGCGTGTCGACATCCTGCGGGGCCCGCAGGGAACGCTCTGGGGGCGCAACTCGACCGGCGGCGCGATCAACATCATCACCAACAAGCCCAGCTACGATTTCGACACCAAGGCCGACATCGAGTACGGCGCGTTCGACGGGAATGCGCACGGCGTGCGGCTCCGCGGCATGGTCAACACCCCGCTGGTCGGCGAGCGGCTGGCCCTTCGCCTTGCGTTCCTCATGAATTACAACAGCGGCATCTTCGTGCAAGAGAGCGAGGAGAACCGCCAGCGCGTCAGCGACTCGATGCTCGGCTCGATTCGCGCGAGCCTGCTCTGGGAGCCCCACGAAGACGTGAGGGTCGATCTCATCGGAAGCTGGTTGAGGTTGAACGAATCCGGAAGTGGGCAGAAATTCGACGGCGACTACGAAACTCCCCCCGATAACGTCTGGATGGGGGCGGGCCCCGGCTTCGACTTCACCGGCGCCTTGCCGAATCCCGACAGTCCCTACCGAGGCACGGCAGACGAGCACCAGAGTCAGGATTCGGACGTCTGGACCGCCACGGCACTGGTCAGGTGGCAGGCAGACCAGTTCGAGCTGGATTCGATCACTGGCTTCCAGATGACGAATTTCTTCCTGCACCGGGATCAAGACACGTCCAGCCTCCGGATCTCCACGCTGGATCTCACCGACAAATCGCGACAGATCTCTCAAGAGTTCCTGCTGAACTCCAGCTGGGATTTTCCGGTCAACTACACGCTCGGAACGATCTACCAATACGACTGGACGCCGCGCACCAGTCTCTTCATTCCGAATTTCCAGAACACCGATGATGCAACGCCCCTGGTCCTATACCCTTCCCTCGCTCCGCCCCCCGGCTTGATTCCCACGATCAGCCTGGTGGATGGCTGCCCACCGAACTCACCGTTCCTTCCGGGGAACTATGCGCCCAGCTGCCCGGACACCAAACTTGTGGGTGAGGCGCGCGACGATTTCGTCAGCGCCTATGCGAAGGTCAAGAATCACGTCTTCGGGCTCTACGGTAACCTGAGCTGGGAGATCATCGAGTCGCTCACCCTGAATGCGGGTGGGCGCTTCAGTTACACCCACCGGAACTGGAACGACCAGACCCTTGCGCAGAACTGGTCGATCGCCCTCCCCCCGTTGTACGGCATACAGATCCTCCAGAAGGGCCGTCACCAGACTCACGACTGGAAGGCCGGCACCTGGAAGGTGAGCGTCGACTACCAGCTGATGGAAGAACATCTGCTCTGGGCATCCGTCGGCACCGGGTCGCGTGCGGGCGGATTCAACTTCTCGGAAGAGGAGCCCTTCGACGACGAGTCGATCCTCGCGGTCGAGGCGGGGACGAAGAGCATGTTCTTCGACAATCGCCTGATGCTGAACCTGACGGGATTCTGGTACGACTGGGACGACCCCCAGATCGCGGGCACCGAGAACGCACTCCCGCTCACGAGGAATGCCCCATCGGCGGTCTCCTATGGGATCGAGCTCGAGTGGCGCGCTCTGCCGGTCGACGACCTCTCGCTCAATGGGACCTTCGGTTGGCTCGAGTCGTTCTACAACGAGGACTACTACAGTCGCGACCAGACCCAGCAGGACTACACGGAGGACAACATTCTCGAGCGGGCCAAGCTCGTCAACCTGAATGGAAATCAGATGCCGCGAAGCCCACGCTTCTCGGTCTCGGTCGGCGCCCAGTACACCTTCCACATCGGCGAGTGGGGCAGCCTGATTCCGCGCGTCGATTTCTACTACCGCGACGACATCACCTTCAGGCAGTACGACAACCCCGACGACGTCGCGCCCGCCTACACCCGAACCGACGCGCGAATCATCTGGCGCTCGCACAACGGGAGCTGGTGGGGCGAAGTCTACGCGCGCAACCTCGAGAACAACGCGGTCCGGACCAACCAGGAGATCGTGGCCAACATCTACCGGAAGCACTACTACGACGCGCCGCGAAACGGCGGCTTCCGATTCGGTTACAACTTCCGATAGCTACGCGTACGCTCGGGCAGCACGACCGACGAGCCGGGAAGTGGCCCGAAGCGAACACGGCGTTATGCTGTGCGCTTCGCGCCCCCAGTGACGAGACCCGCGACGACGCGGCTCGCCAGGAGCTTCCCTTTGTCGTCCGAAGCCACGTCCACCCCGAAGGCCGCTCTCTCGGCGGCCACCGGCCTCGCGGCCGCGAGCGCGGTGAAACGCCTGCGGAATGCACCGGGCTGGTATACCGCCGATCTGTGCAGCGACTGGAACTTCCTCACGCCGTCGGGCGGCGTACTCATGAGTATCGCGTTGCGCGCCATGCAGGCCGAACTCGACGACCCCGAACTGCGACCCCTCTCCGCGAATACACTGTTCATGTCACCGGTTCCCGCGGGCCCAATGGAGATCCGCGTCGAACTGCTGCGACGCGGCGGAGTCGCCGCCCAGCTGCGTGCAGAGCTGTCATCGACCACACTGCCGGGGCCCGGGCTCGAGGTCAGTGCGACCTTTGCGCGCCGACTGCCGAACGGACCCGCGTTCACGGACGCGACCTTCCCCGACGTGCCCTGGCCCGAAGACGTTCCGCGCGAGAAGGCCGAGGAGCGTCCGATCTTCTTCGACAACCTCGAGATCGTGCAGGTCGAAGGGCCGGCCGTCTTCTCGGAAGCCGGCTGGGAAGCGTCGGACGCCCTCGTCACTCGCTGGTACCGCTACCGCGTGCCCCAGTACGATGCTGCGGGACGCTTCGACCGGTTCGCGTTGCCGCCGATCATCGACAACATGCCGCCCGCCGCGTTCGCGCGAATCGGATCGGACGGCCCGCTGCTGCACGCGCCGAGCCTCGACTTGACCGTGCACTTTCTGGACGACTGCGATGACGAGTGGCTGTTGCTGCGGCACCGAGCCAAGAAGGCGCACGATGGATTCGCAACCGCAGACGTCGAGGTGTGGTCACGCGGCGGCAAGCTGGTCGCGGTCGGTAGCCAGATGATGATCTTCCGATCGATGCCCGCGGACCCTCCGCCCGGCTTCCGCCGAAGCAACGAGACCAGCTAGACGCGGCGCCAGCCTGGAGAGATTCGATGGACATCGGTATTTGCCTGCCCTACATGGAGCGCGACTTCGACCGCGATGCGGTGCTCGCATGGTGCCGCACAATCGACACGGGACCGTTCTCGAGTCTCTCGTGCGGTGAGCGCATTACCGGCTACACACTGGAAATGCGCGGTGTCCTGTCCGCGGCGGCGGTGCTCACTCAGCGGGTCCGAATCATGCCCTCGCTCTACGTGCTGCCGATGCACTCC
>JAFDEI010000144.1 GCA_019310425.1 Deltaproteobacteria bacterium | reverse complement strand
CGGACGCCGTGCGTCCCGGTCAGCTATCGATCGACCACGCCTGGGAACCCTTCCAGTTCAAAGGGGATATGTCACATCAGTCACTGATCGGGAGTCCCATCAACCCCCTCACCCTGGCCGGGGGCTACTACCACTTGCAGCCGACCGTCCTCTTCGGCGAGGCGGGGACGAACGATCGCGCGACGCGGGTGGAGGTGGAACGGATCGGGGCGTGAGGTTCGGCCTCCCGCCGTGAGACTCGCCCCACCCCGCATTCGGCATCCGGCGTGCAACACGCAGGCAGAATCACCGATGTCGCTCCTGCACACCGCGGCGGCGGCCGATGAGGATTCCATGACCAACCTGCCCGCGATCTTTCTCGAGTACAAGAGACTGGATCGTGTGCGCGAAGAAGCGGGTCTGACGCTCGCCGAGCTCGAGTCGTGGACGCGCTTGAAGCGCATCCTCACCGCGCACTTCAAACCGGGGACCGACGAGGCCATCGCCGACAAGCAGGCGTCGCTGCGAGTTCCCTATCGCGTGCGTGTCGCGTTCGAATCCGTCGGCGAGTTGCGCCAGAGCCTGATGCTGAACATCTCCCGTGGCGGCGTGTTTCTCGCTACGCCCAAACCGCTCGCGATCGGAACCCGGCTCCTGCTCCGGCTGCAGATCGGCGATGGCCGAACCGTCGAACTCGGCGGAGAGGTCGCGTCGATCAACACGGGGGTCGACATGCGAAGTGAAGGTGAGGGAATGGGCATCCGCTTCACCTTTCTTTCGGACGAGCAGCAGAAGATCGTCAACGAACTCTACGGTCGCGCCATAGACGAAGTTCTCGAAGGCTGACCGGATCGGAGTCCGCCGGTCCGACCGCTTCATGGGGTCGCTACGAGATCGGCACGAAGTTGAAGCCGCGGCGAATCCCGAACAGTGCGCGCTTCGCGGCATTCGCGGCATTCGCGGCAGACTGGCAGTGCTATTTCATGGTACACATTTGACATCTATTGTCTTATGTGTTTCTTGAGAAGGCGTATGGAACCTGGCTCGATGCCCTGCGCGAGCGGTACCCACGCATTCGCGGATGACACACAGGACTGGACGATATGAAGTTCGGAGTACTGCACCTGTTCGAGAGCCCCATGGGCCGCAGCGACAGCGAGATGGTGGAGGAGCAGATCTCCCTCATGCAGACCGCGGAAGACTATGGATTCGATTCGATCTGGCCCGCGGAGCACCACTTCAACGAATACGGCGTGTGCGCGTCGCCGGCCCTGACCCTGGCCGCCCTGGCCCGGACGACGACGCGAATTCGTCTGGGTACCGGTGTCGTGGTGCTACCGCTGCATCACCCGGTTCGCGTCGCCGAGGACTTCGCGATGCTCGACATCCTTTCGGGTGGGCGCGTCGATCTCGGCCTGGGGCGGGGTTATCAACCCCATGAATTCAAAGGAATGGGAGTGGACCAGAGCCGCAGCAGGGAACTCTTCGACGAGGGCCTCGAGGTGATCTTGCGAAGCTGGCGGGACGAGAGGCTGAACTTCGAGGGGAAGCACTACCAATTCAAAGACATAGACGTACGACCGCGACCCGTACAGGAGCCCCATCCGCCGATCTGGATGGCCTGCCTCTCCGAGGACTCTTTCGAAAAAGCGGGGCGGCTGGGCTTGAACCTGCTCTTCTCGCCCGTATTCGGCGGCTCCCTGGAAGCCGCCAGCGGCCTGTTTCAACGCTATCGCGACGCTCTGGAGAAAGCGGGCCACGACCCCGCCACTCGCGAGGTCGGTGCCCTCGTGATGACCTACGCGGGACGCACCCAGGAACAGGCGCGCGAAGAGTTTGCGCCTTCGGTGCACTGGTACCTGCGCACTTATAGCAAGGTCGTGGCTCCACATGTCGGTGAACCGGCAGTTGCGGGCTACGAGAACTACACGCTGTTGCGTGATGTCACCAAGGTCTTGCAGTGGGACCAGCTCCTGCAAGTTGGAGCCGCGGTGTGCGGTGAGCCGGAATACGTCACCGAGCAGCTCGCAGAAATGCGCGACAAGATCGGTATTACGACCTTGCTGTGCTGGACCCGCATGGGCGGCCTGCCCACCGACCTCGTGCTGGGCCATATGGAGGCGATGCGCGATCACGTGATGCCGGCTTTGCGCTGAGAGGGAGAAACTGCCGAGAAGCAGCACCATTCGCCTCACACGAGGTGAAAATCGAAGCGATCCGTCTTTCGAAGAGACGGAATCACAGGAGACCTTCCGCATGACGATCAACTACGATCCGTTTTCCGAGGCTGCCCGAAAAGATCCCTTCCCGTCCTACAGAGAGCTGCGCGACGAGGCCCCCGCCTACTGGTGCGAGAACACCAGCGCGTGGATCATCTCACGCTACGAGGACGTGCACCGCGTGCTGACCGAGTGGGAGTCCTTTTCCTCCGATGCGATGTCGAGTGCGATCCTGGGGATCCCTCCGGGAGTGGATCCCATGAAGGATCCCCACGCTCGGCAGCAGCTCTCCGCGCTCGCCGATGCGATGCCCTTCAGCCTGCAGGAGTTTGCAGGGAGTACGACCCTGATTACCGCGGATGGACCCAAGCACCTGCGGATGCGCAACATCGCCAACCGCGGCTTCTCCCCCAGGCAGATCAGTGCCTGGGAAGACCGGGTGCGTTCGATCGTGAGCGAGTTGACGGACAAGCTGCGAAGCGAGAGCAGCTTCGACCTGGTGAGCGATTTCACGGTACCGCTCCCGATGACGGTCATCATCGAGATGCTCGGCGTGGAGCCCGAGTATCGCCATGAGTTCAAGCGCTGGTCCGATGGCATCATCGCCGGCGCGACCGGCTCCGGTCGCGCCGCCGGAACGGCGACCGGCGGCTTCGCCCAGGCAATGGGAGATATGAGCCGCTACCTGGCGGATGTCGCCGAGCAGCGCCGCGCCGAGCCTCGGGACGATCTGATCAGCCTGCTCGTGCAGAGCCAATCGGAAGATCGAGCGGAGATCGAGACCCTGAGTTCGATCGACCTGGTGCTCTTCGGTCTGGTGCTGCTCGTGGCCGGAAACGAGACGACGACGAATCTGCTCGGAAACACCTGCAATGCGCTGCTCGATCACCCGGAGCAGCTCGCCCAGGCCCAGAGCGATCCGAATCTCGTTCCCGGGTTGATCGAAGAGTCGCTGCGTTTCGAGAGTCCGGTTCAGTTCGTCTTTCGCCGAGCCACACACGACGTCGAGATCGCGGGCACGAAGATCCCGAAGAACAGCTTCGTGGCTGCACTGATCGGCTCCGCGAATCGCGACGAGCGCGAGTTCGAAGACCCGGATGTCTTCGACATCAGGCGCAAGTCTCAGGGGCACCTGGCCTTCGGCTTCGGCAACCACTATTGCATGGGCTCCCATCTGGCGCGCCTCGAGGCCCGCATCTCGCTCGAGGCACTGGTGCACGAGCTGCCGCAGCTCGAACGTCGCGAGCCGACGGTGGAATACATCGATTCCTATCTGGTGCGAGGCCCGAGCCGACTCGAACTGGTGCGCAAGACCGCGGTGGGCTGACGGGGCACAGGGCGTTTCGGTCCAGAGGACCCTGCCCGATCGCACTCCGGGTCGGCCGGAAGACGGCTCCCGAAACAGGAGAGGACCATGTCCGACACGTCTCCGGCGGGCTTCGATCTGAAGGTCGTCGATCGCCTCCTCAGCACGACACGCGCCGTGCGCCGGCGACTCGATTTCGAGCGTCCCGTGGAGCCCGAGGTGCTGCTCGAATGCATCCGGCTGTCGCAGCAGGCCCCGACCTCATCGAACTCACAGAGTTGGCGCTGGCTCGTGGTTGCCGACCCCTCGAAGAAGGCCGCCCTCGCGGAGATCTACGCACGCGGACGTAGCACCGTCCAGCAGCAGCTGGACGCGGCCCCGAAAGAGGACTTGCAGACTCGCCGCGTCTACGAGACGGCCGCCTGGCTCTGCGACCACATCCACGAGGTCCCGGCCCTCGTCATTCCCTGCGTCGTGGGCCGCCCACCCGCGAAGTTCAACCCACTGCTGTGCGCCACGATCTACGGCTCGATTCTGCCGGCCGTGTGGAGCTTCCAGCTCGCGCTCCGCAGTCGCGGACTCGGCAGCGTCTTCACCACGCTCCACCTGTTCCACGAGGAAGAGGTTCGCCGGCTGTTCGACATGCCGGACGATGTACTTCAGGCGGCGCTGCTCCCGGTGGCGTACACGCGGGGGGTCGACTTCACGCCGACCGCGCGCCCTCCCGCCGAAACCATCACCTTCTGGAATCGCTGGGACGAATCGCCCTGATTCATGCTGGCAACGCACTGGATTCAGGATGAAATCGGGAGACGTCCTTCAGAGTCGCTCGAGCCAGTCGCCGAAACCGAGACGTTCGATCGCCGCAACACTGCGGCGCAGGATCGCGCGAACCGTATCGTCGCGCTCGGTGAGTGATCCCAGACCGATCGAGACCACGGCGACCATCAGCGTCTGGAATGAGAGCGCGCGGTACTGCTCGCGCGCGTCTTCGGCGGCAAGCTCGATGCCACGGGCCCCCAGCTCTGCGACGTAGTGGTCGATCAGCTCGGCCTCGTGTCCGGCCAGCACGTCCGGCTCGAGGGAGTTGATGAGGTGGTATTGCACATCGCGAATGCCCCGGCACCACTGCAGCCCCTGGAAGTCGATCATCCCCATGCGCGGGCCGTCCGGCGTCGGGTATTCGAAGCAGTTCGCCAGGTGGCTGTCGCCGTGGATCAGCGTCAGGGGCTCGCCGTACCAGGCCTCGATCAGCGCATCCCACTTCTCGATGGCGAGTCGGCAGACATCGACATGCCGCTTCCCAAAGAGATCCGGCGCGGCCCTGTGCGCGGGCGCGATGGCGGCGGCGTTCAGCGCCCGGGTCATCGCGCGACCGCCGGGCGCGAGAAAGGGGTGCAGTCGGGTGGGGAGCAACGCCTCGCGCCACTCGGCAGTCCAGCCCCAGAACGCGGCGTGAAGCTCGGCAAGGGTCGTAAGGCACATGCGCGAGCGATCCGGCGTCGTCCCGGCGGCCATGTCGCGGTTGATGAACAGCCGCGCTCCGGGAACTTCCTGCAGATTCTCGAGCAGGAGCACGAAACGCGCACCGCGCTGCGCGACCGCATAGACCTGCGGCACCCGGATCGGCACCTGCGAGGCGATCCGCTCGCAGAACGTCGCCTCGACCTCCCAGAAACCGACCGCGTTGGCGAACGCACGCGTGCCGATCTCCCGGCACGGCAGCTTTGCATAGAGGGTTTTCGGCAGGGGTTGCGCCCTGCCCTCGCCGTTCTCGGAATCCGAGTTCGATTCGAACTCGACGTCGATCAAGAAGTTGCTGCAGTTGCTGCTCTCGAACTCGATCCCCGGAAGACCGACGTCGAGTACCGGCGGGAGCGAGGCCTGCCCGGCAGGGGTACCGCAGCGAATCAATTCACCGACGACCTCCGGCCGTGCCAACTGCTCGGCCGTCCGAGGGAGCGCGTTGCCCAGCCCCTCTGCGAGCCGATCCGTCGCGATTCGCCCGACCGCGCCCGCGATGCGCGAACCCAGCGTGACATAGCCGGTGATCCTACCGCTCACCCTCACGCGGAACCCTCTCTCGGATCATCGGACCAGTCCGTCGAAACCAGGCTGACGCGAGCCATTCGGCTCGCCCGCCAACGATCAACCACCCCCGCGACCGAGCTCGCGAACCAGGGTCTCCTTGAGGAAACCCAGCTCGATCCCGCGTCGTTCCTCGACCGGACCCTCGAATCTCTTGATTGCCGCGAGACCCGACAGGACCGAGACCGTGTAGTACTGGACGGCGGTCTCGTTGCGCGGCGACAGCTTCGCTTCCCCGAAGAAGCGATCCCAGATGCCACTCCATGCCTCGAGGGTCGCGTCTCGCAGTGGAAGCTCCCGGGAGACCCAATCGGGAGGCGGCAGGTTGAGCAGGATCTCCAGCGTGCAGCGGTAGCGGGGATCTCCGAAGTGTTCCCAGGCGGCGTCAACGAAGGAAGCAACGCGCGCTTCGAGCGGTCTGCCCTCGACGGAAATGCTCGCGAGACGCTCGGCGAACTGGTTGAAGGAATCCACGAGTACCGCAGTGAGGATTCCGTCCTTGTCACCGAAATGGTGCTGGGCGGCGCCCCAGCTCACCCCTGCCCGGCGGCTGATCTCCGCTGCCGTGGTGCGGTGAAAGCCGAGGTCGGAAATGGCCTCGACTACGGCGTCCTTGATCCGCCCCCGGGTCTCGGCGGTCCGCTCCGCGTGTGTACGCCGTTTGTGATGAGCCCTGGAAAGCTTCAGCTGTTCGCTCATTACCCGTTTCACGCTCCTCTGCCGAACCCTGGCACGATCCGCGAGGGGACTCGGACTTCCTTCGGATCCATCATGTGAGATTCTAATTTACATTGCAAGTAAATGGTATAAGCTGAGTCCCCATTCTGAAGGAGAGCCGATGACCACGAAATCCGATGCAGGGGCCGCGAACAGCAACCATCCCGGCGGGCAGGCTCCGCCGCGCCTCTCGCAGGAAGAGCCCGACGCGGGCCACCTGGAAGAATTCCGCAGCGCGCCCATCGATCTCTTCTGGCGGGTTCGCAACGAGTGTGGCGAGGTCGGCGAGATCAACCTCGCCGGAACCCACATCACCCTCCTCTTCGGAGCGGAGGCGCAAGAGAAGTTCTTCCGCGCGCCGGACGAGCAGCTCGACCAGGCGGCTGCCTACCCCTTCATGAAGCCGATCTTCGGCCCCGGCGTCGTCTTCGACCTTCCGGTGGAGCAGCGGAAGAAGGCGATCCGCACCCGCGCCCTCAAGGACGAGTACATGCGACGCCACGCCGACGTGATCTCCGCCGAGACCGATTCGATGTGCGAGCAGCTGCAGGGCTCGGGCGGTTTCGACCTGCTCGAGTTCTTCGGGGAACTCACCACCTACACCTCGACCGCCACCCTGATCGGGCAGGAATTTCGCGACGACCTGGCACAGAAGGGCGGTGAGTTCGCAGCAGCCTTCCAGGATCTCGAGCGCGGCACGGACGCCTACGCGTACGTCGACCCCTACATGGACATCCCCTCCTTTCACGCGCGTGATGCAGCTCGTCTAAAGCTCGTCGAGCTGATCACCGAGATCCTCGACAAGCGAGCGGAGGAGGGAAGACGCTGCCGGGATCTCCTGGCGATCGTGGATTCACTCATCAACGAAGGCGGTGACAAGCGGTACAGCCGATCCGAGATCACCGGGATGATCATCGGGCTGATGCTGGCCGGCCACCACACCAGCCAGGGAGCGGCATCCTGGGCCCTGATCGAGCTGCTGCGAAACCCGGACGTGATGGCGAGTGTCGTCGAGGAGCTCGACGCCATCTACGCCGATGGGCGCGAGGTGAGCTTCCAGTCGCTGCGCGAGATCCCGCTACTGGAGGGTGTGATCAAGGAGACGATCCGCATGCACCCACCGCTCATCATCCTGATGCGAAAGGTCGTAAAGGATTTCCACTTCAAGAACTTCACCGTCAAGGTCGGCGACCTGGTGGCGGTTTCGCCGGCGGTCTCCAACCGGGACCCGAACTGCTTCCCCGACCCGGACCGCTTCGATCCCGAGCGTTACAGCGACGATCGCCGGGAGGATGCCCGCCACCCGTGGTCCTGGATCTCCTTCGGAGGGGGTCGGCACAAGTGCATCGGCTCGGCCTTCGCGTTGATGCAGATGAAGGGCATCTTCAGCACCCTGCTGCGAAGCTACGAGTTCGAGTTCGACCAGCCCTCCGAGAGCTACGTCGATGACCATTCGAAGATGGTCGTGCATCTGAAGCAGCCCTGCCGCGTGCGCTTCAAGCCTCGCGCGGCCACCGCCGTCACCCCCGCGAGCGCGAAACGCGTAAGGGAACGCGAGGAGGAAGAGGCGGCGGAGCGTCCGTTCCGAGTCAGCGTAGACACCGATCTCTGTCAGGGGCACGGGGTCTGCACCGGCGAGGCGCCCGAGATCTTCGAACTGGGGGACGACGAACGCGTCCACGTGAAGGACGATACGCCGCGCAAGGAGCTACGCCGGAAGGCCCGCATGGCAGCCCGCTACTGCCCGAACCACGTCATCACCATCGAGGACCTCTGAGACAGTGGGAATACGCGAGCTTTGAACTCGGTCCCGACGATTTCCGCATCGACGAGAGTGAGTTTTCAAGGGCGGCTGGTCGTCCGCGAGGCAGGGTATCCCCAGGGGGAGAGATATTCAAAGGACGCAATGCCCACCAATAGGAGGCAGAATTCGGTTCCATTTTCCCCCCGTATCGGCTTATAACACTAAGAAGATATGCTTCTTCGCACGGACTCGAACTGGCGGGACAGTCGCTCAGCGTGGCATGACCTAAGGAGTCATCTTGTCGCCTTGGCCGCCGTGGTGCTGACGGGTCTTACGTCCGCTCCCGCACCGGCCAGCCCACCGGACCCACAGGTGCTGATCTACAACACCGAGGGCAACCGGCTGCGGCGCTACGACGTCGACAGCATCGATAGCGTGCTCCTGGAAGATGTCCTGCAACCGAGCGCGTCGGACGACCCCATCCACGGCCGCGACAGCAACGGCAGCATCTGCCGCTTCCACGACGGGAGCGGACGCTATATCCACGGCGAAGACACCGGCCAGCCCAATCCTCCAGCGGGCTTCGGCGTGTTCAATGCCGACGGCAGGCAGGTCGGGAAGCTGACCCCCAGCTACCCCGTCTACTCCTCGGGTCAACCGGAGCCCCACGGCTGTGCGATTCGGGATGACGGGATCTTGTTCACGACCGACGTTGGCCAGCAGGGTTTCGGTTTCAACAATGGCCAGCTGACCATGTGGTTCCCACCCTACGACCGATTTCCCGGCCCGCCGCCACCGGATGTGAATGCGTACCCGAACAACAACGACGCGAGTAGCAATTTCTGCAAGATCGACGAGACCCTCGGCACCACGGCCAGCGTAGCAATCGATTCGCAGGGCCGCGTCTACGTGGCGTCCACGAGCCGCCTCGTCGTGTTCCGGTACGAAGGCAGCTGGCCGACCGGCCTCGGGCCCGGCCAGGGCTGCGAGGCCAGCGACAGCGTCGGAACGCCCAAGGTGGATCCGGGTCGCATCGTGCGAACCGTCTTCCTACCACTGATGGGGATCTCGACCTACACCGGCCTGGCAATCGCCCCGGACGGGAACAGCATCTACTCCGCCACCATCCTCGATGGGAAGATTCGCGAGTTCGACCTCGACGGGAACTTCCTGCGGATGATCGTGGATCACGCCGCTCCCGGCGCGGTGTTCCCCCTGCCGTTCGGCACACCCCAGAGTCTCGCTGTCGGGCCGGATGGTACGCTCTACTATGCCGACCTCGATCTGACGGGCACGTTTCCGAATCTGGGTCCCGGCCCCAACGGCAAGGTCTGGCGCGTTCGATTCGATGCCATCGGCAACCCGCTGACTCCCGAAATCGTGCGCCAGAATCTGGCATTTCCGGACGGCGTAGCCGTGCTCTCGGGCGACCTCGAGCCCTCGCGCCAGCGCAGCCTGGCCGGCGGTCCCAGACGGCAAGCCTTCTATGGCGACGAGTCGATCATCACGCCGGCCAATGTGGCAAACCTCGGCGTGCGTTGGACCCACGCGGCCGGTGGAGCCATCACCGGCTCGCCGGTCGTCGCCGATGTGGAGGTGCCCGGAGAAGGTGTGATCCGAGTCGTCTACTTCCTCGCCTGGGACCGCAACGTCTACGCGGTCCGCTTCATCGACGGCAGCCTGCTCTGGAAAACACCGACCGATGAGCAACCGAACGCCACCTTCCCGACGGCGACCACCGTGGATGTCGCAGATGTCGACGGCCGGGACGTCGTCTTCGTCGGCTCCGGCGAAGTGTTCTACGCCCTCGAGGCCGCGACCGGCACCGAGGACTGGCGCTTCACCGTCGGAACCGGCTGTGGAACCCTCGGCGTGGGCGGCAGCTTCCCCGGCTTCTGCAACCGCTTTATCGGCGACGAGCGCAATGAGATCGAAGGCTCCGCCTTCGTCGCCAACGGCACCGTCTTCGTCACCATGGACGTGAACGACAAGGCGGTCGGGAAAGGCGGGATGTACGGACTCGACGCTCGCGACGGCCGCATGCGCTGGTTCTTCGACCTCGAGAGTGGCATGACC
>JAFDEI010000143.1 GCA_019310425.1 Deltaproteobacteria bacterium | reverse complement strand
TGCGTCGCTGCTGCCGGGCGGCAGCCCGGTTCGCGGCGGGTCGAGCACGATTGCGTCGGGACGCTCGCCGTCGAGTGAGCCGTCGTGCAGCGCGTGTTCGAGCCTTTCGGCGGAAACGCGCACGTTCGACAAACCCGCGGCAGCGAGGTTGTGCTCGAGATCGCGCGCGGCCGCGCGGTTCGACTCGAGCGCAAGCACACGCTCGAAACGCCGCGCCAAGCCCAGCGTGAAGAAGCCCGCGCCCGCGAAGAAGTCGTACACAAGCGCTCCCTCCCCGGCCGCACCCACGACGGCCATTTCGAGCGGCCCGAAGAGCCCCGCATTCGACTGCGCGAACACGCCGGCTGACACCTCGAAGCGATCCTCGGCGAGCCGCCAGCCGACGCGCAGCCCGTCGTCGCGGCCGACCTCGACCGCACGCGACGAATCATCGCCGGCAACGAGCTCCCATTCGCCGTCGTGTACGGCTTCCGAGCGCGCGAGCCCCACCAGCGCGTGCTGTAGCGGCGGCGCGAGAATCGGGCAGCGCTCGGTCTCGCAGAGTGCGTGCGAACGCGGGCGCCGGAAGCCGACGCGACCGGCGTGCACGAACACACGCGCGCGGCTGCGGTAGCCGTACTCGGCCGGCGAGGGAGTGATCGGGAGCTTCGCCGCGGCCGCCGTACCCGCGATGCGCTGGAAAGCGTCGCGCACGATCTTCGCCTTGGCGTCGAGCTGCGCCTTGTAGTCGACGTGCTGCCACGCGCAACCCCCGCAGCTGCCAAAGACCGCGCAGACAGGGTCGCTGCGGTGTGGACTCGGCTCGAGCAGTGCCTCGACCTTCGCGTTCAGGAAACGCGCGTGCGCGCGCTCGACTCGTACGCGGACGCGATCCCCGGGTGCGGTGAAGGGCACGAATACGACTCGACCGTCATCCGCGCGGCCCACACCGTCGCCCCCAGCCGCGAGTTCGTCGATCCTGAGCTCGAGCGTCTCGGCCGCGCGGCCCACATTGCGACCGCGCGTGCGACGCCGCGCACCGCGTCTGCCGCCCGGCTTCGCTATCGCGCGGCTCCGCAGGCGCGCGAGGCGCGCTCCGCGCTCATGCAGCCATCGATCGTGAAACCAGTCCCTGCCATGCCCGAAGGCTAGCAGTCCGTTGAAGAACCCCTCGCTGCGACTCAGGATTTCGAGAGTCGGCCCGATCCGATACCGTGGATCGATGCAATCCCACCGAGACGAAGGCCGCGCAGCGACGCGCGGCGCGCCGCCGCTGCTCGCGCTGCTGCTGCTACTCGCTGCGCCCACATCCGCCGCGGAACTGCTGGTTGCGGCCGCAGTCAGCCTGCAGGCGCCGCTCTACGAAGCGGCACAGCGCTACGAAGCCCTCCACCCCGACGCGACCGTCGCGCTCACTTTCGGCGCCTCGAACGCCCTCGCCGCGCAGCTGCGCGCGGGGGCTCCGATCGATGTGCTCGCATCCGCCGCGGAGCCGATCGTGGACTCGCTCATCGAGTCCGGCGCCGTAGTCGCAGATTCGCGATTCACGCTGGTGCGCAATCGCCTGGTCGTGGTCGTTCCCGAGGGAGGAGACGAGCCGAGCACCGCGATCGAACGACCGCAGGATCTGCTCGCACCCAGCGTCGTGAAGCTCGCGATCCCGATCGCGGCCGTTCCGCTCGGCGGCTACGCGCGCGAGTGGTTACAGGGCCGCGGCCTGCTCGACGCGCTGGCCGCACGCATCATCCCCACCCCGCACGCGCGAGCGACGCTCGTCGCGGTGGAGAACCATCACGCCAACGCCGCGATCGTCTACGCCACCGACGCGCGGCTGGCACGCGGCGCGCGCATCGCCTTCCAGATCCCGGACAGCGAACAGCCCACGATCCGTTACTCAGCCGTGGCGGTAACGGGCTCATCCGAGCCCGCGCTGGCAGCCGACTTCCTCGCGTTCCTGCGCAGCGAAGACGGCACAGCGCCCTTCGTCACCGCGGGGTTCGCGCTCCCGTGAACGGCGACCTGAGCGCGCTGCCCGGCATCGTGGCGCTGACACTCGGCGTCGGCGCGGTCGCGACCGCCGCGATGCTCGCGCCCGCGGTTGCGCTCGGCTTCTGCCTCGCGCGCGGCAATTTCCGTGGCAAGGCGCTCGTGCAGGCCCTGGTCGCGGTCCCGATGGTCCTACCCCCCGTCGCGGTCGGCTTCGCGCTGCTGATCCTCCTCGGCCGCAACGGCCCACTCGCATTCGTCTGGTCCGCTCTCGACATCGACCTCGTCTTCAGCTGGTGGGCGGCCGTAATCGCGGCCGCCGTCGTGGGCTTCCCACTCCTTACGCGTGCCTGTGAGCAGGCCTTCGGCGAGGTCGACGTGCGCTTCGAACAGGTCGCGCGCTCACTCGGCCTCGGCCCGCTGCGCAGCTTCTTCGCCGTCACGCTGCCGCTCGCGAGGCGCGGCGTGCTCTACGGCAGCCTGCTCGCATTCACGCGCGCACTCGGCGAGTTCGGCGCGACCGCGCTCGTCGCGGGCATCATCCCGGGCCGCACCGAAACCCTCGCCCTCGGTATCTACTCGCGCGTGCAGCTCGGTGATGAAAGCGGCGCGCTGGCGCTCTGCGCGGCCTCGTTCGCGATTGCGCTGATCGCGATGCTGGTCGCGGAAGGCTGGCTGCGCAGGAGCCGCCCGTGAGCCAGCGCACCAGCCGGATCCGCTGCCACATCGACCGCCCCGGCTTCTCGCTCGATGTCGACGTCGGCTGGGACGAACGCGTGGCGGTCGTGTTCGGGCCCAGTGGATCCGGGAAGTCGACCCTGTTCGAGATCGTGCTCGGCCTCGAGCGCTGCGCGGGCGCGCACATCCGCATCGGCGGCAGTACATTCGACGACGAAGCCGCGGGCCTGTACCTCCCGACAGAATGCCGCGACCTCGGCTGGGTCCCGCAGTCCCCTACTCTATTCCCGCATCTGAGCGTCTCCGAGAACCTCGACTTCGGCCGCGCGCGCGCGGCCGACCGCGATCCGGCCGCGCGCAAGCGCGCGATCGAGGTGCTCGAAATCGGCGACCTGCTGGGCCGCTCGATCGACCAGCTCTCGGGCGGCGAGGCGCAGCGCGTCGCGATCGCGCGCGCGCTCGCATCGGGCCCGAGCGCGCTGCTCCTCGACGAACCGCTCGCCGCCCTCGACCTGCCGTTGCGCGCCCGCGTGCTCCCCTATCTGATGCGCGTGCGCGACCAACTCGACCTGCCGATCCTCTACATCACCCACGACCCCGACGAGGCACAGCTCATCGGCGATATCATCGTCGTGCTCGACGCGGGCCGCATCGTCGCGAGTGGGGCCCCACGCGACGTGCTCTGGAGCCGCGCCGTGCTGCCGCTGTCCGAAGCGCTCGGGCTCGAAAACGTCTTCGAGGGCGGCATCCGACGCGAGCACGGATCTCCGACCTTCGTCTCGAACGCGGGCCTGCAGCTGGTGCTGCCCGTCTCGCTCGACGGCGACACCCGCGTCCGCATCGGCCTGCGCGCGGAAGACGTGGTGCTCGCCGCGGACCGACCCGGAAAGATCTCCGCCCGCAACGTACTCGAATCACGAGTCATAGCCTGCGACGATCGCGACGGCGACGTCTACGTCAGCCTCGATGCGGGTGAGAAACTCGTCGCCAAGGTCACCGCCGCCGCCGCCGCACAACTCGCCCTCGCACCCGGCTCGACCGTCTACGCGATCGTCAAAGCCCAGGCGCTGCGTCGCCTGGGCTGACAGCGTCCCCGCCGGGTTCTCCATAACGGATCCAGCCGTCACGATCGTCCACCTGGAACAGATAGTGGGACGACTCGTGCACTGGCTGCGGGTCACGCGACACCACGAGGGACACGAACGGCGTGCCGTCCGGCCAGCTCCCCAGCTCGATCTGCTCGCTACCGCCATTCCCGAACGCAACCGTGCGCCCGGCCGCATCGCCGACGAAGGCCCACGCGGCGAGCGCGTCGAAGAGCCGGAACAGCACACGTTCATCGAGTGCGTCGTCGCGCGCGCGCAGCCCGACCGACTGCGGCAGGGTGTGACGCGCGGGCAGCTTGCAGCCTTCGTTCTCGCTCGCGCGCACGAGCACGTACTGCTTGCCGTCGTCGGGAACAGCGAGCCCGCGGTACTGCGCGATCGCGATGCGGTGATCATTGACCTTGTCCCCTTCGAAGACGACAAACAGAGCGCGTAGCTGCTCGGGCAACTCGCGCAGCTCGGCGGGGGAGACCGCGAGCGAGAACCACGGTGCCAGCGAAAACAGCAACGCACCCTCGGTCCCCCAGCCGCGCTCAACCAGCGCATGATGGGCAAGCCACGGCAGCGCCCCCGCCCCGTACGAGTGCCCGACGAAGCCGACCCGCGCCAGATCGAGTCGCTCACCCCACTCTTCGACCGCGACGTCGACACCCGCGCGAAACGCGTCATAGCGATCGACGTGAACATTGCTCCCGATCAGATACGGCGAGAACACCACCGCGATCCCCGTACTCGCGATGTGGTCGATCAGGGCCGCGTAGAACTTCGGCTCGCCGAGATCGTTGCCGTGCCCGAAGAACACCACCGGCACCGGCGCACTGATACCTTCGGGGAAGTACAACGACACTTGTTGCCCAGGCCATCGCGGATTCGAAACCGTCACAGCCCCGACTTCGTGCGGCCCGCGCGCACCGAAACCGGAGCTGATCTTCTCGATTTCAGCGTCACAGCGCTCGGGCGCGGCGGCTGAATCGGCCTGCGAACACGCGAACGACGCGACGCAGATCACACACGCGAAGGCAATTCGAACGGCCTGCATGGAGCCAGCATAGGCCAGCGCGGTGATCACACGCAGCCAGCCGTCAGCGCCGCGTCACCTCGAACGAGCCCGCGCGCGGCTCGCGTCTGCCGCACCACGGGCAGAAGCGCAGGAACGAGTGCGAGGTCGGCCAGCGGCAGCGAGGGCAACGGTCGGGCAGGTGCTCGTGCTTCCAGGCGCGGCGCGGCTTCGCCTTGCACTGCGGGCAATAATGCATGAACGCGCGCAGCTGCCCCTCGCAGCCGCGCGTCGTGCAGGTCCGCTCCGCATGGGCATCCTTCGGCGGTGTACGGCCGTTCGAAGCAAAGGGGACACACCAGCGGGAATCTTGTGATCTCCGCGAACGAGTTGCCTGCGTCGCCACACCAGGGACAGAACTTCATCGCCTCCGCGATCGGCCCCCCGCAGCGGTGGCAGCCGTAACGCAGCCCGAGTGCCTTGCCGTGCACTCGGCGGAAGGCCTCGGCGTGCACCTCCAGGGGAGAGCGAACCGCGGGCTGCAACCGCCGCCGCTTTCGCTTCGCCGGCTTCTCGGTGCGCGCGAATGCGGCCTCGAGCGCGAGGTGGAGTTCCACCGCGTCCTTGTAGCGGCGCTTCGGATCGAACTGCGCCGCCTTGCGCAGAACCGTTTGCAGCGGCTGTGGGACCTTGACGTCGAAGAGATCGAAACGCTCCGGCGGCCACTCGAACGGCCACATTGGCAGGATGCCGGTCACCACCTCGTACGCGATCAGGCCCAACGAGAACACGTCGGACGCGGGCGCCATGTAGCCGAGCGTTCCCGTCTCGGTGTTGTACGCGCGCGTCACCCCCTTCGCGAAGCGTGAGGCCCCGAAGTCGGTGATCGCGGCACGCCCGTCCGCAAAGATCAAGATGTTCTCGGGCTTCACGTCGCGGTGCATCAGGCGCCGCTCATGCGCGTACGCAAGCCCCGCCGTGACGTCTCGTACGATGCCGAGCGCCACCGAACCGGAGCGGCGGGCGCGGGGATATTTCGAGAGGTTCGCAATCGCGAGATCGCTCGCGATCACGAAGCGGCCCTCGATCCAGTCCGCGTTCCGGATCGCCACGATGTTCGGGTGATCGAGGCGGCTCACAATGCGCGCCTCCTTCTCGATCTCCTTGCGCCCCCAGTCGTCGACGATGTCCGAGTGCGTGACCTTCAGCGCGACGAAGCGCGCCTCCACCATGTCGCGCGCCTTCCAGACCTGCGCGAACGAGCCGCGGTCGATCAGTCTCTCGAGTCGGTACTTCCCGAGGCGCGTCCCCCTGCGCAACGTCTTCGCCAATTCGACCTCTTTCCTCTCGAAATCAATCCGCGCCCGGAGGCCCGAACCCGAGTGCTTCCAGTTCTGCGCGCAACGCACCCCCCTCGGCGAGCAGCCGCCGCAGGGCTTGTACCGCCGGGCGTTCCCAGCGGTCGGTCGGCACCGCAAAATCGTAGTGCTCCGCCCGAAGTGAACGGAATCGCAGGCCCGCGGGCCGTGCAACCGTGTCGATCGTGACTCCCCAATCCGCGCGCCCCTGCACCACCGCGGCCGCAACCGCGAAATGCGAGCGTGGCTCGTGAGGGAAGCCGGGCGGGCGCCTTTCACCGAGCAACTCGTCGATCAGCACCCGAGTCCCGCTGCCGCGGTTTCGGTTCACCATCCGCAGCGTTGGATCGGCGAGCAGCTCGTCGATCCCGCGTTGGTCGTCCGCGCGCGTCACCACGCCCTGCTCGCGCGTGTAACCCGGCAGCAGCCGCAGCGAGTCGTCGAGAAACGGCGTGTTGTAGCGGCCGGAGTCCGGGTCGAGCAGGTGGATCGGCGCGACGTCGCACTCGCCGCGACGTGCGGCCGCGAGTCCGCCCTGGCTCCCGACCGCGAGCACCTTCACGCGGAAGCCCTCGCGCGCGAGCGCACTCGCAATGCCATCGAGGCCCGTGCAGTGGCTTCCCACCACGACGAGATCCGCGACCTCGAGATCCCGCGCGATCAGGTTCACCTCGACCTCTGTGTCGACCTCGACGATCTCGGTATTGCGTCCGATCCGCACGAAGCCGTCCGCGCGGCTGAACGCCGTGACGCTGCCGCTGCCCTTCCCCATCGGGTAGGCGGCCAGCCCGCCTTCCGACCGATGCACGAGGCCGACCAACAGGTATTCGAGTCGGCCGCGCTCCGAAACCGTCTTCTGGGCGAGGCGCGCCGGCACGGTCTCGCGCCGGTCGGGCGGCAGGCCCGCCAGCTCGCGAATCACCTTCGCTACGAACTCGTGAAAGGTGAAGACCGCCGAGGTCGGAAAGCCCGGCAGGATCACCACCGGTCGACCAGCGCTCGCCGCCAGACAGATCGGCTTGCCGGGCTTGAGCGCGACACCGTGCACCACGATGCCCGGCGTGAGTTCCGCGACCACCAACGCGTTCAGGTCGCCTTCACCCTTCGAGGTACCGCCCGAGAGCAATACCAGGTCCGAGTCCTCGAGGGCGCGCGCAAGCGCTTCGCGCAACGCGTTCTCGTCGTCCCGAAACGCTCCCAGGAAAATCGGCTCGCCGCCGAGTTCCGTGACCGCATCGACGAGGATGCGCCCGTTGCTGTCGAAGACCAGGCCCGGCCGCATCGCCTCGCCGGGCTGCACGATCTCGTCGCCGGTCGAGAGGATCGCGACGCGCGGCCGCTTCATCACCGCGACTTCAGGCCGCCCGATCGCCGCCAGCACGCCGGTCTCCCGCGATGTCAGCTTCGCGCCCGCGAACAACACGGTTTCGCCCGCGCCAATGTCGGTACCCGCAAACGACACGGCCGCGCCCGGCACGCGCTCGCGGCGGCAGATGACTTCGCCCGCGTCGACATCGGTGAACTCGACCGGCAGCACCGAGTCCGCGCCGCGCGGCAGCATGCCCCCGGTTGCGATCACACTCGCGCTTCCGCCCGTGACCTCCAGCGCGGGTGCGATGCCGGTCGGGATGGTTTCGCCTGTGAGTCGCAGACGCACCGGCTCGTCTTCGGAAGCACCGTAGGTGTCCCCTGCCCGCACCGCAAAGCCGTCCATGTTCGAGCGGTCGAAACCGGGAACGTCGACCTCGGCACGCACGTCTTCCGCGAGCACGCGGCCCAGCGCACGCGTGAGCGGCACGTTCTCAACGCCAACGGGCGTAGTTATGATCACTTCGCGCCAACGGCGCTCGGCTTCATCTCGGTCGATCACCTCGAGAAACTGCTGCTGCTTCACGCGCCCTCCGGCTCGGACGGTTCGTCGTCGTAGAGCAACACCTCGACCTCCGCACCCTCGGGCATGCCCTCGATCTCGCGCGCGACCACGACCGCGCCACTCGCGCGCACCGTCGACGACAGAATCGACGCACCCGAGGTCGCGATCGGCAGCACCCGCCCCGCCTCGATTGCCACCCGCACGTAGTCGGTGCGCCCGACCGCCGAGCTGATCTTGCGCGCGAGCGGCAGCTGCACGCGCCGGTGAGGCCAGGCCCTGCCCCGCCCCCCCTGAGCGCGCAGTGTGGGCCCCGCGAAGAACTCATACGCGCACAGGCAGCTCACAGGGTTTCCGGGCAGTAGGAAGACGAAGCGGCCGTCGATACGCCCGACGCCGGCCGGGCTGGAGGGCCGCATCGAGATGCCGTGGAAATCGAGCTCACCCAGCTCGGCGACGAGGCGCGGCGCGTGGTCTTCGGTCCCCACCGAGCTGCCGCCCGAAACCAGCACGACATCTGCGTCGGATGCTGCGAGCGCGGCACGTACCTTCTCGGGGTCGTCGGGCAGAATCTCGAACGGAAGCACCTCGGCGCCATCGCGCTCCGCGAGTGCACGCAGCACCACCGAATTGCTGTCGACGATGCGCGGTCCCTCAGGAAGGCTGCCCGCGGGCAGCAGCTCGTCACCCGTGATCACCAGCCGAACGCGCGGCCGGCGCCGGCACGTCGGCTTCGCTACGCCGATCGACGCCAGCAGACCCGCATCCTGGGGTCGCAGTCGCCGACCCGCACGCAGCACCGTCTCGCCACGGCGGATGTCCTCGCCGATTGCACCGACGTGCTTCTTCGGCGCGACCGCGTCCGTCACCTCGACGCAACCGTCGCGCTCGCTGCACACCTCGGCCATTACCACCGCGTCGGCACCGCTCGGCAATGGCGCACCGGTCATGATCCGCACCGCCGATCCCCGCTCGAGTCTGCCCGCGAAAGGCGCACCGGGCAGCGACTGACCCGTGATCGTGAACTCGATCGGCGTGTAGGCAGACGCTCCGAAGGTTTCTTCGCCCTTCACCGCGTAGCCGTCCATCGCGGAGCGCGCGAAACCCGGCACATCGACTTCGGCCGCGACATCGGCCGCGAGCACCCGCCCGACGCAGCCGGCGAGGGCGACGGGCTCGGCCTCGAGGACCCGCACCCGATCGCGCAGGAAGGCGTCGACCTCCTCGACGTCGGCACGCTCGGCGAACCCCTTCATGCGAACGTCGCGCATTTCGCTTCCGGAAAACGGGACAGGCAGGAAGGCCATGCCCCCCTGCCCGTCGGTGGATGTCTCGGCTCAGTAGAACCTGCGGATCAACCCGCGGCCGGTGTGGTGTAGAACTCCTCACGCGCTTCCGGACGTTCGTACACCTGATCGACGAGCTCCTGCGACACGTCCCATACCAGATTCGCGGGGCCGATCGGGTCGTCCTTGATGCACTGCGGCATCGGGTCGTCCTTCGTCCAGCCGGCTCGGCGGTTGAACTCCCACTCGTCCGCGAGGATCTGCCAGGCCTGCTCGCCGATCTGCTCGCGCGAGATCTCGTCGCCGTAGAGCGCGGAGTAGAACTGGCGGATCAGATCGAGGGTCGGCTGGATGAACTGGCAGAAGCCCGACGAGTCCGTGACGGCGTTCACCATCTGGACTTCCTGTGACTTCTGCACCCATTCCTCTTCGGGCAGACCCGGGTTCACGATCAGCCCGGCGGTGTGGTCGCCGCCCATCGGGCCGGCCGCATAGGTGAGACCCGTCGCCTTGAGGGGCCTCGGGTCCCACGCGGGCAGCGCCTGGCCGCGCACCGTCGGCACGCGGTGGTGCTTGGTGAACGCACCCATGGCGTCGGCGCCGTTCCCGACCGCGCTGCCGACCTCGCTGTTCGCGATGATTTCGTCGAAGAGCTTCTTTGCGCCTTCGGCGTCGCCCCAGTCGAGCTTGCCCGCATCCATGTAGATCGAGATCGCCGCGCCGGTCTCGATGGTGTCGAGGCCGACTTCGTCGCACAGCCGGTCGAGGTCGGCGACGTCCTCCCAGCTCTTGATCGCACAATTCGAACCGAGCAGCGTCAGCGTCTCGAACTCGAGTGCAGATGTCTTGTAGTTGCCGTCCTTGTCGTGAACGATGTTGCTGCACCGCACGATGCAACCCGTGAGGCAGTTGTGCATACCACCGCCGCGGGTCTCGAAGCTCTCGATGATGTTCTTGCCGTCGAGGGTCTCCACGTCGGGCGACTGGCCCTCGGTGCGATTCTTGTACGGGAAGGTGTTCAACATGTTGGCCACGGTGGTAATCGACGATGTGCCGGCCTTGAACATCTGCGGCCCAGCCAGATATTCCTTCGAATACGACTTGACCAGCGCAGTAAAAGCCTTCTTGTCGGCCGGCTGCCGCAGCTTCGCTTTGCCGGCTTCGATGGAGATGTACTTGAGGCCCTTGCTCCCCATCACCGCACCGAGCCCGCCGCGCGCCGCGTGGCGTGCGGGGCGCCGCGCATCCTGGTCGGTACACGCGACCGACGCACCCTTCATCTCGAGTTCGCCCGCGGGCCCGATCGAGATGAAGGAGGCGTTCGCACTGTAGCTTTCGGCGAGGTAGTCGATCAGCGCGTAGTTGCACTTCATCTTCGCACCCGCATTCTCGACGATCTCGGCGCCGTCGGCGGTAATGTCGATGGCATAGGTCTTCGAAGCGTCTTGTGGCTTGCCTGTGACCACGATCGCGCGGTAGCCGAGCTTCATCAGGTCCTGGCCGGGGTTACCGCCCGCGTTCGCTTCCTTGATGCCGTTCGTGAGCGGGCTCTTGCCGCCGATCGAAATTCGCCCCGAAGTAGGTGCCCCGGTTCCGGCGAGCACGCCGGGCGCGACGACCAGCAGGTTATCGGGCCCGAGCGGATCACACTCGGGGTCACACTCCGCGAGCAGGATCTTGGCCGACAGCCCGCGACCACCGAAGAGCTTCCACTCGTCCGGGAAGGGTTCGATGTTCACCGTCTGGTTGGTCATGTCGACCCGGATGAGTCGATCGCCGCTCGGTCCGCTCATGGAATCCTCCTTCGGTCAGCCACCGGGAATCAGGGATCGGATCATAACAGAGCCGCGAATTGCACGAGGACTAGCCTCCGGCAATCGCAGCCAGGATCTCGACTTCGTCGTCTGCGCCGACGCTGGTATCGGCTTCGCTGCGGCCGAGTTCTTCGCCGTTGACGAAGAGCGTGACGAAGGGTTGAACCCTGCCCGATGGGTCGAAGATCAGCTCGGCGAAGCCCGGGTACTCGGCCTCGACGGCCTCGATGCAGGCGCGAACGCTTTCGCCCACGGCTTCGATCACCGCTTTACCCTGTGTGGGGCCGCGGTACGGCGGGGGAATCTTGACCCGAGGCATGCTGCTTCCTTCCATTCGCGGGCGCCGCAGCGCCCCCCCCAAGAAACAATGTAGCGGCCGCTAGCGGCGGACGGGATTCGCGCCCAGATCGCGGCCGCGAAACGGCGCCAGGACCGCGACCTTGATCCGGGTACCCGCCTCGAGCACCTGGTCGGGACCGAGACGGTTGATCGCAGCAGTCAGCTCCGACGACCACGCGTTCCGGCTCCGGCGCGACAGCTGCTCCAGGGTCTCCCCCGCCGTACTCGTGACGAACCGCAGACGCTCCTCGCGGATCTTCGCGCGCTCGCGATCGCCGAGCGGCTGGAGACTGCGCGCGACGTTCCGCATCGCAACCTCGGCCGTCTCCGCGCCCTCCGGCGGCGAAGCAGCGACCAGCCGAAACACCCCGGTCGCGAGCGTGAACCAATGGAGTTCGAGCCGAACCCACCCAGCCGGCGTGTCGGCGAACGCGATCGCGCGGTAGGCGGGCAGGCCGGCCGAGCGCAGCCCTGCTCGGCTCTCGACCCGAATCCGCATTCTCCCGGCGAGCTCCGCGAGAAAGATCCGGCCGGCTTCATCGGGAGGCCCGCTCGGCCCCTGTCGCTCGAGTACGACCTGCGCGTGTCCGTCGGGCGAAACAGCACCAACCGCGCGACGCGAGTGCAGCGGTCTCCAACCGCGGGGCAGTCTCAAGCTGTAGCCGAGGTCGTGATGGACGAATCGGTCGCCGACGAAGACCCCATCGGCCGGGTTCAGGCCAACCAGCAGGCCTTCGAGCCAACCCATCGGCCTGGTCCCGGCACCCGCCGTCGCATGTGACTTCGCGAGCGCATTTGCGCGTGCCATCGCGCGCGCGGCACGCTCGGGCGAAGAGGGGTGGCGGTCGAAGAAGTCGGGCATCGACGCGGCCCGCGCGCGTCGCACCCCATGGAGCCCGCGGAACGCATCGACGAGCGCCGCGGCATCGAAGCCCGCGGCTGCAGCGTTCTGTTGCCCGAGTGCATCCGCATCGGACTCGCTATCGACCGCGAAATGACCAACCAATGACGCGCCTGCGGCGAAGCGGACGCGCGGACGCCTGCCGACCGCGGCCTGCATCACCGCGGACCCGATGCCGAGTGCCGCGAGCCCCGACGCAGCCACCGGAAGATCCCCGATCTCGCTGTGCGCGAGTTCGTGGGCGATCAGGTTCGCGAGTTCCGCTTCGTTCGCCACCAATGCGAGCAAGCCGCGCGTGACGAAGACGAATTCGTCCGAGACGCTGAAGACATTCGCATCCGCTTGGTCGACCACGTGAAACGAAGGAACGACCGAGCGGACGGAGGCGGGTCGTGCGACCGATCGCCCGATCCGAGCGACCTGTGCGGTGAGCGATGCGTCGTCCACCAGGCCGAGCTCCGCGCGTACCTTCACGAGCGCGGGAGCCTCGCCCTCCGCTCCGGCGCTGGCACCGAAGATCGACCGCGCGGATTCCCGCTGCCCATCGCCCGCGCAGCCGAACACCAGCAGGCCGATGACCCACCACGCAGCCGATCGCGGGAAATGCGGCCGCGCGTCGGCGCAGCCTGCGCGCCGGTTCGTGGAGAATTCGGGGCGCCGAGGCGGCGGGGGGTTCTCGGGCCTCTGACGGAGCAGGCCGATGAGGGGCGGAGCAGCCATTCGGCCGCCGCGATAGCTCGACACGCAAAGCGTGCGAACGCTGCGACCGGATGCTCTCGAGGAGGTTCGGGATCGGGCCGGTTCTCCGGATCGTCCTCCAGAATGGAGGCGGGCCTCACCGGACGTGTCACCCGAAAGGCGCTCCTCTCGGACTCCGCTCATTTTTTGGAAGCTCCCGTGTCCGAGAAAGCTCCCCGCGCTGAGGCCCGCCGCGCCACGGACGACCTAGTCTCGTGCGACGTTGCGAACCTATCTGCTCGCTCTCACCGACGCTTGATGGCGTGCGCTTCTGACGGCGATCCGTTCGGGCCGACGAGAGCGAGACCTCGGTCTCCCTGTCGCCGCAGAGCCGCGCACTGATTTCACTCTACGCCGCGAATCGAAGCGACTCAATCGGAATTATTACGCAGTGGACCGGAAAATTTCCCCGTGTGAGGAGAAGGACCCAGCGCACTCACAGCTTCGATTTGGATGATATCCCCGCGGGGCGGCATGGGCGCTTCACTGGTTCACCTGATCCGCGATCTCGCTACACTGCGACGCCGTAGCCGAGATCGGCCCAGGCGCCGCTCAGGCTGCTCGGCGATGCGATGAACTGCTCGCGGCCATGCGGGCGGTCCCGAGAACACGGTCCGAGAGGCGGTCCGAGAGGCTGGGGGTCGGGTGGAACGGCGCATCATTCTCTGCGATGGAGCAGACCTCGCTCGTCTCTGGGGCCACGTAGGTGCTGCCGAGGGCGAGGTGCTCACCTGGGTGCCGCGTGAGGGCGCGCCCCGTGCGCGACCACCGGGCTTCCACTCGCTCCAGGGTGGACTCTCCGCGGACGCGATCGCGAAACTCAATCCGAAGGAAGGCGATGTTTTCGCGCTCGTGACCGAGGATCTGCCCTTCGTACGCGCCGCGGTCGCGGCCATTGCCGAGGCGGATCCGGCCGCGCCGATCCTGCTGCTCTCCGACCGGATCGACTCCGAGGACCTGCCCGAGCATCCGTGCCTGTTGCGGGCCGGGCTTCGCTCGCTGATTCGCGACGACATCGACGATGAGTTCGCACACCTGGACAACCTCCAGCGTGTCGTCGAGCTGCGCAACTTGTTGGAGCCGCGTGAACGCATCGGAATCATGCTGCAACCCGACCCGGACCCCGATGGCATCGCGGGCGGCTACGCACTCCGGATCCTGCTCGGACGCAAGCGGCCGACCGCACAGCTGATCTCTTTCGGCGAGGTGAAACGCCCCGAGAATCGCGCGATGGTGGAGGCTCTCGGCATCGACGTACGCACCGTGAGCCCAGACGAGCTCGACGAATTCGACGGCATCGTGCTGATCGACGTGCAACCGACCGTCTTCGGCGAGGACGCCCCGACCCGGGTGATGTCCATCGATGCCGTGATCGACCATCACCCCGAGCGCAGCGGCTACGACTCGACGATTCGCGACATCCGCACGTCCTACGGCGCCACGTCGACGATCCTGACGGAATACATGCGAGCCGCCGGCCTCGAGATCAACCAGCGACTCGGGACCGCGCTGCTCTACGGCATCAAGAGCGACACGCAGTTACTCGGACGCGAAACCAGCGGTGAAGACATCACCGCGTTCGCCTACCTGCATTCGTGCCATAGTCCCGCACTGTTGCGGCGCATCGAGCGCCCTGCGCTACCAACCGATGGGCTGCGCGCACTGGGCCGCGCGCTGTCGAAGACGAGCGTCGAGAACGAGATCCACCTGCTCGTGCTGGGTCGCGTCGGTGAAGACGTCATCCCGCAGGTCGCCGATCTCGGGCTCCAAGCCGAAGGCGCCGAATGGTCGATCGCGGCCGGGTGCGTAGGTTCCGATCTGGTCTTCTCGGTGCGCAACGTGGGCTATGTCCGCGCAGCAGGCGATGTGGTGCGTAGCGTCGTCGAGGGGCTAGGTGTCGGCGGTGGCCACCGCTCGATGGCCAAGGGCATCATCCCCCTCAAGGCCTTCCGCGAGGTCTACGGCAGCGCCACACGGGATACCATCCGCGAAGCCCTCCACGACGCCTTCGTCAACGCCATCCACCGCGAAGACGACTAACCCCCCACTACTCGCGCGCGTCCAAGCAACCCTCGAAGCAGACCTAAGACAGAGTCAGCAACTCGTGCGCACCAGTCATGCGGTCCTGAATCGGAACCCCGACCGGGCAGGACCCAAGACAAGGCGCGCTGCAGGAAGAACAAACCGCCGCGTTCTTCTCGAGCCGCGAATACAGCCGCATCCCCTCTTTTTCCCAGCCGTAGTCCTCGAAGTACATCCGGTGCCGCAACACGTCGTGCACCGCGAGGCCTTCCGGGCAGGCGTCGAGGCATTCGCCACAGTGGGGAGCACAGTAGCTCCCAAGGATCCGTCGATCGTACTCTTCGAGAATTGCGGTATCGGCAACCGTGACGGCCCGACCGGATGCGTGCAGGTATTCGTCGACATGTTGCTGCTTGAAGAACGAAATCACCGCACATGAGACATCCGGATTCGACAGCACCCACTTGAGTGCGGCCTGGGTATAGCTGTCGGCCTCGTCGCGATCGTCGGCAAGCCCCTGGTGCTTCGCGCCCTTTTCATCGCCACCACGCCCATGTCCTGTTCTGCGCGCGCACGCGAGATGATTCCCGCGAGCGGCGCCCAGATGCCGTGGTGATACGCGAGCATCATCACGTCGAAGCGGCCCGAATCGATGCCGGTGTTCGCAACCTCGACCAGATTCGGCGTGTGGGTCGAGAAGCCCATGAAGCGAACCTTGCCTTCCTGCTTGAGCTGATCGAAGGCCTCGTGGACGTTCTCGTCCATCAGCCGCTCGACGCTGTCGACCGAATGGATGTGGCACAAGTCGACGTAGTCGGTCCCGAGCCGACCGAGGCTCGCCTCGACCGCCTGCTTGTAATGCGCGACCGAGGTACCCGGTCCGAGATGGCCCAGGGGTGTGCAGAACTTGGTCGCGATGAAGAGCTTGTCGCGCTGCCCCTTGATCGCGCGGCCGACGGCATTCTCGCTGCCCGCAGCGGAATAGTCCGGTGACGTATCGATGTAGTTCACGCCACGCTCGATCGCGGCGCGCGCCACCTTCTCGCCTGCTTCGTCGCGAATCCGACCCGTTCCGAGCACCACATCGGAGATATTCCAGTCCGTGCGCCCGAAGCGCCGGTAATTTCGGATCGTCGCGCCCTTCCATGCATCCTTCCATTGGGGATGCGTGAACGCGATATCCTTGTCGTTGATGTGCTCGCCGATTCCCGCCCAGCCATCGCCGTTGATGCCGAAGCCCAATAGACCGCGCAACGCGCCCGCCGCGGCGGCAAGCGTGATGCCCCCGAATGCGACGCCGGCGCCCGCACCCGCTCCGGTGAGGAAGCTGCGGCGTGCCGGGTCGATGCTCGCCGCTCGCTTGCGGACTGCAGCACGCGTGACGAAGAAGGCGATCACCCCGATCGCGAGAACCGATAGCAGGAGCAGCACGACTCCCGACATCGCGTTCATCGCATCGGGCTTGAACTGCGTCGCGATCTCGTGCATCAGGCCGCCCGCCAGAAAGCCGGACTGATCGAGCCCGATGGGCACCTTGTAGAGGTAATGGCCGACCACGAAATATCCGGCAAAGAGCGAAAAGACCAGACATCCGATGACGGCGGTACGGGGCTTGAACAACACGCGGCCCTCCTTCGATTGGCGGTAGCTCGAAAGCTCAGAACTCCGAGCAGTATACGCAGCCGCACGCACATCAGTTGCCCCTCCCGCTGGACGAAGCGCTCGCGCCCCGCGGGTGAAACCCGCTGCGGACCGGGTTGCGCGCCGGTCTCCGCGACCTACCGTTTCCGGAGGGGAGCCAGAGAGGTCGGAACCACTCCTGTGATCGAAATCAGTCTCGAAGCTCACCGACCACGAGGGAATGCCCGAGTGGTTCCCGGCAAAGGAAGTCATTCGGCGGCGCCCCGGTGAGCCCGACCCGAATGGACTCGGCACGCGCCGAGTCGTGCGCATGAGCGGGCTTGCGATCGAGGAAGTCGTGACCGCGTTCAAACCCTGCGAACACTTCGAGTATTCCGTGGTCGAGGGGGCGCCGTTCGTCGACCACACGGCCGACGTGATCCTGATGGATGAGGGGGACGGCACACGGCTTCGCTGGAGCACGCGCCTGCGCCCGCTGATTCCCGGAACCGGTTGGATCGTAAAGAGCAATGTCACGCGCATGCTGCAACGCGCGGTGTCGGGCCTCAAGCGAGTCGTCGAGATGCAGGCCGGGTGGCCCGAGGATGAGACCCCCACCGTCATTCCCACGCTCGCGGAGGTCGCGGGGTCCATCGGAGTCGATCTCGGACCGAGCGACTGGGTTTCGATCAGCCAGGATCGCATCGACGATTTTGCGAAGGCGACCGGGGACGACCAGTGGATCCACACCGACGTCGAACGCGCGCGGCGCGAGTCACCGTGGAAGGAAACGATCGCGCACGGCTACCTCACGCTCTCGCTGGCCCCGATGTTGCTGAGCGAGATCCTCGTGATCGAGGAGAGTCGATCAGCGATCAATTCCGGAATCGAGAAGATGCGACTATCGAGTCCGGTGCTCGCGGGCTCACGCGTGCGCATGTCGGGCAGCATCCATCACGCGCGATCGCTGCCCGGCGGCGGTCTGCGCGTGGTGTTCCGCCTGGTGTTCGAGGTCGAGGGTGCAACGAAACCGGCCTGCACCGCGAGCGTCGTCTACATCTACTACCCGTAGCTGCGTGTCTGACTCCTCCAACCCGATCAGTATGTGAAAGGTTCGAAGCCGCCCGCACAGACAGAGTTGCCTGCGGCGGAGGCCCCTCTGCTGGGTTTCGAGCACCGCACCATCCTGCTCGTCGACGACGACCCCGCCGTGCTGCGCGCCGCGGACCGCATACTGACCTCCAGAGGGCACAAGGTCCTCCGCGCACAGGATGGAGTCGAGGCGCTCGAGGTCTTCGAGGCGCATCGCGACATCATCGACGTCGCAGTGCTCGACCTCAGCATGCCGAGACGGGGCGGGCTCGACGCCGCGCACGAGCTGAGGAGCCGGTGCCCCGACCTCCCCATTCTCTTCTCCAGCGGCTCTACCCGGAGACCGAACGGTCGCCGACCCTGCCCGGCGACGGTGTCACGGCCTTCATCCAGAAGCCCTATCGCATCGCCACCCTCCTGAATCACCTCGGCAGGCTCTGCGATCCCTGACGCAGCGGTCGCCTCATCTCCGGGCCGCCTTGTGAGACCCCCAGGGTCGTTCCATATCAGAAGTTTCGCTCTCTCGACCTTGCGGGGAGCGGCAACGACGACGGTACAACGGCACTATGCGGCCCCTCGGCCCGAGTTTCGAAAAGGGCCCGCACGCTCATCCCCAGGATGGGTCTCCTAACTCCCCTGCCGTGCTCGTGCCAAAACGAAGACGGGCGCTGGAAAGAACGCCTGCTCAGCCAGATCGATCGTGTCGAATACATGCACTTCACGCGGGCGCAAGCGGCCGTTTGCTTGACGCCACCCGGCCGGACCCCGATCCTGGGACGATGCGCGTCGCGATCGCTCAGGTAAACCCGGTCGTCGGCAATCTCCGCGGCAACCGCCGCCTCGTCGAGGAGGCCGCCGCGAAGGCCGCGGATGCGCGCGCTGACGTCGTCGTACTGCCCGAGCTGGTCCTCACCGGCTACCCCCCCATGGACCTGCTGTCGCGCGAGGGATTCGTGCGCGACCAGATTCGCGAACTCGACGCTCTGCTACCCGCATCGAAGCGGGTACCAATCCTCCTCGGCGCGGCGCTGCCCGCAGAGGGAAAGGCACCGGGCGAAATCTGCAACACCGCGGTGCTGCTCGCCGACGGTCGGCGCGTCGCCCGACAAGACAAGACCCACCTGCCGACCTACGACGTCTTCGACGAAAAGCGCTATTTCCGCCCTGCCGAGCGGCGCTCGCCGTGCGAGCTTGGCGGTGTCCCGGTCGGCCTCACGGTCTGCGAAGACTCGTGGGTGGACGAGTACCGCTATCCCGTGAACCCCATCGCGGAACTCGCGGCGGCGGGAGCGCAGTGCATTTTCAACATCTCCGCCTCGCCCTGGCACCTCGACAAAGCGGGCGAACGCCGTGAGATGATCTCCCGGCTTGCCCGCAGCCAGGCCACCCCCATCGTGTTCGTGAACCAGGTCGGCGGCAACGACGAGCTGATCTTCGACGGCGGCTCGTTCGTCTGCGATGCACGGGGCGGCGTCATCGCCAGCCTGCCGCTGTTCGAGACGGCTTTCGAAGTGATCGATCTCGACGCAGCGCACGAGTCACTCGAGCCCTCTGCCGTGGAAGATCCGGAGCACGTCGTCCAACTCGAGGCGGGCCTGTGCCTCGGCATCGGCGACTACTTCCACAAACAGGGCCTGCCTCCGGACGCCGTCATCGGGCTCTCGGGCGGAATCGACTCAGCCGTGACCGCTCACCTCGCCTGTCTCGCGCTCGGACCGGAGAGCGTGCTCGGTATCGCGATGCCGGGCCCGTTCTCGTCGGATCACAGCGTCGATGATGCACTCGCACTCGGTCGAAACCTCGGCATCGAGGTTCGCAAGGTCGACATCACGCCCGTCTACGAGAGCTACATCGCGATCTTCGGCGATCTGTTAGGTAAGCGCGACGACTACGGCATCGCACAGCAGAACATCCAATCTCGGATCCGCGGCGCGACGCTGATGGCGGTTTCGAACGCCGAAGGACGTCTGGTGCTCGCGACCGGCAACAAGAGCGAATTGTCGACCGGCTACTGCACCCTCTACGGCGACACGGTCGGCGGGATCGCGGTGCTGGGCGACGTCTACAAGCGCGACGTCTACGCGCTCGCACATCTCGCGAACCGCGCCGAGGAGAGAATCCCTCTGCGCACGATCGAGAAGCCGCCGTCGGCCGAACTCGCGCCGGACCAGCTCGACTCCGACGACCTGCCCCCCTACGAGGTACTCGACGCCGTGCTCGAACAGGCGATCGAAGGACAGCGCAGTGCGTCCGGGATCGAGGTGCCGCCCGGCACCACCGCAAAGGCGGTGCGCGACATCGTGAAGCGGCTCGATCGCAACGAGTACAAGCGCCGTCAGGCGCCGCTGGTGTTGCGGACGTCGCCCAAGGCATTCGGATCGGGCAGGCGGCTCCCGATCGTCCACCGCTTCATCGAATCGGAGGACTGAGGCGCAGCCGGCGGGGTGCTGGACTACTCGGCGCCTTCGGCAATGGCACGTACGTTTTCCGCACGGGCGCCACGAGGACCTTCCTGCACCACGTACTCGACAAGATCTCCCTCGGAGAGCGAGTCGTAGTCCTGTGCTCCGAGCCCCGAGCGGTGGAAGAAGACCTCTTTACCATCGTCGCCACGCACGAAACCGAATCCGCGGTCGCGTACGAGCTTCTTGATCTTCCCCTTCACCTTCGGGCCGGCCGGCGCTGTGCGCATCGTCGCCTGCCGGCGGCCACGGCCCCGGCCGCTTCGGCGCGGGCGCCCGGTGTTGTAGCGGTCGCCGCTGACGAACTCCTGGCAGAAGAGCTCCGCGGGAACTTCCAGGTCCTGCATGTCCTGGGATTCGGGCGACAACAACACTTCGTCGTCGCCGATCTCGACGATCTGGTAGCGAAGCCCAGTGTTCTTGTGGGTGACCTGCGATCCCGACTCGACTTCATCCAATTGCAGCATGGACCCGACCTCGCTTTGGCTCCGCGCCCGAATGCCAGTGCCCGCGATGACGCGGGAGGGGGATTTCAGGGGTTCGAGCGGGGGAACCACGCCCGGCGCTCGCTGGCCAGAAACGCAGTAAGGTCCGGAGGTTAGGGGACTTTTTCGCCTGGGTCAATCCGGTCCATGGAGGGCTATGCTGCGTCGGGCGACCCCCTGGAGACCGGGAATGCCCGCACTGCTGTCGACGCTCCTGATGACGCTGCTGTTGCTCGCGCCCGACCTCGGCGCGCGGGAAAACGCCGTGATACGGGTCGGCACCAGTGGCGATTACGCACCCTTCAGCCTCGCCCTCGAGGGTGATGAAATCGTCTTCGAAGGCTTCGACATCGCAGTCGCGCGCGCGTTCGCCGAGGCGCATGGCTACGAACTCGTTCCGAAACGCTTTCGCTGGTCGAACCTGTCCCAGTCGCTCGAGGCCGGTCGCTTCGACATTGCCATGTCGGGAGTCACCATCATCCCCGATCGCTCTGCGATCGGCCGTTTCAGCATTCCGGTCGTCGAAACCGGTGCGGTGGTGCTGGTTCGCGAGCCGGAACGCCACCCGAACCTGGAATCGCTGAACCGGTCGACGGTTCGGATCGGCGTCAACGCGGGCGGCTACCTCGAACGGGTCGCGAGCGCCCGATTCCGGAAGGCAACCCTGCTCACGATCCCCGACAATGCGGCGGTACTCGACGCGCTGTCGACCGGGAACGTACAGGCGGTCGTCAGCGACACCGCCGAGGCCTCCCTATGGCTGGGCGCCACGCCAGGTGCTGGACAGCTCGGCCCGATCACCCGCGACCGCAAGGCCTACCTCGTGCGTGCGGACCGACCCGACCTCGCCGCGCAGCTCGACCGCTGGCTGCTCGCGCGCGAAGCGGACGGCACGCTCGCCGCGGTCCGCGAACTCTATCTCGGCGCGAGCGCGGGCCCCGCCGTCGCGACCCCGCTCACCGCACTGCTGGCCGCGGTCGATGAACGCCTGTCGCTGATGCCTTTGATCGCGGTCTCGAAGCGCGAAGCCGGCCTGCCGCTCGTCGTCCCGCGGCGAGAGGCCATCGTGCTCGACGCCGCCGTCGCGGCCGTCGCAGACGCAGCAACCGCCGCTGCAATTGCTGCGCCTCCAGCCACGTCACTCGTGCGCGCGTTCTTCCGCGCTCAGATCGAGGCATCGAAACAAGTGCAATGGTCGGCGCTGAAGGACCCCGACTTCGTGCGGCCGGACGACCCCCCCGACGTGGGCAAAGTGTTGCGTCCGGCGCTGATACGGATCGGAGAGAAGATCGCGCGTCTGATCGTCGCGCTCCCGACCGGTCTCGATCCCCGCGAAGTCAGACGAGCTGCGAGCGACCAGCTGCGAACGCCGCACCTCACCGAATCGTCGCAGCAGGCGATCGCGGACGCGATCGCCGCGCTGTCCGGCGGCGCCACCGATCAGTAGTACGTCGATCGCGCACGATGCCGCGGAGTCGCCTTCATCTCCGGGCTCTGACCGTGGGTCCACATCAGGTAGTCGACCTGCTGGGCCGTCATCCGTATGTCCGCAGCGGCGAGACCGGCAACGCAGCGCTCGACTGCGTGCAGCGCCGATGCCCGAATTTCGACCTCTTCGGGTGATCCGGGAATCAACAACTCTTCCGCATCGATGCACCGCGCGAGCTCCGCTTCATAGACCAGCACGCCCTTGCAACGCAGGACATGAGGCACGAGGTTGTCGGCGAAGATCGTGAGCTGGTCGAGGTCGTCGAACGCGCCGTAGCCCCGCTGCTCGAATGCGACGGCCAGGTCGGCAGCGGTAATCTGAGCCCGCTTGTAGAACGGCACCTCGAAGCCCGCGTAACGTGCAACGTCGCGGTAGAACAGAATGTCGCCCAACGCTTCGGCGAGTACCGCCGCCGAACCTGCTGCGGACTCGACCACCCGCGAGAACCGACCGTCGTAGCGTCTTGCGACGAAGCGGCCCAGGTCGTTCCACGCCGTCGCATACAGCGCCATCAGCTCAGCGACTTCCGCGACTGCGAGATCCTGCTCGAGGACGGCGGCACAATCCGCGGCGGTGAGTGCCTGGAGCCCGTCGGCGTTCCACGGCCCGGCGCGCAGGAAGTGCTGCTTGAGGTTCGTCGCGACGGTCATATAGCCCGACAGGCCCGAGCGCTTCGACAAGAACGGAAACCAGCCCGAGCCGAAGTTGATCGCGTTCAGCGTGAAGACGAACGCGAGCGTCGCGTCATCGTCACCGACCCGGTGGTGTCCGGGATCAAAATCCGGATCGGCGGCGGGCATGTGGGAAAGCTCGTCGGTGAGAGCCGCGACGGCGGTGTCGTCGATGCGCACGAAGCGGGCATTCGCCACAACACGCGCCGCTGCCGCACGGATCGCCTCGAAGAACCCGAGGCTCATTCCCCCGAACCGATCAGCCACAGCGCCTGCGGCATGATCTCGATTCGCGCCGGCAACGACCCGAGCGGTTCGCCATCGATGTCGAGCAGTACCGTGCCCGGCTCCGCCTCGGCTTCGATCTCGCGGCCACGCAGGAAGCTGCAAATCGGATCGCCGAGATGCCTGCCCGAATAGAGCAGCGGCAGCTTTGAAATCAGCTTCAGCTTCGGGTGTTCCGGGATCAGCACCACGTCGAGCAGGCCGTCGTCGAGCCGCGCCTCGGGCGCGATCTGCATGCCGCCCCCGAACCAGCACCCGTTGGCCGCGGCGACGATCATCAGCGGTCCGTCGTGCACCAGCGTTCCGTCGACACGCACGGCCACCGATGTCGCGCGATAGCGCGCAAGAGCCTTCAGTGTCCCGGCCAGAAACGACGCCTTGCCGCCGAAGCGTTTGCTCGTCTGGTTGACGAACCGATCGATCAGCCCGCTGATTCCAAAGCTCGCGATGTTGACGAAATAGCTGGTGGTCTCGTTCAGAGCGCGGTCGCGGTAGCAGATCCTGCCCGCGTCGATCGCGCGTGGCTTGGCTTGCTTCAGCGCGGCGATGGCATCGTCCATTCGCGCGGGCATGCCCGCGCTGCGCGCGAAGTCGCCACCGGTTCCGAGCGGCAGGACACCGATCTGCACGTAGCCACCGAGCCCGGCGGCGAGCAATCCGGTCACGACTTCGTTCAGTGTGCCGTCCCCACCCGCGACGAGCACCCGTTCGATCCCGGAGCGGACTCCTTCGCGCGCGATCCGCTCGGCGTCGCGCGGACCTCGCGTGAATTCGCTCTCGAACGCACCGAGCTCTGCGCGAAGCCTTGGTTCCAACGCACCCCAGCGCCGGCCGGTCGCACCGTTCCGGCTGCGCGGGTTCACGATCACGAGCGTCCGAGCAGACACGCGGGCATGGTACTGGAACCGGCGCGAAGACGAGCTGGTCCGATCGCGGTGTGATTCGAACAGCTCAGCGGGAACATTGGCCGCGCAGCGGCCGATGTGCAATCAGGCCGCGCTTCTGGATGCGGCGGTCAGCTTTCGTGCCGGCGCCGTAGATGCGACGATCTGGTAGCGGCGTCGGACACTGTCGACGTACGCCATCGATTCCGCGTGGGTGCGCTCCTCGTCCCAACCCGCGACCCGCGCAGCCGTTGCTGCGATCGCCGGCAGCTCGGCAAGCCCCTGCCCGACCGCGAAGATCGCCATCCCGAGACGCCGCTCGAGTAGATCGCAGAGCGTCGCAGGGCACTCGGTCCGGAACGACCAGGGGATCTCGGCGAAGAGATTGCGCGAGCCTCCGATCGGGCGCAGATCGCCGGGGGCGGCTTCGGCGAGCAGGTCGGCCGCGCGCGCCCCGTAGCTTCGCACCAGGTAGCTGCTCTGCTTGCGCTCGATCCCGTAGCGCTCGCTCAACTCGGCCTCGGCATGCCGCCATTCGGGGAGCGCGGGGCGGAGGGGAAGATCCACGGTCCGGCTCGGCCCGAGTGCCGCCGCACGGCCGGCCGGTAGACGGCGAATCGCGCGGTCTACGATCCGCTTGCCCATCAGACGATGGGTCGTGAGTTTCCCGCCCACGACCGACAACAACCCGGACGGGTCTTCGTAGATTCGGTGCTCGCGAGAAACCTTCGTCGAGGGGACTTCATCGTCGTTCGACGCCGCGAGCGGCCGCACGCCTGCGAATACGCTGCTCAGGTCGTTCGTCGTCAGACATGCACCCGGAAAGGCCAGATTTGCGGCGTCGAGCAGGTAGTGAACCTCGTCGATCGAGACGGTCGGCCCGTCGATTTCGTCGCTGAAGGTGTCGGTGGTGCCGATCAGTGCGACATC
>JAFDEI010000319.1 GCA_019310425.1 Deltaproteobacteria bacterium | reverse complement strand
GCTGGCGGCCAGGTAGAGCACCAGCGTCAGTCCGACACCGCCGTGGATGGTGCCCTTTACGGTCGTGAGCATCTTCTGCGACGGCGCACCCGGGCCGATCAGGCCGTTCACCTCGACTGCGCCGATCAACAGCAACGCAACCAGCCAATAGAGAGCGGGGCCCGTCTGACCGGCGTCGAGGCCCGCAGCCAGCGACGGGAAATGCGTCGCTGCGGCCATGAAGAACAACATCGGGATCGAGAAGAAGGTGTTCGTGCGCGACGCCATGCCGGCCTTGCCACCCGCGCCCGCGGCGGCCGGATTTGCCTCGCCACCCGACGCGACCTTCTCGGCGTTCGCGATCACGATCTTCTGCGCAGGCCAGATGATGAACCACACGTTGGCCCACATCAGCGTGCCCATCAGACCACCGGTCAAAATTTTCGTCATGTAGCCGGAAGTGAGGGGCATACCTTCGTGCCCCAACTTCGTAAAGATGATCAGCCAGCCCGTAACGAATGTGAACATCGCGCCCCAGCGAAACCACCACAGAGCGTTCGGAACCAGGCCGCGCGTCATCGCACCCTTGGCCTGCCCCCCCAATTCCGAGCCGAAGAAGGGCGTCTGGATGAAGTTGAAGTAATAGAGCACCCCAATCCAGGTAATTCCCGCCAGGAAATGGAACCACCTCAAGAGGAAGTACCAGCCCTCCATGCTGAAGATTTCCACGTAGCTCTCTCCTCTATTCCGAGCTCGGCATGCGAACGGCGCCGCTATGGAGCGGGCATGGCTGCGAGCATTCGCCCCACTCTAGCCGGATTTCACGAATGCGTGAATGAATTTGTGGTGTCGAATGGGGATTTTCGCCACGACGCGGATGGTCATGGTGGGGGCATCACCCCTCGTCCCAGCACGGGACGCGATCCAGGATACGTTGCCAGCCAAGCTCTTCAAACAGCGTTTGAACCAATACGCGGTTCGCGCCTCGGTACTCGAGCGCGGCCAGTGATGCGTCCGTGTCCGGAACCTCGCGCACCACACTCGCGAGTTCGCGCGTGCGCAGCGCGCGATCACGGTGCTCGTCGATCAGGGCCGCGACCCGCTTCGCCCCCCGCACGCCGAGTTCCGCCCAATCGTTCGGGTTCGCGGAAATGTGTTCGATCTGGCCGAAGGCCCGTAGCGCCGCACTCGCACCCTTCGGCCCGACGCCGGGCACGCCGGGCAGATTGTCGACGCTGTCGCCCACCAGCCCGAGGTAGTCCGGGATCTGGTCGGGATCGACTCCGAACTTCTCACGCACAGCTGCGGCATCGCGAAGTTCGTCACGCGCGAGGTCGTAGAAGTCGACGCGGCCGTCCTCGCGAACGAGCTGCGCGAGGTCCTTGTCACTCGTCACGATGCGCGCAGACGCGCCCTGGGCCAGGACTTGCTCCGCTGCCGTAGCGAGCAGGTCGTCGGCCTCATAATTCTGCTTTGAAAACACCTGCACGCCGAACGCGTAAGCGACGCGTGTGCAGAGTTCGAACTGCGGCACCAGGTCTTCCGGCGGCGCACCGCGTTGCGCCTTGTAGCTAGGCTCGATTTCGTTGCGAAAGCTGGTACCCGAGTAGTCGAACGCAATCGCCGCATGCGTGAACGCGGTGTCGGCGTAGTACTTGATCAGCGTGTTCGCGAAACCGTAGGCGGCGTTCGTCGGCGTACCGTCGGGCGCGTGCATCGGCGGTATCGAATAGTAGGCACGAAAGATGTAGACGGAGCCATCGATCAGGTGCGCGAGCGGTCGCTTCCTGGCCACGAGCCGACAGTCCGCCTCAGACCTGCGGACCCATGCTGCGCTCTTCGAAGATGGTCTCGGCAACACGACGCGCGGCCTTCACCAGCTCCATCGTCTGCGTCTCGCCATTGCTGCGGCGGATGAAGTCGACCTCGCCCTCTGCGAGCCCCTTCGGGCCGACCGTGATCCGGAACGGGATCCCGACCAGGTCGGCGTCCTTGAATTTCACACCGGGTCGCTCGTCGCGATCGTCGAGCAGCACTTCGATCCCCTCGCCGACGAGCGCGTCGTACAGCGCGTTGCCGGCGTCGGAGGTCTGGACGTCCTTGGGCTTCACGACCGTGATCACGACTTCGAACGGCGCAATCGACAGCGGCCACTTGATTCCGGACGGGTCGTTGCGGCGTTCGACCACCGCCGCCATCGTGCGTTCGATCCCGATCCCGTACGAACCCATCACGATGGTCTGCGACTTGCCGTTCTCGTCCAGGATGCTCGCGTCGAACACCTCGCTGTACTTCGTGCCCAGCTTGAAGATGTGGCCGATCTCGATGGTCTTTTCGACCGCAAGCGGCGCGTCGCACATCGGGCAAGGCTCGCCCGCCTTCACCTCGCGCAAGTCGAGATACGATGCGACCACGATGTCGCGCGCGACATCGACGCCGCGCACATGGTGGTCGTCTTCGTTCGCGCCGGTCGTCATGTCCCGCCGCTCCTGGAGCGCAAGATCGGCGACGATCCTGTGGTCCGACACCCCGACCCCGCCGAGACTGCCCGCTCCCGCGCCGAGCGCGCTGCGGATTTCCTCGTCGGTCGCGGGACGCCATTCGCTCGCGCCGATCCCGTCTGCGAGCTTCTGCTCGACGAGCGCATGGTCGCCGCGCAGCAGCACCAGCACCGTCTCACCGTCGACGACATAGACCAGCGTCTTGATCTGCCGATCGGCCGGAGCTCCACCCGGAAATTCGACGAGGTCGTCGATCGTTCGTACGCCGGGCGTCGCGAACTTCTCGGGCGCGTCCTGCCCCGGGCCGTCCTCCAGAGGGGCAATTCCCGAAGTCGCCTTTTCGATGTTGCCCGCGTAGCCACAGCTGCCGCAGACCGCGATCCAGTCTTCGCCGGCATCGCTTCCAATCATGAATTCGACCGACTCGCTGCCCCCCATGCTGCCCGACGACGCCTCGACCGCGATCGCGTCCAGGCCGCAGCGCCCGAAGATCTTCCGATAGGCCTCGAAGTGTCGCTGAAACGCGAAGTCGAGACCCTCACGCTTCACGTCGAGCGAGTACGAATCCTTCATCGTGAACTCACGCACGCGCAGCACGCCGGATTTCGGGCGCGGTTCATCGCGGAACTTCGTCTGGATCTGATACCAGATCTGCGGCA
>JAFDEI010000142.1 GCA_019310425.1 Deltaproteobacteria bacterium | reverse complement strand
GCGCAGGCCCCGGGTGGCGGCGTCACGCAGCACCCCGGCCCCGGTGATGCCGCCGCCGATCACCAGCAGCTCGACGCCGTCGCGGGCCGCTTTGGCGAGATCGCTGCCGCGGTCCGTGAACGACCACGTTCGAGCGGGCCCGGTGGTCACGCGCCGGGCGCTCGCGCAGCCGGGCCGATCAGCCCCTCTGATTCGAGGCGGTTCGCCTCCAGCATGATCGCCGCTTCGCTGTAATCGAGCATCTCCTCGAGGACTCGGCGTGCAGCAACCGGGTCAGCGGCTTCGATCGCGGCGAAGAGTTCACGATGGTTGCGGAGCGAACGTGCGAAATCGCGATGCTCGTTGTAATAGAGCGGCCCGAGCTGGCGCAACAGCCGGGTGAAGAGGTTCGTGAGAAACTGGTAGACGAGATTGCCGGTCGCCTCACCGATCAGCGCATTCATCTCGACGTCGATCTCGAGCGCGACCGCGGGCTCGCGCCCGTCACGCTCCTCGCGCTCGATCAGAGCGCGGGCCCGATCGACATCGGCTTCGGAGCGATTGCGCGCAGCAAGCTCCACCGCGTGCACCGTCATGTGGCGCCGGAACTCGAGGACCTGCCGCAGCAGTTCGGCCGTAATGGTGCGGCGGTCCCGAAGGAGATCCTCGATCAGCTGGAGCGCCGACGAACCCCGGACTTCGCGTACGAAGCTGCCCTGACCGTGGCGAACCTCGATCAGCTCGAGGAATTCGAGGCGCTTGAGCGCCTCACGCACCGAAGCCCGATTGACTGCGAGCGACTCCGACAACTCGCGTTCGTTCGGCAAGCGTGACCCGACGGCGTAGACGCCCGTGAGGATCAAGCCGCGCAGGCGCTCCGCGACAGCGTCCGATCGGCGCGGGGAGGCCAACGATTCGAGATTCGCGTTCATATTCCTCTCCGGTCGAGTAAGGCTGGTACGAGGTCAGAGGTCTGACCACTGTACCGAAATCGGCCGATCATCACGAGCACTGAAGCCTGGATAATATAAAAGCGAACATATTCTCATATTTAAATCGCTTCCAGGACACGGGATTGCGGCCCACACGCTCAAGAACTGTCCCCGATTGCGTCGATAGACCTCCCGGAAACCCGACCCGATTATGGAACTTCATTCGCTGTTGCTCGAGATCATGGTGCTGCTGGGCGCCTGGCTCTGTCTCGCCGTGCTCCAGAAAGACCGCACCACTCCCGGGCGCAAGACCTTCGCGCTCGCGACCGCGGCCTGGATGGCCTGGTGCTTCGGCGAGCTCGCGGGAAACCGCGGATGGTTGAGTCAGTCGACCGCGATGCATGTCGCGCAAATCGGCACCATGCTGCTTGCGCCGCTGTGGTTGGGGCTGTCCGCGAATACCGCTCGGCTCGAGATCGCTCGCCGGGTTCCGTGGTTCCCGCTACCGCTACTCGCCCCGGGGCTGTTCATCATCGGGCTGCTCTTCAGCGAACGCTGGAGCGGGATGTTCCTGACCGCGGGCGAGGACGGGACGAATCTCGCCGGGCCGCTGTGGACAGTGATGGTCGTCTACGGCTTCTGCCTCACGCTCGCCGGTTGTGCGATCCTGATCTCGGCGGCCGTCCGCTGGAATCAACCCGGCGAAGAGGCGCGCCGGATCGCGATCGGCCTTGCGCCGGTGGTCACGGTCGTGGGCAGCGGGCTCTATTTCACGGGCGTCTGGCAGCTGCCCACAGACCCGACACCGCTGCTGGTCGGCGTGACGTTCTTGGTCTTGCACGGCGGGATCTTCACCGGAGGCCTGCTCCAGCCGCTCGCGATCTCGCAGCACGCCCTGGTCCAGCAGCTTCCCGTCGGTATCTTGCTCACCGATCGCAGCGGCGGCGTCGTCGACATCAATCGCGTCGCAGAACAGCGGCTCGGGATCGTCGCGGCCGCCGCGATCGGGCGCAACTTCGACGCGGTGATCGACGCGGCCGGGGTCGGAGTCGATTACGAAGTCACGCCGGTGATGTCCGCAGGCTCGGAAGCCGGGCAGATCGTGCTGCTCGACCCAGCCAACCAGAAACCGCCGTCAGCCCGCGAGATTCTCGCGGCCGCGGAGAATTAGATCGATCGGTGAGCGCGTGGGGTGAGGGGGTGCCTCCCGCTCCCTTTTTTCACGGTCGCGGGAGGCACCCCCTCACCCCACGCTTCAGGTGATTCGGGATCCGCGCTGCGCGATCAAACGCCGAACCGTCTAGGACTGCGCGCGCAGCAGATTGAGTGCCGAGCCGGCCTTGAACCAGGCAATCTGCTCTTGGTTCTGGGTCTGGTTCACCTCGAACGAATCTTCGCTTCCATCCTCGTGGTGCAGCACAACAGTCAGGTTCGCTCCCGGCGCGAGCTCCGCCAGGCCGTGCACGCTCACGCGATCCCGCTCCTGCACCTTGTCGTAGTCGGCCGGGTCGGCGAAGGTCAGCGGCAGCACGCCCTGCTTCTTCAGGTTCGACTCGTGAATTCGCGCAAAGCTGCGCACCAGGACCGCCGCACAGCCGAGCAGGCGCGGCGACATCGCCGCATGCTCGCGGCTCGAACCCTCGCCGTAGTTCTCGTCACCGACGACGAACCAACGCAGCCCTTCGGCCTTGTAGTGTCGCGCCGTATCGGAGAACTTGCGCTGGCCATCGCTCGACAGCAGGTCGAGGCCGAGGCCCGTCTCGTCGGTGAAAGCGTTTACCGCGCCGGTGAACATGTTGTCGCTGATGTTGTCGAGATGCCCGCGGAACTTCAGCCAGGGACCGGCCGGTGAAATATGATCCGTCGTGCACTTCCCCTTCGCCTTCAGCAGCAGCGGGATCCGCTGGTAGTCGTTTCCGTCCCAGGCCAGGAACGGCTCGAGCAGCTGCAGCCGCTCGCTGCTCGGCGACACCTCGACCGTCGCATCGCCGCGATCCGCCGGCGGGTCGATGTAACCCAGGCGACTCGCGACGAAGCCCCCCTTCGGAACCTCCGGCGCAGGTGCGGGAGGTTCGAGCTTGAAGCGGGTGCCGTTCTCGCCCTCGATCTCGTCACGCAGCGGGTCGAAGGCGAGCGTTCCCGCGAGCGCGTAGGCGACGACGATTTCGGGGCTGCCGATGAACGACAGCGTCTCCGGGTTTCCGTCGTTGCGGCGACGGAAGTTGCGGTTGTACGAGCTGATGATCGCATTCGGCTCGCCGTCCTTGATATCGTCCCGCTTCCACTGCCCGATGCACGGACCGCACGCGTTTGCGAGTACCGTTGCACCGATCTCGTCGAAGTTCTGCATCTGACCGTCGCGCTGGATCGTCAGATGGACCTGCTCCGAACCGGGTGTGACGTAGAGCGCCGACTTCGCCTTTGCGCCGTGCGCGGCCGCCTGGCGTGCGACGTCGGCCGCTCGCTCGAGGTCTTCGTAGGAGGAGTTCGTGCAGCTCCCGATCAGCCCCGCGGTCAGGTTCACGGGATAGTCGTGCTCGGCCGCGTCCGCTGCCATCCGCGCAACGGGCCTGGCCAGGTCGGGTGTATGCGGACCGACCAGATGGGGTTCGAGCGTCGACAGGTCGATCTCGACGATCACGTCGAAGTACTTTTCCGGATGCTGCTCGACTTCCGGGTCCGCACGCAGCAGCTCGGCGTGGGCGTTCGCGACGTCGGCGATCTCTTGTCGACCCGTCGATGCGAGATAGGTCGCCATGCGCTCGTCATACGGAAAGATCGACGTCGTGGCACCCAGCTCGGCGCCCATGTTCGTGATGGTGCCCTTGCCCGTGCAGCTGATCGATCGCGTCCCAGGACCGAAGTACTCGATCACGCGATTGGTCCCGCCCTTCACCGTGAGCGTTTCGCAGACCTTGAGGATCACGTCCTTCGGTGCCGTCCAGCCCGAGAGTTCACCGGTCAGGTACACACCGACTTTGTTCGGGTAGAGGACTTCCCAAGGGAAGCCCGCCATCACGTCGACCGCGTCTGCACCTCCGACGCCGCACGCGAACATGCCGAGGCCACCCGCGTTCGGAGTATGGGAATCCGTACCGATCATCATTCCGCCCGGGAACGCGTAGTTCTCGAGCACGACCTGATGGATGATCCCCGCCCCGGGGCCCCAGAAGCCGATGCCATAGCGCGAGGCTGCGGTGCGGAGGAAGTCGTAAACCTCGCGATTCGTCTCGGAAGCCGTCTGCATGTCGACCGCAGCGCCGCGGTGGGCCTGAATCAGGTGGTCGCAGTGAACGGTAGTCGGCGCCGCCGTCTCGTCGCGGCCGGCGAGCATGAATTGCAGCAGCGCCATCTGCGCTGTGGCGTCCTGCATCGCAACACGGTCGGGGCGGGTGGCGACGTAGCTCTTGCCGGGCTCGAGATCCTCGTTTTCGGCGTCGTCCAGATGACCGAGAAAGACCTTCTCGGCGTAGGTGAGCGGCCGATCGAGCCGTTGACGGATGATTGCCAGGTTGCGCTCGAGCTTTTCATAGACTGCGCGCACGAAGTCGGGAGTGGTTTCGATGGTCGGCATGATTCCTCCGAGGGGTGGCGACGTTAGCGCACACCGGGCCCTTCCCGCGTCTGCTCGCGTTCGTGCACAGGGACCTTCCGGGCGGTCGGGAGCGAAGGCGCGATCAGTCGGACGACAATGTCGCAAGCTCCGCCAACAGGTGCGCCGAAGCGTGCGCGGCCTTGCGAAAATCCCCGAGATGGAGGCTCTCGTTCTCGCCATGCGCGTTGCAGGGCGGGTCTTCGAGGCCGAGCAGCAGTGCCGGAACGCCTCCGAGCACCTCACTGAACGGGCCGACGAACGGGATCGAGCCACCGCAACCGACCGCGACCGAGTCGCAACCGAAGCCCCGCGCGAGCGCCCGGCGCGCAGCGTCGAAGGCCGGCCCGACCGGCGTCGTCTTCCAGCCCGGCACCGCGACCGGCACCGCGGTCTCTACCCGGACCCCCTCGGGTGGGTCGCGTTGCAGGAATTCGACGAGCAGGTTGCTCACACGCTGCGCGTCCTGGCCGGGCGCAATTCGGACTCCGACGCGCGCGCTCGCCGTGGCGATCAACTGGTTTGCCGCGGTCGCGAGCGGCATCGCCTCGAGCGCCATCAACGCAAGCGACGGCCGGTACCAGAGACGCTCGTAGATCGAGCCGTCGTCCGCTCCGCGCAACCGGACGCCCGCAAGCACGCCGGCGTCCGCGCGAAACCGCTCCGAGTCGAACGGCAGCTCGGCAAGACGCGCGCGCTCCTCCGAGTCGAGTGCGGGGACGTCGTCGTCGATTCCCGGCACCGCGATCTCGCCCGCGGCGTCGCAGAGCCTCGCGAGCAGGACCGCGAGCGCAGTCGCGGCATCGGGAATCGGCCCACCCCACATCCCGCTATGAACCGGGTGATCGAGCGCGTGCACGTGCACGTCCACCGCGACCATTCCTCGCAACGCAGTCGTGAGAGAAGGCAGCCCGGTCGCGAGGTTCTGGGTGTCCGACAGAATCAGCACGTCCGCGTCGAGGCGCTCACGGTGGCGCCTCAGAAAATCGCCCAGATGCGCGGAGCCGGTCTCCTCTTCGCCCTCGACGATCACCTTCACGTGAACTTGTCATCCACCACACCGCGACCGTAGAGGCGGCCATCGTCGCGCAGCGTCGGTTCGAACGCGGGCGTGCGCCAGTGGTCGAGGCGCCCGGGTGGCTGAACATCGTGGTGGGCGTAGATCAGCGCGGTCGGCGCCGCGGGGTCATCCGCGCGTTTCTCCGCGAGCACGTATGGGTGGGCGCCTTCGATCGTCACCACCTCGACTTCATCGAGGCCGGTGTCGACGAGGACCTCCGCCGTTAGCGAAGCCGATCGCGCCACCTCGCCGGGGTCGAAGCCCGCCGCGGAGACTAGCACCGTGCGAGTCAGCGGTCGGCGAGCACGAAGTCCGCTACCGCGTCGCGAAAGGACGAGACAACCAGCGAATTTCCCAGGTCCGATGACGCCATGTTCTGGAAAATGGCGCAACAGGCCCGAGAGGGCTCCTGAGGGCTCTCGGGGAGTAGATTCGTCCGTCCCCTAAGGCAATAGTGGCGCGAAGCCGATCAGTCCTATGTGAAGTATGCCGGAGGCCAGGGCGGCGCCTCCAGCCGATAGGGTGACTTGGAAATGCGTCGAAACGAACATTCTCACGAGATTGGATTTGCGCGTCGGTTGTTCTTTCTACTCGTGGCGAGTGTTGCCCTGATCACGGGTGGCGCTGCTGCCACGGTGTTGGTGGCAGGAGGCAATCACTCCGGCCAGGACCACAGCGGTGAAGACCACAGCGGTGAAAATCTCGTCGGGATCGACCTCTCCGACGCGAACCTGCAGGACACCGACCTGAGCGGATCGGATCTGAGCAATGCCAACCTGACCAAGACCGATTTCACACGCGCGATACTGGACTCCGCGATCTTCCGCTACGCGAGCATGATCGAGGCCAAGCTCAACAGGGTCGGCGCCACCAACGCAGACTTCGAGGGGGCCGACCTCACCAAGGCGAACCTCGACTGGGGCACGTTCGACGATGCCGGCTTCGCGAACGCCACCCTGGTCGAAGCCAATCTGAGCGATGGCAGCTATGTGGGAGCCGACTTCAGCGGAGCCGATCTGACGCAAGCCATTCTCGACAAGGGAGGCTTCCAGAACGCGAACTTCGCGGATTCCATCCTGGTCGACGCCAGCCTCAAGAATGGGGACTTTCAAGACGCCAACTTCGACCGGGCCGACCTCACCAACGCGAACCTCCAGTCGGGGAACTTCCGGCGCGTGAGCTTCGTCAATGCGACCCTCGACGGAGCCAACCTGAAGGGGGGGGACTTCGACGAGGCCGATTTTCGAGACGCCAGTCTGGTCTTGGCCGACCTCCAGAATGCCAGCATGGTCAATGCTGTAATGGTGGGCGCGGATCTCACCGATGCCTCGCTGAAGCAGGTCGACTTCACCGGAGCCGACCTCACAGACGTGGTAATCGATGGGGCCAACCTGGATGGCACCGACTTCACGAATGCCCTGCTCTTCGGGGTCGACTTCACCAACGTCGACAACATCGACAAGGCCGACTTCACCAGCGCCTCCTACGATGACACCACCACCATCGACAGTTCGATCGTGGCTCTGTACAACATGGTGTTCGTCCCCGAGCCGAGCACGGGGAGCCTCGTGCTGCTCGGTCTGGTGGTGCTTGCGCACTCACGTCGGCGGTCCGCAGCGAAGCGAGCTTGACCTCGAGTCTCCGCCCAACACCGTCCCCGCGACGCGCTGCGGTGCCCCCGGTGCGGGTCCACGATGCGCCTGATCGCGGTGATCGGGGACTTGATCGTGGCCCGGAAGATCCTCGAATGGCTGAAGCTCCCCGCGCGTGCGCCGCCGCTCGTGCCCGCGGTGGTCGACACAGCTTGGAATCGCCCCCTCCTGGGGTGAACGGTCGGGTGTATCATCCACGGAACAAGTTGTAGGGGAAGGCGGAAGAGCTGAGCAATATCAACGCGGACGAATATTGAGAACACACAGGAGCAATCACCCAGCCTGCGCTCAGGTCAGTCGCCACGCATTATACGTTCCGCTGCCACGGCGTCTTCCACCGTCATGATCGCGGCGTAGTTCTCGCCGCCTTCGAAAATTCCGACCCAGACCCGCTTCCGCCCCAGGCTCCATCTGTGTGTGGTGACGATATGAACGCCGTTCACGGCGAAAAATGCGGGATACGGTGCAGCGGGCGTGCTGATCGGGCCGTACTCCTCCGTTGCAACCGACACCATTCCCTCCCAATCTCTTCGCAGAGTCGTGTTGAATTCAGCAGTCGAACGTTCCGGCGAATAGACGGCGATGCGATACAGGCCTCCAGCGAAATACTTCGGATAGGCCGTGAGCGGAATGGGCCCGACCGCCAATTTCAATCGGTCGCAGTCATTGCGGGGACCGCATTGGATGACGTCGGATTCCGCCACCTTCCGCTCCACGGCCGCCGGCGAATCACAGAAACGGAGGAGTCCGAAGGCCGAAATCGCGCCCCCGCCGCAGCGGGCCTCGGCTTCGGCATCTTCGCGTTCGGCGATTTCGGACCGCTCTGCCTCGGCGTCGCTTTCGCGTGCGACTCGGGCTGCCTCTTCGAGCGCTTCCGCCTGCCGGCCGGCGCGGGCTTCGGCCGATTCGGGATCGCGCTCGGCGATGCATTTGGCGAATTCACGCGCCTTCGCGTCGGTGGGCCTCGCGAACATAGAATCCGCCCACTCTCGGCACTGACGCCGCACCTCACCCTGGTCCGCCGCAGCGATCGCCGGGGCCGAGATTAGGCATCCGAGAAGGAGCATCGTGAGGGTCAACACTTGCGTCGGCATGCACACGGCTCCTGATGATGGCACCGATCGCCGCGGTTCGCCGCTGTCTAGCGCGAAGTCGCCGTTTCTGAAACTCGTGGAAGCGCAACCACGATAGGCGACACGGCCGCGATTTCTTCGTCCGTCATCTTGCTCGCAACGAACTGCATGATCCCCTCCAGTCGTTCGAGCGCGCCCCGTCGTGATGCCTTGAAGACCTGCTTGTCGAGGTTCCCCACGCGAGACTTTTCGGCCAGGCCCTACGCATCGCGCTTGTCGCTCTTCGGCCCTCGACTCTGCGTGACCCCGGCAACCACGATTTGGTCTACGTGAGGACTCAACGTCTCGTAGAGCCCATGCACTCTGAAGTCCCTCTTCGAACACGAGGTGTTTGTGCCCAGGAATGATTCGGATGGCTTCGACCAGAGCCTGGCCGTTGGTCTCCACCGGAAAGTCCTTGAGCTTTCGGCCCTTCTCGGAAATCACCGCCAGCGTGCAGCTCGCGGCGGGCCCCTACAACTCACTCCTCGGCGAGCAGAAACGGCGACAACGCGGCTGCGAAGCCTTCGGGGTTGTTGGCCTTCTTGCCACTGTATCGAAAGAGCCTCAAATCCCCGAAGTGCAGGCCCTCTAAGCTTCCTCGGACGCTGGGAGAGCGATTGAGGGCGTGGCGCTTGGAACAACGTCTGCAGCAGCGAGACGTGGCGTCAATGCTCGGGGTGCAGCGAGCGGCGTACGGCCGCTGGGAACGAGATCAAAGACGGCCGGCGATCAAGTTCATGCCAGGGGTCCTCATGCTCCTCGGACCAGACACATTCGAGCCTCCGAAGTCCCTACCGGGACGACTCCTGTCAGCGCGGCAGCTGCTGGGACTGTCTCAGGCAGACCTGGCGGAGAAGATCGGCGTCGATCGAGGGACGGTCAGCGATTGGGAGCGAGGCGTGCGGCCTCCTGCCGAGGAAAGGCTCGGAGCGGTCGAGGCACTCCTGTCGCCAGATGCCGGGAAGCCGGCTTGAATTCCAGCTCCTGCAAGCGGTCACGGCTGCCGCGGGCCATGACGAAGACGGACTAAGTCGTGAACGGCTGTTGGCGACGGGGCGTGATCGGGCGGGCTCGATCAGCCCATGGAGAGCCGAGGCGCGTTCTCCGTGGGCCTGGCAATGGGTACGGAGCTGGCAGGCGCTTGCCGGGATGGGCTTCGATGCTCTTCCGGTTCCTCATGGGCATGGCGCCAGCGGACGTGGCAAGGAGCACGGCTACGCGCGACGCCGCCCCGAGGAGAGCGTCCTCTACGGTGTGGTCCAGTCAACCACTGACCCAAGGGGAACTTGACACTTCAGGCGTTATCGGACGTTGATGGCCGCTCATACGGACTATCCGCTGCGGTTTCCGTATGACGTGCATCATACGGAAATTTTCGTATGTCGGGCATCATGCGAATCGGATGGCGCCGGTGGAATCCGCCACGAGCCATTCGGGGGCCACCCGATGAACCGTGCCGAGCAGAAGCAGCGGACCCGTCTGAGGATCATCGATGTGGCGGTTCGGCAACTCGGTGAGCAGGGCCTCAGCGGTGCGGCGGTGCAACGCGTCATGAATGAGGTGGGCCTGACTCACGGCAGCTTCTACGCCCATTTCGACTCGAAGGCCGATCTGGTGGCCGAGGCGTTGAAGTCGGCTCTGCGAACCGCCAGCGACCGGATGTTCGGACGCGTTGCCCGTCTGACCACACCGGAAAGGCGCAAGCGGCTGCTCGACACCTACTTGAGTCTCGCTCATCGCGACGCTCCCGGCGCCGGTTGCCCGCTTGCCTCGACGAGCGCCGACGTGGCCCGTTCGTCGGCCAACGTGCGGCGCGCCTACGAGGGCGAGTTGCGCAACATCATCGAGCACATCGAAGCTGATTTCGACGGACCGGCGGACGATGCGGCCCACGCTCACGCCGTGGGCACGTTGGCACTGTGCGTGGGGGGCCTGCTCCTGGCCCGTGCGGTCAAAGATCCGGCGCTGTCCGATGACATCCTTCAATCCTGCCGGCAGTTCGGTGCCGAACCGGAAGAGGCGCAAGCGGATATCCATCACGGGGTCGATCGAGAATAGAGACGGGAGTAATAGATGAACAAGAGAATCGCGGGTTGTGATCTCGGCAAGGCTTCGGCGACCTTCGTGATCGCCAGTGTGAGCGACGATGGCGAGTGGGTCGTCGAGGAGAGCCGAAGCGAGCTTCACGACGGGAATCCGCTCGACCTTTTCCGTAGCTGGTACGTCGAGCAGAACGTCGCGGGCTGCGCTGCACTCGCCGCCACTGGGATCTATGCCGACGAGCTGACGGACCCGATCCTGATCCTGCCCGAGGACTCATGCCGCGAGGCGGCCCTTGAACTGGAACCTGGCCTCGAAGACTCGCTCAGCCTCGTAAGCGTGGGCGCACGCGGCTACGGCGTGCTGAGCCGCAGGCCTTCGGATGCGAACGGTGGCGGCGAAAGTGGGGGTGGCCCCAGGTATCGTTACCAGTACCTCGAGAACGACAAGTGCTCCTCGGGAAGCGGCGAGAACATCCAGAAGATTACCGGCCGCTTCGGGCTCACGATCCCGGAGGCTGATGAGCTGGCGTTCGCTGCGACCGAGCAGATCCCGATTACCGCCCGTTGTTCGGTATTTGCCAAGAGTGAGATGACGCACTTCGCCAACCAGGGCAAGCCGACCGGTGAACTCTTCAAGGGTTACTTCGGGTCGGTGGCCCGCAACGTTCATTCGTTGATGGCGCGCAATCGGGTCGACGGACCGGTCTATCTGACGGGGGGCACCTCTCGAATTCGTTCGTTCAGGGAGTCCTTCGAGGCCTTGCTCGGTGGCGAGGTCTTGACTCCTCCCCACTCCGAATATTTCGAAGCGGTCGGTGCGGCTGTACTGGCAGCCGAGCAGGCCCAGAGCGCCCTGCCGAGCCCGCTGCCAACGGACCCGCGTGATCTGATTCGATTCGTCGACAGTCGCTTTCCGTTTCTCGAGCCGGCAAATCGTTGGCGGAACAAGGTGACGATGATGCCCGAGTGGGAGATCGATGAGGCTGCGTTCGACCAGCCGAGTGTTCTCGGCCTGGATCTCGGCTCCACCGGAGCCAAGGCGGTCCTGACGTCGATCGAGACGGGGGAGCCCATCCTGGACGTCTACGATCAGACACGAGGCAACCCCGTAGACGCCGCGAGACGCCTGGTGCGAACGATCCTCGATCTCACGCAGCCGGACGTGCGCGCCATTGGCGTCACCGGTTCCGGGCGGGAAGCCGTTGCGACGCTATTGCAAGCCGTCTTCCCGGAGACGGAGAACATTGTGGTGCTCAACGAGATCGTGGCCCACGCAACGGGCGCCATCCGCAGCGACCCCGACGGCGGTGTCGATCTCTCGGTCATCGAGATCGGCGGCCAGGACGCGAAGTACGTCCGGCTGCAGGACGGGCGCATCGTCGAGAGCGACATGAATAAAGCGTGCAGCGCGGGCACCGGGTCGTTCCTCGAGGAGCAAGCCCTGTTCTACGACATCGACGACATCCAGGAGTTCATCCGGCTGGCGTCGCAGGCCAAACGGCCACCCGACCTCGGCATGATGTGCACGGTGTATGTGGCCGACGCGGCCTCGCAGGCTTTGAAGGAAGGCTTCGAACTCGCCGACATCTTTGCCGGCTTCCAGTATTCCGTGATCCACAACTACCTGAACCGCGTGATGGGTCAACGTACGCTCGGCAAGCGGGTCTTCTTCCAGGGCAAGCCGGCATCCAATCCGTCACTCGCCTGGACCCTGGCGGCCGTGACCGGTTGCGAAATCGTCGTGCCGCCGAATCCGGGGGCGATGGGAGCGTGGGGCGTCGGCTTGTGCACCGCCGAGCAGATCGGCGCGGAGGCGCTGGCGGCGGCTCCCGGCCTCGACACGAGGGAGATCCTGGCCGCCGAAATTACCGGCCGCAGCGAGTTCCGCTGCCAGGACAAGAAGTGCCAGACCCTCTGCCCGATCGAGCGCACGACGATCTCGGTCGACGGACAGAGCCGCGTGGCCATCTCGGGCGGCGCCTGCCCAAAGTTCGAGATCTCGACCAAGAGCCAGCCAAAACTCGAGAAGGATGCTCCCAACCCGTTCGAGCAGCGACTCGCCCTGGTGGAGAGCACCGTGCGACATCGCCCGGGTGCGCCGGTCATCGGAATTCCCCAGGTGGGCGCCCTCGAAGGACACATCCCGTGGCTGGCCACCTTCGCAGCCGAACTCGGATTCTCGGTCCAGCTGCTGCAGTCGAAGACCTCATCGCTCGCGAGCGGTGAGCAGCTTTGCAACAGCTTCGACTCCTGCGGCCCGGCGAAGATCGCGCATGCGGTGTGCGACGCGGATGTCGAAGTGCTCTTCTTCCCGAAGGTCTTCCATATCGCGGACAGCAGGGGATACGGCGGACACACCTGTGTGACCGAGCAGGCGATGCCCGAGATGATCGAGCAATCACTCCGGAGTCGCGGCAAGAACGTTCTGGTCGTGCGGCCGCACTTGTCGTTCGCTGCGGGACTCGATGGCCCCGAGCTGAACCAGAGCATGCAAGCTGCAGCCGAGACGCTCGGCGTGGACCCGGCGAAGATCGCCGACGCCGTTACCGCCGCAGCCCGTGCTCAGCTGGACTACGAGGAGCGCCTCGAACAGATCGGGCTGGATGCCCTCGCATACGCGCGGGAGCACGAGATCCCCGCGGTGCTGGTCAGCGGCCACCTGCACGTGATCTGCGATCGGGCCATCAACGCGAATATCCCCTTGCTGCTGAGGCAGAACGGAGCCATGGCGATCCCGGTGGACTGCTTTCCGATCGATCCGGCGACACCCGCCGTCGAGAAGGCCTACTGGGGTGACGACAACCGCGCGCTGCGCGGAGCAGTCTGTGCCCGGGAGCGTGGCGACGTCTTCCCGCTGATGCTGGCCTCGTTTGGCTGCGGCCCGAGTTCGTTCACGGAACAGATTTTCCAGGCCCTGATGCAGGGCCACCCGCACACCATCTTGGAGAGCGACGGCCATGGGGGCGCCGCCGGATATATCACGCGCATCCAGGCGTTCCTGCAGTCCGTGCGGCAGTTCATCGCCGACGAGGGGAGCAACGCGGTGCCCGACAACGCGAGGGCGCTGTCATACGTCGATCCCGAGGGTTCCGGCCAGCGCGCTCTCGATCGCGACGTCAATTATGTGTTGCTGAGTGCTTGCGACTATCTGGGGGATACATTCGCCGCGGTCTACCGTGCCTTCGGCTACGACGCGGTGGCCGCTCCAGCGCTTTCGGAGAGCACCTACCGCTGCGGAAAGTCGGACTGCTCGGGCAAGGAGTGCATGTCCTATCAGCTGATCTGGGGTGCCTTTCGCGAGCATCTGGAGAAGAACCCGCCAGAAAAAAAGACCGAGCTACTGCAGCTGACGGGGCGCATGTGCCGCGCTGGCGTCTGGGACGTGAAGGACAAGATCTCGCTCGAAAGGATGGGGCTGGCAGACCGGGTCTCGGTATCGGGTCTGAAATTCGGCTCCGATCCGTCGATGGTCATGCTCTTGTGGACCGGCCTCAGTGCGATCGACATCATTCGGCAGTGTTACATCTTCCATCTTCCGGTGCAGGCGCGTCCGGGTGAGGCGGAGGAGATCTATCGGACGGCGGCGCAAGAGGTGCTGAGGATCATCGAGCCGTCCCTTCCGGAGGGCGATGCCGCTGCGGTGGAACTCGAGCATCGGCGAGAGGAGTTGACGGGGGCGGTGGGGCGAGCCGCCCGTCTTTTTGCCCAGATCGAAGAGAGAAATACGCCGGTTGGAGAACTCCGTACCGTCTTTGTCTCGGGAGATGTTCTGACCAAGTCCAATGACTTCGCCAATGGCGGCCTGTTCTTGGAGATGAGCGATCGGGGCCTGCGATTGGTAGTAGAGCCCATGATGGACTTCTTCGAGTTTCTCGGCCGCGTTCACCCCGACCTCCTGCTCGGCCGTAAGGTTACGCGCGAGCAGGCGGCGTTCGCGATGACTGGCCTCGCGAAGCTGCGCTCGGCGCTCTATGAGTCGGTTGCCGGTCTCCATCCCTGGCTGCCGATGCCGGACGTGGAGGGCGCCCTCGCGCGGAGTGTCGAGTTGATCGACATCGAGACCCGTGGAGCGACCCCACTGGAGGTCGGAAACGTGTTGGCCCGTTGGGATACGAAGCGCTACGACGGCGTCATCATGACCAGCTGCTGGGGCTGCGATAGCAGCCTGGTCTCTGAAAGTTTGCTGCGCCATCGCAGGGAGATTCCCTTCTACTTCTTCTACGACGATGGCACGCCGCTCGACAAGAGGCGCATCGACAGCTTCGCATACCGACTCCACCGCAGCACAGGCAACCACGTTTCTGCGCTTCAAAGCCCGGATTATTCATGAAGGTTCGTAGCGAAGCCGTGCCTCGCATTTCGGATGGGGTGCGACGCGCATCATGAAGAGGGTCATCTATCGCACCTGCACGCTCTGTGAAGCGTGCTGCGGAATCGAAGTGCACGTCGAGGCGGATCGCATTCGAGAGATTCGGGGAGACCCGCTGGATCCCTCGAGTCAGGGGTATATTTGTGCCAAGGCGCCGGCGTTAGCGGATCTGCACGAGGATCCCGACCGCCTGCGACAGCCCATGCGGCGCAGGAGCAACGGCGGTTGGGAGCGCATCTCGTGGAGGGATGCCTTCGACCAGGCGGCCGAAGGCATCCTGGCTGTGCAGCGCGCCCATGGCAAGGACGCGGCCGCGATCTACCGTGGAGAGCCGGTTACCCACAACCTGGGCGCATCGCTCCTTGGCCCGGAGCTCGTGGCGGCGCTCGGCACGCGCAACCACTTCAGCGCCAACTCCCTGGATCAATTTCCCAAGCAGCTCGTCAGCCACTGGATGTACGGCAACGGGCTGTTGCTCTCGGTGCCCGACGTCGATCGCACCGACTACATGCTCATCCTCGGAGCCAATCCGATCATCTCGAATGGCAGCCTGATGACGGCTCCAGGCATCCAGAATCGTCTGCGGCGAATTCGCGAACGGGGCGGTCGGATCGTCGTGGTTGACCCGGTGAGAACGCGCACGGCGGAGTTGGCCGACGAGCATCACTTCATTCGGCCAGGTACGGATACATTCCTATTGGCGGCGCTCTGTCACGTGGTGTTGGCCGAAAATCGCACTCGCCTCGGCGCGCTCGAACCAATGGCGGAGGGATTCGAGAGCCTGGAGAAGATCCTGTCCGGCTTTGTGCCCGAGCGCGTGGCCGATCGGACCGGGATGTCTCCCGAGACCATCCGATCGATCGCCGACGCATTCTGCGAAGCCGAGCGCGCCGTCTGTTATGGCCGCATGGGTGTTTCCACGTCGCCCTTCGCGGCTGCGGCGAGCTGGCTCGTCGAGCTGCTCAACATCCTCACGGGGAATCTCGATCGGCCCGGTGGCGCAATGTTTCCGAATCCACCGGTGGATGTGGTGAGCATCGAAGGCCAGACGAGTCGAGGGCTCTTCCGCTCTCGAACGCGAGGGACGCCGGAGTTCATGGGCGAGCTTCCGGCCGCGACGCTCGCCGATGAGATCCAGACGCCCGGCGACGGGCAGGTGCCTCATCGCCAGGGGGCAGGCAGCTGGATGCCGCACTCGAGAAGCTCGACTTCATGGTCGCGATCGACTTCTATCTGAATGAGACCACTCGGCACGCCCAGCTGATCCTGCCCCCCGTGAGCCCGCTCGAACGCGATCACTTCGATTTGGTGTTCCAGCTCTTCGCTGTCCGCAATGCTCCGCGCTGGTCACCCGCCGTCTTCGTTCCGCCGCGGGGAACGCAGACAGACGCACAGATCGTGCTCCAGCTGGCGCGGCGCTTGCGAGCCGCACGCGGACTCTCAGGAAGGGCGATCGCGGTCCTCCATCGTGCGCTGCTCGCGCTCGATCCGGAACGCGGACTCAGGCTCGTTCTCGATCTCGCACTGAGGACGGGGCCAATGGGCAGCCTGCGTCATCCCTTCAAGGGGCTGACACTGGGCAAGCTGCGCCGTCATCCGCACGGCATCGACCTCGGTCCGATGGAAGCCTGCTTGGCGGATCGACTTCGATCGACGGCAACGGGCAAGAAGATGACGATCGACCTGGCACCGCAGGAGCTCGTCGATGAGCTTCATCGCGCGGAGAGGAGCCTGCTCGACGCCGCACCCGAGCTGATGCTGATAGGGCGTCGAGAGGCGCGCACCCTGAACAGCTGGTCCCACAACCTACCGAAGCTGGTGTCGGGCCGAGATCGCTGCGTTCTGCATCTGCATACCAAGGATGCGCAGGCCCGGGGTATCAAGGACCAGGGCGTGGTGAAGCTGGCGAGCCGTGTGGGGACCCTCAGTGTGGTTGCACGGTTGAGCGAGCATGTGATGCCGGGTGTCGTGACTCTGCCCCATGGCTATGGACATGGGCGTGAGGGGATTCGTATGACGCTCGCCACGCGGCACGCGGGTGTCAGTATCAACGACTTGACGGACCCGGGCGAGATCGATCCGCTCTCGGGCACCGCGATCCTCAACGGAGTTCCCGTGTCGATCGAGCCGGGGAGCGCCGGCGATAATGAATAGAAGTCATGTGTCTGCTGCGAGAGCTCATGGTCTGGAGATGGGAAGGGGGTGGCAAGTGATGGAGCCAGTATTGATTTACAGGGGCGTCGACTCGCTTGGACTCTGCTGAAACGGCGAAAGCCATTAACATACGAGGTCCGGCGCAGCAGTGGTGTAGCGCCCGTCCTGGAGGATGGAATGTCGAAAGCTGACCGAAACTATGACGACTTCGCGAATATCATTCCGGTGGTCGAGGGAATCGACAACGGGCGCGTCCTCGGGATGGTGGCCGCCGAGTTCGAACGCTACCAGGAGCGCACGCCGAAGAGCTTCGCACTGCTGCAGCGTGCCAAGAAGCACATGATCAACGGAGTACCCACCACCTGGCATTCCGATTGGGGCCTGCCCTACTCCTTCTAC
>JAFDEI010000141.1 GCA_019310425.1 Deltaproteobacteria bacterium | reverse complement strand
AACGCCCGCAACTGCGTGCCGCACGATCACGAGGTCGGGGTCCATTGCATCGAGAGTCCGCGCAGTGTCGAGGATGCTCTCGGACTTCTTCAAGCTCGAGCTCGCGGGAGAGAAGTTCACGACATCGGCAGAGAGGCGTTTGCCCGCGATTTCGAAGCTCGCTCGCGTGCGCGTCGAAGCTTCGAAGAAGAGGTTTACGATGGTGCGGCCGCGCAGCGTCGGGACCTTCTTGACCACCCGGTTCCCGACTTCTCGCATCCGCTCCGCGGTGTCGAGGATCCGCTCGATGTCGTCACGGTCGAGGTCTTCGATTGCGAGCAGGTCTCTTCCGATCACACCGGGCTCCGATCCGAGACGTGGCCTTCGTCGGTCGGCTTCGAGGACACGACAACCTCCAGCTCCCTCGATGGGTCGCCGTCATTACCACGAAGATGGACGACCTCACCTGAACTCGTCGGAACGTTCTTGCCGACGTAATCGAGCTTGATCGGCAGCTCGCGGTGCCCGCGGTCTACGAGCCCGACGACCTGCACGATCTTGGGCCGCCCGAAGTCCATCAGCGCATCCATGGCTGCGCGAATCGTACGCCCCGATTTCACCACATCGTCGACCAGCACGACGGTGCGGTCGTCGACCGCCGAGGGCATCTCGGTCACACGCAGCATCGGGCGCTCACTCGTCAAGGCGAGATCGTCGCGGTAGAGCGTGGTGTCGAGGATTCCAACAGTGATCTCGACGCCGGCAATTTGCCTCAGGTTCGAAGCGAGGACACGCGCGAGCGGGATGCCGCCGTTTGGAATCGCAACCAAGTAGAGATTCTCGAGCTCGTCGTTGCGCTCGAATATCTCGTGAGCAATCCGCATCAATGCGCGGCGAATACCGGTGTCGTCGAGAATCGTACGAACGCCGTTCGTTGGCTGGCTCCCGGAAATCCCGGGGCCGGGGGGGTGATCTGATTGCATCGGAGCCGCGCTTTCCCCGCCTCGCGGAACGGGATTAAAAGTGCCGGAATCGGTCTGGGTCCAGAAGATACCGGCGGCGGCGGAGCAGTCAAATTCGACCGAATTCGAGGGTCTTACTGCAGTTTTGTGCCGATCCGATCCCAGCGCTTCTCCGCCTTCCACCAGGTGAGCGGGTTCAGCAGCTCGAGCCAGCCGTCGTTGAAATCCCACGACCAGTAGAGCATGAACGCGGGCCCCTTGATCTCGGCCTTGCGCACCGTGCCCCAGACGCGGCTGTCCTTCGAGTGGTCGCGATTGTCGCCGAGAACGAGATAACGCCCCTCCTCGACGGTGGTGACCGGTCGCGGTGCACGGAAATATGCGTTCGGATCGTCGAGAATCTTGTACTGCTTCGAATCGACGGCGACCCGGAGCACATCGAGTTCACGGCCACTCGGATCGGTAAAGGCCTCGGAAAGGGGTTCGACGTCCATTTCCACGCCGTTGATGAACACCTTGCTGCCCTGGATCTCGACACGGTCGCCGGGCAAGCCGACGATGCGCTTTACGAATTCCTCACGAGAATATTCCGGGTGACGATCGGCCGGGAAGGTGTCGTTGCCGCGTCGCGCGACAGTGAAGACGATGATGTCGCCGCGCTCGGGCTCGCGCAGTCCCGGCAGGCGCATGTCGCTGAAGGGGACCTTCGGACCATAGATGAATTTGTTCACGAACAGGTGATCACCGATCAGCAACGTCGGGAACATCGAACCGGACGGAATCCGAAATGGCTCGATGATGAACGCGCGGATCGTCAGCGCGATCAATACCGCGATCAGGATGGTGCGGATCTGTTGCCAGACCGATTCCGGTGCTGCGTCGCTCACGAATCCTCCAGTTTCAGCGCAGCGAGGAACGCCTCCTGCGGAATCTCGACCGAACCGACCCGCTTCATGCGCCGCTTTCCTGCCTTCTGCTTCTCGAGCAGCTTGCGTTTCCGGGTGATGTCGCCACCGTAGCACTTGGATGTGACGTTCTTGCGCAGCGCCTTCACGGTCGTGCGCGCAATCACTCGCGCTCCCACCGCCGCCTGGATCGCCACTTCGTACATCTGCCGCGGGATGAACTCCTTGAGCTTTCGCGTGAGTTCGGTGCCGCGAGAGTAGGCCTTCTCGCGGTGGACGATCAACGAGAGTGCGTCCACCGGGTCGCCGTTGACCAGCACGTCGAGCTTGACCAGATCCGACGCCTGGTACCCCGTCAACTCGTAATCGAAAGAGCCGTATCCGCGGGTCACACTCTTGATTTTGTCATGAAAGTCAAGGACGATCTCGGACAACGGCAAATCGTAGCGAACCTGCACGCGTGTCCCGTGCTGCACCATGTCGCGCTGAACTCCGCGGCGTTCCTGACAGAGCTTCAGCACGCCACCGACGAACTCCTGCGGCACGTGGATCGTCGCGAGCACCACCGGCTCTTCGATGCAATGGAGCTCTCCCGCAGACGGCAGATTCGCGGGGCTCTCGATCTCCTTCGATTCACCCGAGGTGAGCACGATCCGATAGCGGACCGTCGGAGCGGTACTGATCAGGTCGACATCGTACTCCCGCTCCAGCCGTTCCTGGACGATCTCCGCGTGCAGGAAGCCGAGGAAGCCGCAACGAAAGCCGAAACCCAGGGCATCACTCGTCTCGGGCTCGTAGACCAGCGAGGCATCGTTCAGCTGGAGTTTCTCCAAAGCGGACTTCAGACCCTCGTAGCCGTCCGACTCGATCGGGTAGAGACCCGTGAAGACCATCGGCTTCACGTCCTGGAAGCCGACAAGCGGTTCCTCGGCGGGCGCGGAGGTCATCGTCAGCGTGTCACCGATCTTCACCTCGGCCAGCGTCTTCACGCCTGCAATCACCACGCCGACCTCGCCCGCCTCGAGATGCTCGACGCGGCGAGGCCGCGGGTCGATCACATTCAGCTCAGTGATCTCCTTCTCGAGTCCGCCGGCCATCATCCGGACACGCTCACCGCTCCTGAGCTTGCCGTCGACGACGCGTACGAGCATCGCCGCACCGACATAGGGGTCGAACCATGAATCGAAGACGAGTGCGCGGGTGGGGGCATCGGGGTCGCCCTTCGGCGGCGGTACGTTCGAGACGATCTGCTCGAGAAGCTCGTGAGTTCCAATGCCCTGCTTCGCGGAGACGTGCAGTACATCGGCGGCATCGAAGCCGATCACCTCCTCGATTTCCTCCGCAACGCCGTCCGGGTCGGCAGACGGCAGGTCGATCTTGTTCACGACAGGAATGATTTCGAGTCCGGCATCGACCGCGAGATAGGCGTTCGCGAGGGTCTGTGCCTCGATTCCCTGCGCCGCATCGACGACCAGCACCGCACCTTCGCACGCGGCCAGCGCGCGCGAAACCTCGTAGGAGAAGTCGACGTGGCCGGGCGTGTCGATCAGGTTCAGGATATAGCTCTTCCCGTCCGAGGCGGTATACGGCAGGCGAACGGTCTGGGCCTTGATCGTAATTCCGCGCTCACGCTCGAGCTCCATGTTGTCGAGGTACTGCGCTCGGCGGTCGCGCCCCGACACGAGGCCTGTCACTTCGAGCAGCCGATCCGCCAGCGTACTCTTGCCGTGGTCGATATGCGCGATGATGCAGAAGTTCCGGATCAACGTACGGTCCATCAGTCCTCCGACCGTTCGCCCCTCTCGAGTTCCGCCATGAAGTATTCATGAGTTCGCTCGAGACCGTCCGCGACCGTGACCTTCGGCTCCCAGCCATCCAGCACCCGCTGCGCAAGATCGATGTTGGGCCGTCGCACCTTCGGGTCATCCGGGGGCAGTGGGAGGGAGACGATCTGGCTGCGGCTGCCGGTAATCGAGATGACCTTCTCCGCCATCTCACGCAGGCTCATCTCGTTCGGATTTCCGAGGTTCACGGGGCCGACGTAGCTCGACCGCAGCAGTCGCCAGATCCCCTCGACGAGGTCGTCGACGTAGCAGAATGACCGTGTCTGCGAGCCGTCGCCGTATAGCGTTACATCTTCCCCGAGGATCGCTTGCCGGAAGAAATTCGGAATCGCCCGACCGTCGTTCAACTGCATGCGCGGGCCGAAAGTGTTGAAGATCCGTGCGATACGGACATCGACGCCGTGATGACGGTGATAGGCCATCGTCATCGCCTCCGAGAAGCGCTTGGCCTCGTCGTAGACGCCGCGGATTCCGATCGGGTTCACGTTGCCCCAATACGTTTCGGGCTGGGGGTTCACTTCGGGGTCGCCGTAGCACTCTGAGGTGCTCGCGATCAAGATACGCGCGCCCTTGGCCTTCGCGAGCCCGAGCGCCTTGTGGGTTCCGAGCGAACCGACCTTGAGGATCTGGATCGGCAGCTTCTCGAAATCCGCCGGGCTCGCCGGCGAAGCGAAATGCAGGATCACATCGAGCGGACCATCGACATAGAGGTAGTTCGTGACATCGTAGTGCTGGAACGAAAATCGCTCGTGGCCAAGCAGCGAATCGATGTTCGCCACCCGCCCGGTGAGCAGATTGTCGAAGACCACGACTTCGCAACCTTCATCGAGCAACCTGTGGCAGAGGTGGGAACCGATGAATCCCGCGCCTCCGGTAATCAGGACCCGCTTCAGCCGACGCGAAGTCATTGCGTCACTCCCTGTCCGGCGAGGGGCGATAGATCCGACTCCAGATAGTCTCGAACCGCCTCCTGCCAGTTCCGAAGACCCACGCCACGAGCTTCCACTTTGGAGCAGTCGAGTACCGACCACAGCGGGCGTGGCGCCGGTAGATCCAAGTCAGCGGTTCGGGCCCGATCGATCTCGATGTCGGAGAAGCCGGCCAGGTCGAGCGTGACGCGTGCGAGATCCCACCAGCTCGCCACACCGGCGTTCGCCACATGGTACAGCCCTCGGCAGTCCTGTTCGAGCAGGCCGACGATCGCGCCCGCAAGGTCCTCGGCATAAGTCGGGCGGCCTCTCTGGTCGTCCACGACGGAGAGCGGCCCGGTCGCGCTGCCATCGCGCCGCGCCCGCCCCTGCCCGACGATCGCACCGATGAAGTTGCGCCCCTCGCCGAACACCCAACTGGTGCGCACCACGAGCGAATCGGGAGCTGCGGCGAGCACGAAACTCTCCCCTTCCCGCTTGGTCGCGCCGTAGGCCGAGACCGGATCCGGCGTGTCGTCTTCCTTGTACGGCTCGCAGGCGTCGCCCCGGAACACATAGTCGGTCGAGACATGCGCCAGACGGCTGCCCGCCGCCACACAAGCCTCCGCCAATACCTTCGGGCCGATCGCGTTGGCGCGGTACGCAGCCTCGCGCTCCGTTTCGCAGCGGTCGACCTGCGTGAACGCAGCCGCGTTTACGACAAAGTCGGCGGGATCCCCGACGTCCGCGAAGACGGCTGCCACCGCCTCCGGATCGGCAATATCGACCTCCGGCAGGTCGAACGCCGCGACGATCTTGCGCCCTGGCCCGGCCAGCACACGCGTGAGTGCGCGGCCCAGCTGACCGTTGTTTCCAGCGATGATCCAGCGCGTTGCCATGCAGCGTCCTCATCGACCGACGGGGGTGGATTCGTGATATGGCGGATCCGCTTTGGCTCGGGCCCTAGCTCGCGTCTTCGTTCAGGATCCAAGTCGGAAGCTTCTGCGACTTCTTGAGCCGCTCGGCGATCGCCTCGGCCTCTTCTCGAGTGGCCAACGGACCGACCCGAACGCGCCAGCGCGCGTTTCCGGTCTTTGTTCCGGGCGACACGTAGACCGGGAAGCCCTTGCCCTTCAGCGACTTCGCGAGCCGCTCGGCGGCTTCGCTGGTCTCGAACGCACCAACCTGTACCGCGACCTTCCCCGCTGGCGCAGCGGCAACCGGTGGTGGCGCAGGCTGGGCAGGTTCGACCGGAGGCTTCGCAGCCCGTTCGATCGCGGCGTTGCGGCGCAGCTGCGGATCAACCAGCTGCTCGGGCTCGGGAGCGCGGCTGGCAACGTCGGAAACGGCGTCCAGTGAACCGTCCCATGCAACCTCTTCAGACTCGCCCACCACGTATGCGAAGATCAGACCCGGGTCCTCCCAGACCACGCCGGCCACCATCCCGACTCCGAATCCCGCGACGACGAGGAAGACCAGCCCGACCAAGGCTGCGAGCCACGATGATCCCACACGATCGTGTTCGCGCGGCTTGCTTTGAGTCGTGGTGCGCGCCATCACATCCGCTCCGGTGCCGACACGCCGAGCAGGTCCAACGCATTCGCGAGAACCGTTCGAACCGCGAGCGCGATCCCCAGGCGTGCGCTGGTGAGTGAGGCGTCGTCCGAGAGCACGCGGTGCCGATTGCCGTCCTGCACGTAGGGATTCCACAGGCCGGCGAGGTCGCGCGCGTAATAGGCGACGTGGTGTGGCTCGCGCGACTCTCCCGCGCGGGCCACGACATCGGGAAACTCGGCGATCTTCTTCAGCAAGCCGATCTCTTCCTGAAGTACGAGTGCGTCCGCGTCCACGCTCTGCGCATCCGGCATCGGAACCCCCATCTCGCTCGCTTTGCGCTCGATCCCATGCGTACGCGCGTGTGCGTACTGTACGTAGTACGCCGGGTTCTTCTTCCAGTCGGTCTCTTTCGCAAGGTCGAGATCGAAGTCGAGGTGCCCCTCGGCCTTGCGTTGAACCATGAAGAAGCGGAAGACATCGACAGAGATCTGTTCGAGCAGCTCGTCGATAGTGACGAAGTTCGCGCGTCGTGTGGACTGCTTCAGCTGTTCACCGCCCTCGGTCAGGGTAACGAACTGGTGCATCACGAGTTCGACCCGATCTTTCGGGCAGTCGAGTGCGCCGATGGCCTCGCGCACAAACGGGAACTGCTCGATGTGGTCGGCTCCCTGTACGTCGATCACTCGATCGAATCCGCGCCGGAACTTCTCGCGATGGTACGCAATATCGGGTAGAAGGTAAGTGGGCTCACCGGTCCGCTTGACGAGCACGCGGTCGCGGTCCAGCCCGAGCTTCGTTGCACGCAGCCAGACGGCGTCGTCTTCTTCATAGACGAGTCCGCACCCGCGCAGATCCGCCAGGACGGCTTCGACTTTGCCTTCTTCGTAGAGATCGATCTCGTTCGAGTAGACATCGAACTCGATCCCCATGGCGTCCAGCGTCTTGCGGATATCCACGAAGATCGTCTTCTCTGCGGCTTCGCGGAAGATCGCGTCCTCTGTTTTCGCGGGCAGATCGTCGCCGTGCTCACCGCGAATCTCGGCGGCGATATCGGAGATGTATCCACCCTGATAACCGTCGCGCGGAAACACCACGGGCAGACCGTCGATCTCCTCCGGCCAGTCGGCCTCGGCATCGGCGAGCACATCGACCGAGGGCGAAGCCGCGCGGCCGAGCGCCTCCAGGTAACGCGCGCGCACCGATTCGCCGAGCACGCGCATCTGCCGCCCGCCGTTGTTGAAGTAGTACTCGCGCGTAACCTTCGCACCAAGCGCGGCCAGCAGGCGGGCGATGCTGTCGCCGAGTACGGCTTGCCGACCATGGCCCAGAGTGAGGGGACCGGTCGGGTTCGCAGAAACGAACTCGACCTGGCACTTCAAGTCGGCGTGAGAATCACCATGACCGAAGCGCGGGCCTTCCTCGAGCACCCTTCGCAACAGGTCGTGCCAACGCGCACCCGCGAGCCGGATGTTCACGAAGCCCGGCCCCGCGACTTCGGCACTCTCGACGAGATCGGGTGCGTCCGCGAGCGCAGCGACCAGGCGCTCCGCAATTGCGCGCGGCGGGTTCCCGAGGCGCTTGGCGAGCAGCAGCGCGGCGTTGCACGCGAAGTCGCCGTGGTCGGGGTTCTTCGGAACCTCGAGCGCGAACTCGGGCAACGCGCCGTCGTCACCATGCTCGTCGAGCAGAGCGCGCAAATGGCGCTCCAGATTGTCGCGTAGGGCTTCTTTCACTGCGGGCGAGGATCGCTTGGAAACCTGATTTCGTCAAGGAAACCGGGGATTTGAGTCTTGCGGAGGAGTCAGGCGCAAGACCCGCTCGCCGGGACGGGCCAGCTCCAGGTCTTCGCGGATGGCTGCCTCGATCGCAAATGCGTCACCCTCGAGCGCCTGGTTGCTGCGCTCGAGCGCTGCAATCTCATTCCGCAATCTTTCGATCCGCACCTCTGCGCTCAGGAGGTCGGCACGCATACGTCGCCAGGTCCCGATCCCCGAGTCGGGATCGACCGCGGCATAGACCGCCGCCAGCGCGATCAGCGCTGGAATCAGCAGAAGCCCTTTCACCTTCTCCCCCCAAGGTGTTCAAGGTGTTCGGCGCGAGAGTAACGCCAGCCAAGCCGTTCGGCTAGGACGGTGAAACGCTTTGCGTTTCACAAGGACGACGTGGAAGCTTTGGCCGCACAGCGGCCAACGCGCAGCTGAGAACACGATCCGAGAACCACTCAGGGTGCTTCGGGGTTCGTCTCGAGCAGCTGCCCCAGGCGCGCGACATAGGCCGGGGCGTCCCAGTCCCGCGGGCCGACGTAGCGCTCGAGAATCAACCCATCGCGATCCACCAGCAGCGTTTCCGGGAAGGCGAAAGTCTGCCACTCGGTCGCGGCGGATTTGTCCGGATCGAGCAGAATCGGGAACGTAAGGCGGAGCCGATCGCGAAACGCGCGAACCGATTCCGCCTCTTCGCCCACCGAGATCGCGACCATCTCGAGGCCGGCCGGGTGCATCTTGCGGTAGAGGCGCTCCATGGCGGGCATCTCTTCTTCGCACGGCTTGCACCAGGTCGCCCAGAAGTTCACGAGCACGACCTTTCCCTTCAGCTTCGACAGGGAGTGCAGTTCGGACGAATCGAGACCGCGCAGCGAATAGTCTGGCGCGACAGTACCGCGGCCGACCGGCGGCAACGAAGAGGAACCGAATACGAGCATCGCCACCGCAGCCAGCGCGATGACCACGACCACGACCCACAAGCCGGGGGCACCCGCGCGCACGGTGCCCGGAGATTCGACGGAAGGATTGGGCGAACTGTCCGACAGGGTGTCTACTTCTTCTTATTGGTGGATTTCTTGCTGGCGGCCTTCTTCTTGGTCTTCTTCTTCGAGGTCGCCTTCGAATCGGTCTTCTTGGAAGCAGCCTTCTTCTTCGAGGTTGCCTTCTTCTTCGAGGTTGCCTTCTTCTTTGAGCCGGTCTTCTTCTTCGGCTCGTCGTCGGGCTCCTTGGACGGAACCTTCTTGGCGACGACTCGCCCCTTCTTGGGTTTCGCGGCCGGCGCCGCGGACTTCTCGTCGGCCCCTCCCACGAGTTCGATGATCGACATCGGTGCGGAGTCGCCGACCCGATTGCGAACCTTGATGATGCGCGTATAGCCGCCGGGCCGGTCACGGAAACGCTCAGCGAGGTCGTCGAAGACCTTGGCGGTAATGGACCGACTCCGGATCACCCGAAGTGCCCTACGGCGCGCGTGCAGATCGCCACGCTTGCCGAGCGTGATCATGCGCTCCGCGAGGCGACGCACGCCCTTCGCCTTGGCATCGGTGGTTTCGATTCGCTCGTGTTCCAGGAGAGAAGTCACCATGTTCCGGTACATCGCAAGGCGATGTGACGGGGAACGTCCCAGGACTCCTGCTACTACGCGATGTCGCATTTCAGGCCTCGCGATCCCGCAGGCGCTCGATTTCGACGCGATCGGGGAAGTTGTCGATCGTCGTACCGAGCTCGAGATCCATCGAAGCCAGGACCTCCTTGATCTCGTTCAGCGACTTTCGCCCGAAGTTCTTGGTCTTGAGCATTTCACCCTCGGTACGCTGGATCAGCTCGCCGATGTAGCGAATGTTCGCATTCTGCAGGCAGTTCGCCGAACGAACCGAGAGCTCGAGTTCATCGACCGACTTGAAGAGATTCGGATTGATCGGCACCGGCTCGTCAGCGACCGCCACCGGAGCTTCGACAGGCTCGTCGAAGTTGATGAAGATCGTGAGCTGCTCCTTCATGATCTTCGCCGCGTAGGCGAGTGCGTCGATCGGAGCCACTGTGCCGTCGGTCGTAACCTCGATGTTGAGGCGATCGAAGTCGGTTGCGCGTCCAACGCGTGCCGGTGTAACGGTGTAATTGACCTTCTGTACCGGTGAAAAGATCGAATCGATCGGAATCACGCCGATCGGCATATCCTCGGTCTTGTTCATCTCCGCCCGGACATAGCCCTTGCCCTTGCCGACCGTGAATTCCATCTCGAGCGACGCGTCGGACGAGAGTGTCGCGATCTTTTGCTCCGGGTTGAGCACCTCGACTTCGGAGTTATCGACGACGAGGTCGGCCGCGGTGAACAGGCCGGGGCCGTTCTTCTGAACGCGAAGCGTCTTCGGACCTTCACCATGGAGATTGAGCCGAACCTCCTTGAGGTTCAGGATGATGTCGCTCATGTCCTCCATCACGCCCGGAATCGACGAGAACTCGTGGAGGACTCCATCGATCCGCACCGACGTAATCGCGGCTCCCTGAAGCGAGGACAGCAGAATCCTCCTCAGGGCGTTGCCGAGCGTCACGCCGAAACCGCGTTCCAGCGGCTCACATGAGAAACGACCGTAAGATTCGGTCGCGGCACTCTCTTCGGACTCGAGCTGCCGCGGCCTGATGAGCGTCCGCCAATTCATTGCCACCAGATCTTGTACTTCGTTCACGGGTGTACTCCCCCAGTTATATCGTCCACGCGATCCAGCAAGGGTCAGCGCGAGTAAAGTTCCACGATGAGCTGTTCCTGGATCGGCATGGTGATGTCTTCGCGTACAGGCATCGACTTGACGGTGCCCTCAAAGTTCTCGGTGTCGATTTCGACCCACTGCGGGACACTGCGCCCCTCCAGTGTCTCGAGTGCACCCGCAATGCGAGCGACCTTCCGCGACTTCTCACGAACTGCGATCTTCGAGCCTTCCTTCACCTGGAAGGAAGGAATCGTCGTCCTGCGTCCATCGATCAGAAAATGGCCGTGACGCACGAGTTGCCGCGCTTCGGCACGTGAAGTTGCGAAACCCATTCGAAAGACGACGTTGTCGAGGCGCCGCTCCAGCAGCAGCAGCAGGTTCTCACCAGCTCGGCCCTTCATGCGGGAAGCACGCTTCATCGTCTGTGCGAACTGCTTCTCGAGCAACCCGTACATCCGCTTCACCTTCTGCTTCTCGCGTAGCTGTACGCCGTAGTCCGAGAATCGCGTCCGGCCCTGGCCGTGCTGGCCCGGCGGATACGCGCGCTTCTCGATACCGCACTTCGCACTGAAGCAGCGGTCTCCCTTCAGGAAGAGCTTCACACCCTCCCGTCGGCAGAGCCGACATGCCGCGTCCGTATATCGTGCCATCTTCTACTCCTGCCGATCGCTATACGCGGCGCCGCTTGGGCGGGCGGCAACCATTGTGGGGAATCGGCGTTACGTCCCGAATCATCGTGATCTTGATGCCCGCTGCCTGCAGTGCGCGTACCGCGGATTCTCGACCAGACCCCGGCCCATTGACGCTGACCGAAAGCTGTCGGATTCCGTGCTCCATCGCCTTCTTCGCACAATCCTCGGCGGCGACCTGAGCTGCGAAAGGCGTGGACTTCCGCGAGCCCTTGAAGCCTTGCGCGCCGGCGGTCGACCAAGCCAATGTATTTCCCGCAACGTCGGTAATGGTAATCATTGTGTTGTTGAACGTCGAATGGATGTGGGCAATTCCAGACTGGACGCTCTTTTTCAGCTTCTTCTTGCCTTTTTTCACGTCTTATCGCCTTCTCTACTTCTTGGTGGCCGGCTTCTTCCTGCCGGCAACGGTCTTCTTCGGGCCCTTGCGCGTGCGAGCATTCGTATGCGTTCGCTGACCGCGCACCGGGAGACCCCGGCGATGCCGCAGCCCCCTGTAGCACCCGATGTCCATCAACATCTTGATGTTCTGCGAGACCTCACGACGTAGATCGCCTTCGATCTTGTAGTCGCTCTCGATGATCTCACGGAGGCGAACGACTTCGGAGTCCGCAAGGATGTCCGTCTTCACCGTCCCTTCGATATCCGCCTTCTTGCAGATATCGCGAGCCGACGTGCGACCGATGCCGTAGATGTAGGTGAGCGCGATCTCGATCCTCTTGTTTCGAGGAAGGTCGATCCCTGCGATTCGCGCCATTCTATATGCCTCCGTTTGACTCCACCGACTCGGGCGATGGAGAAGAATTCTCAGCCTTGCCGCTGCTTGTGCTTGGGATTGTCGCAAATCACGCGAACGACACCGCGGCGTCGGATAATCCGGCACTTCTCACACATCTTCCGAACTGAAGATCTGACCTTCATAATTCCATTCTCCAGCCCACGTTCAGTGGGAACCTTCGATTCTCGTGAGAACATCCGGCCCGTCTTCCGAAACCAGGATCGTGTGCTCGAAATGTGCCGATAGAGATCCGTCCACCGTGACCGCTGTCCACTCGTCGTCGAGCACCTTCACTTCCGCCCTGCCGACGTTCACCATCGGCTCGATCGCAAGAACCATTCCTTGCATCAACCGCGGGCCGCGGTTCGGTGCACCGTAGTTCGGAATCCACGGCGGCTCGTGAAGTTTCCGGCCGATGCCGTGGCCCGCGAACACACGAACGACCGAATATCCCTCTGACTCGGCACGCTCCTGGACCGCGTGCCCGATGTCGGACAGCCGCTTGCCCGGTACCATCGTGTCAATCGCGAGACTGAGCGCATCGGATGTCACGTCGAGCAGCTTCTGCGTGTCGGCGTCAACCTCTCCCACCGGAACCGTTACTGCCGAGTCGCCGTGAAATCCATCCACTGAGACGCCGAAGTCCAGGCTCACGATGTCTTCCTCCTCGAGCTCGCGGTCTGCGGGGATGCCGTGCACGATCTCATCGTTCACCGAAACACAGAGTACCGCCGGGTACTTGGGGAGGCCGTGCGGGTCGTAGCCCTTGAAACTCGATTCGACGCCACGCTCCGCAATCGCCTTTTCGGCGTATCGGTCGAGTTCTCGAGTCGTGATGCCCGGTTTCACCATCTCACGAAGCTCGAGCAGAATCTCCGCGACGTGGAGATTCGCCGTGCGCATCTTCTCGATCTCGCTCCGAGTCTTGATGGGAATCCGTTCGCCGAAAGCCATCAGTCGCCCAGCGCCTCCCGGATTCGATCCGCAATATCGTCAACGCTACCCATGCCGTCTACTTCCGCCATCAGGCCTCGCTCGCTGTAGTACTCGATCAGTGGCTTCGTGCTGTCGTGGTAGACGGACATGCGATTCCTGATCGTCTCTTCGTTGTCGTCGCTACGCCCCTCGATCTCGGCACGCTTCAGCAGTCGCTTCACCACGGCCTCTTCGTCGACCACGAGCGCTACACAACGCTCCAGCTTCGAACCGATACGGTCAAGCAGGATGTCGAGCGCCTGGGCCTGGGCGGTCGTACGCGGGAAACCATCGAGTATAAAGCCTTCCGCCGCGTCGGCCTTCGAGAGCCGTTCCTCTGCAACGCCGATCACGACGGAGTCGGGCACCAGATCGCCTCGATCCATGTAGGTCTTGGCCTCACGGCCGATGTCGGTCCCTTCGGCGACTGCGGTTCGCAGCATATCCCCTGTCGAAATCTGCGGAATTCCAAACTCTTCGACCAGACGCTCGGCCTGAGTCCCCTTGCCGGCTCCCGGAGGGCCGAGCAGCAGGATTCGTGTTGCGGTCATCGTCCGATCCTCCCGCGAGTGCGAGTACCCGTGGCGAATCCCTCGTACTGCCGAGACACGAGATGAGCTTCGACCTGCCCAATTGTGTCGAGCCCCACACCGACGACGATCAGCAGTGCAGTTCCACCGAAGAAGAACGGCACACCGTAGCGGATCGCGAGCATCGTCGGCAGTACACAGACCGCTGACATGTAGAGTGCGCCAATCATCGTGATGCGCGTGAGGATCCTGTCGATGTGTTCGGCTGTCTTCTTTCCGGGCCTGATTCCCGGGATGTACGCGCCCGACTTCTTGATGTTCTCGGCCACATCCTTCGGGTCGATCATGATCGCCGTGTAGAAGTAACAGAAGAAGATGATGAGCCCGATATAGATCAGCTGGTAGATGATGCGCGAAGGGTCGAGGTAGGTGTCGATGAAGCCCTGAATCGCCGGCGAATCAGTGAACTGCCCGATCGTCAGCGGAAACATCAGCAGTGAAGATGCAAAGATCGCCGGGATGACACCGGCTGTATTCACGCGCAACGGAAAGTAGCTCATCCCACCCTGTTGCACGCGCTTTCCAACCACCCGGCGGGCATGCTGAACCGGGATGCGTCGCTGACCGCGCTCCACCACGACCACGAGGCCGATCACCAGGATGATGAAGACCAGAAGGAACAGAGTCCCGAGGATGGTGAACTGATCTGTTCGAATCAGCTGCATCCACTGCCCGAGTGCCGACGGGATCGCGATGATGATTCCCGCGAATATGATCATCGAGATGCCGTTCCCGATCCCACGCTCGGTGATCTGTTCGCCGAGCCACATGATGAAAGCCGTCCCGGTCGTGAGCGTCACCACGCACATCAAGCGGAAGGCCCAGCCTGGATTGATCACCGCGCCCTCACCAAAAGAGCCGCTCTCTAGCGCGGTCGCGATGAGGAAGGACTGGAACGTCGCCAGCCCGATGGTGCCGTAGCGCGTGTACTGATTGATCTTCTTGCGGCCCTGCTCGCCTTCTTTCTTCAGCGCTTCGAGCTGAGGCACGACGACGGTCAACAGCTGCAGAATGATCGACGCGCTGATGTAAGGCATGATGCCCAGTGAAAAGATCGACAACTGCTCGAGTGCGCCGCCGGAAAACATGCTGAAGAGCCCAAACATCGTTCCGGCCATCTGCTCGAAGAAATTCCGGATGATGTCCGCGTTGATACCCGGCGTCACGATGAACGCACCCAGGCGGTAAACCGCCAGCATGGCAAACGTGAACAGAATCCGTTGCCGGAGTTCCGTGATGCGAGCGATGTTCTGAACGCCGCCAATCATCAGACGATCTCCACACTCCCGCCAGCTTCTTCGATCTTCTTCCGCGCACCCGCACTGATATTCGCAACCTTGACGCTCAGGTTCTTCGGCGGCTCGCCATCACCGAGAATCTTCAGCGCGGCGCCTTTCGGGTTCACCAACCCCTTGGCGGCAAGCGACTCGCGGTCGACCGTCGCACCGTCTCCGAGCGAAGCCAGAGAATCCAGGTTGACGATCTGGAAGGTCTTCCGATGCCGGCTGAAAAACCCGCGCTTGGGCAGACGCTGAACGAGCGGCATCTGACCGCCTTCGAACTGCATCCGCGTTGCGCGGCCGGATGAGCGATGCCCCTGACCCTTTTCGCCGCGCCCTGAGGTCTTGCCCACCCCCGAGCCCGGACCACGGCCAACGCGCTTGGGCGCTTGTTTCGCACCTTTGCGCGGCTGAAGTCTGTCCAGCATCAACCTTCCTCCACGACGACGAGGTGGATGACCTTGTTGATCATCCCGCGCACCGCCGGCGTATCTTCCACGTCAACCGTCTGGTTCAGCCGTCGAAAGCCGAGACCACGCAGTGTCGCACGCTGTCGTCGGTCGTAACCGATCTGGCTCTTCACCCAACGGACCTTGATCCGTCCCTTTTCTGTCATGCCCGGCCCAGCTCCCGTAGCCGCTTGCCCGGTTCGCGCAGCCGCTCGAGCGCGGACATCGTCGCGCGAACCACGTTATTGGGATTGTTCGTGCCCAGCGTCTTCGTAAGGACGTCACGCACCCCGGCACCCTCGAGAACGGCACGCACCGGGCCGCCCGCAATCACGCCGGTACCGGAAGAGGCCGGCCGCAGCAGCACACGCGCTGCACCGAATCGGCCGATGATCTCGTGGGGCAAGGTTCCATCCTGGAGCGGCACTCGAATCAGCGCCTTGCGCGCCCGTTCGACACCCTTGCGAATCGCTTCCGGCACTTCGCCCGCCTTGCCGTACCCAGCGCCGACGATCCCTTCCCCGTCCCCGACAATCACGAGCGCGCTGAAGCTGAAACGGCGTCCGCCCTTGACGACCTTGGACACACGATTGATATGCACGACGCGGTCTGTCAGCTCGAAATCGTTCGGATTGATCTGTTCGAAAGCCATATTTCAATCCACCCTAGAACTGCAGTCCCGCTTCGCGGGCTGCTTCGGCAAGCGCTTTCACGCGGCCGTGATAGAGAAAACCATTCCGATTGAAGACCACTTCACCAATCTCTTTCTCACGCGCAGCTTCTGCGATGGCCTTTCCGACCAGCTTCGCCATCTCGACCTTTCCGGAGACAGCCCCATCGCCGGCGATCTGCTTCGACCGCGATGAGACCGACGCGAGCGTGCGCCCGCTGGCCGGATCGACGAGCTGGGCGTAGATGTGCTTCGCACTCCGGAATACCGTGAGTCGGGTCCTGTCGGTTCCCGCGATCGCGCGCGTCGTTCGGACTCTGCGCGCATTGTTCAATCGTTCTTTTTCGCTGCGGAACTTTCGCTTCATGCCTTCCTCACGCTGTCGCGCCGGCCTTGCCGACCTTGCGCCTCACCTGCTCACCCACGTAGCGGACACCCTTGCCCTTGTAGGGTTCGGGCGGACGGAGCGACCGGACATCGGCCGCGAACTGACCGACCTGCATCCTGTTGATTCCCTCGATCTTCACGATCACATTCCGATCGACCGAGACTTCGAGGCCCTCCGGTACCTGCATCTCTACCGGGTGCGAGAAGCCGAGCAGCAGCTTCAGCGTCCTGCCAGCCATGTCGGCCCGGTACCCGACGCCCTGGATCTCGAGCTCCTTCGTGAAGGGCTGCGTAACACCGCGCACCATATTCGCGACGAGCGCCCGTGCGAGGCCGTGCACTGCGCGGCTCTCGGTCTTGTCGTCCTTCCGCTTCAGGGCAACGCTGCCGTCGCCGATCTCGAGGTCGATTTCACTCGAAATGCGTTCGGAGAGTGTGCCCTTGGGGCCCTTCACCGTCACCACATCACCTTCACGGCTGACGGTGATGCCATTCGCGATCAGAATGATCTTGTTCCCTACGCGGGACATCGCTACCAGACCTCACAAAGATATTCGCCGCCGACCGATGCTTCACGTGCGGCGCGGTCGGTCATGACCCCCTTCGAGGTCGAGATCACGCCGATCCCGAGCCCGTTGCGAACCTTCGGGATCTCGCCACTTCCCACGTACACCCGACGGCTGGGCTTGCTCACACGCCGCATGCCGTCGATGAGAACATTGCCGAATTCGTCGTAGCGGATCTGCATCACCAGGATCGGGTGGCCGCCGCGTATGTCACCACGGACTTCGCCCAGGAATCCTTCCCGGCTGAGAAGTTTCGCAATCGCGAGCTTCAACTTGGAATGCGGACACCAGGTCTCCTGGTGCCGTGCCACTCCTGCGTTTCGAATTCGCGCCAGCATGTCGCCGATCGGATCGGTCATCATATGGATCTACCCACAGCCTTCAATTGGGTCATTGCCGAAACGGCACGCCCAGGTGGCCGAGCAGTGCTTTGCCCTCGGCATCGTTCTTTGCGGTCGTGCACATCGTCACGTTCATACCCGAGATACGCTCGACGCTGTCGTAGTCCACCTCGGGAAAGATGATCTGCTCGCGAATTCCCAACGAGTAGTTGCCACGGCCGTCGAATGCCTTTGGCGACAGGCCCTTGAAGTCCCTGACGCGCGGCAGCGAGACGCTGAGCAGCCGGTCGAGGAATTCCCACATCCGCTGGCCGCGAAGCGTAACCATGCAGCCGATCGCCTGTCCTTGCCGCAGTTTGAAGTTCGCGACCGACTTGCGGGCGCGGCGAATCGAGGGCTTCTGGCCCGTGATCGCAGCGAGTTCCTCGCTCGCCTTGTCGAGCAACTTCGGATTTCCCGCCGCCTCGCCGAGGCCGATATTGACTACGATCTTGGTCAAACCGGGCACTTGATTGACGTTCTGGAAGCCGAACTCCTCCATGAGCTTGGGAGCGATCTCTTTGTCGTACTGCTCGAGCATCCTGGGTCGCATCTACAACACCTCCGGTGCGAGCGAGATGATCTTCATGAACCGCTTGGCCCGAAGCTCTCGCGCGACAGGGCCGAAGATGCGCGTTCCGACCGGTTCCTTCTGCGCATCGATCAGGACTGCCGCGTTGTCGTCGAAGCGGATGTACGAACCGTCGCGACGACCAATCGCCTTCGCCGTCCGGACGACCACCGCGCGCCTCACTTCGCCCTTCTTCACGCGGGCATTCGGGATCGCGTCCTTCACCGCCACGACGATGATGTCGCCGATGGATGCGTAGCGCCGGCGCGTACCACCAAGTACGCGGATACAGGCCACCTTTCGGGCGCCTGAATTGTCCGCAACTTCCAGAACCGTTTCCTGCTGGATCATGGCCTCGCCTCTAGACCTCGGCCGCCTTGGCGAGGGTCGTCTGTACCTTCCATCGCTTGCGCTTCGAGAGTGGCCGATGCTCGATGATCCGGACTCGGTCGCCGATCGAACAATCGTTGGATTCGTCGTGGGCCAGGAACTTGGTATA
>JAFDEI010000318.1 GCA_019310425.1 Deltaproteobacteria bacterium | reverse complement strand
GCGATGTTGCCCTTCTCAGACGAAGACCCGAGCGAGATGCAGCCCGAGCGAGGGGAGGGCGAACAATGAGCACGGGCTGGAGTCTCTATATCGACGCGTTGGTGGTGCTGTGCCTGGCGGGCTGCGCGTGGCTCCTGTGGGTCAATCGCACGGCCCCGATCGACAAGGTGGGCAAGGGCGAACCGCTCGAAGCGGACCACGACGGAATCCGGGAGCTCAACAACCCACTTCCGGCATGGTGGACCTGGCTTTTCGTGCTGACGATCGTCTATGCAGTGATCTACCTCGCGTTCTACCCGGGCATGGGCTCCTACGCGGGCCTGCTCGGCTGGACCTCCCAGGGTCAGCACGAAGCCGAGGTACAGGCCGCCAATGCACGCTACGGCCCGATCTTCGCGAGCTATGCCGCGCAACCCATCCCCGCCCTGTTGAACGAGCATCGCGCGGTGGAGATTGGGAGCCGCCTGTTTCTCAATCACTGCGCGACCTGTCATGGTTCGGACGCACGCGGTTCGAAGGGGTACCCGAATCTGACCGACGACGATTGGCTGTACGGCGGCGCGCCCGAAACGATCGTCACCACGATCACCAATGGCCGCATGGGAAACATGCCGCCGATGGGCGTGGCGGTGGGGGGCGATGCCCAGGTGAAGGCGCTGGCGCAGTACGTGCTTTCGCTCAGCGGCCGCGATCACGACGACGCCCTGGCGAAGCAGGCGGCGGGCACCTTCGCCACGTTGTGTGCGGTCTGTCACACCAAGGAAGGCACCGGCAATCCGGTGGTCGGAGCCCCGAACCTGACCGACGACATCTGGCTCCACGGAGGCCGGGTCGCGGACATCGAGGCGCAGATTCACACTGGACGGATCAGCCAGATGCCCGCCCATGGCAATCTGCTCTCGAAGGAAAAGATCCACTTGCTGGCAACCTACGTCTACAGCCTCTCGAACGAACCACAAGCGGCTGGTGGTAACCGCTGATCGCATGGGTACGGCGGACGCGGCGGCGCAAGTCACACTCTATGAGAAGTGGAAGAAGATCTACCCGTTATCGCTGTACGGGGGCTATCAGAGATGGCGCCGGGTTGTGCTTTCCGGCCTTGTCGCCATCTACTACGTCGGCCCCTGGCTGCAGCTGAACGGCCACCCGCTCTTCTGGCTGAACCTGCCCGAGCGCAAATTCGTGGTCTTTGGCGTCACCTACTGGCCGCAGGAGTTCGTGCTGGTTTCGTGGCTCCTGATGTTGTCCGCTTTCGGGCTGTTCATCGTCACCGTGGTCGCGGGGCGGGTCTGGTGTGGCTGGGCGTGCCCGCAGACCGTCTGGACGCTCGTCTACTTCTTCATTGAGCAAAAGATCGAGGGCCCGCGCACGCAGCGAATGCGGCTCGATCGCAGGGCCTGGGATCTACAGCGCACGGGCAAGAAGCTGCTCAAATGGACGCTATGGGCCGGCGTGGCGTTTTCAATCTCGTTCACCTTCATGGCGTACTTCCTGCGGCCCGAGGTCTTGATCGAAAAGATTCTGACGCTGTCGCTCTCCAGGGGCGAGTGGTTCTGGTTGTCCTTTCCCGCAGCGGCGAGTTATCTCTTCTCGGGCGTCCTGCGGGAGCAGGTCTGCTTCCACATGTGTCCGTACGCACGCTTCCAGAGTGTCATGTTCGACCGCGACACCCTGATCATCGCCTACAACGAAGAGCGGGGTGAACCCCGCGGCCACAAGCCGCGCCGCCCGGACCCCGCCGCGCCTGTTGGCGGTGACTGTGTCGACTGCAAGCGCTGCGTTCATGCCTGCCCGACCGGAATCGACATTCGCGATGGGCTTCAGTACCAGTGCATTGCATGCGCGGCCTGTATCGACGCCTGCGATGAGGTGATGCTGGAACTCGGTCAAGAGACCAATCTCATTCGCTACAGCTCGCAGCATCGCGATCGTGGAGAGACGGTTTCGCGGCTGCGACCCCGGCTCGTCGGATACGCCGCCGTATTCTCCGCGATCCTGCTGGGATTCGTCTGGACCGTCGGCCACCGGATTCCCCTCGAACTCGACATCATCCGAGACCGGGGCCGGCTGTACCGGGAACACTGGGACGGCTCGATCGAGAACACCTATCGCCTGCGCATCGTCAACCGGGAAAACGGCAGCCGGCGCTACGAGCTGCGGGCCGAGGCCGACTTCCCCTTCGAGCTCAAGACGCTCCACGGATCGGTGGTGGAAATTGCACCGGGTGAGCAGTTGGCGATCGGGGTACAGTTGGTCGCGCATGCCACGCCCGAGGCAGCGGAGAATCGTCCGGTCTACTTTGTCGTCGAAACGATCGATGAGCCTCACTACGTAGTACGCGAAGAAAGCCGTTTCATTCAGCCTTCCACTCAATCTTCCACGCGACCTTCTACGCAACCTTCCACTCAACCTTCTACGCAACCTTCCAAGCAGCCAGCCGGGCAAACATCGGGAGCCGATCCGCGATGACCGACGCCAGCCAAGCGGGCCCGTGGTACCGCCACTCCTGGCCCTGGTTCATCGTCATCTTGCTCAGCACGACGGTCGTCTCGGGGATCGCGACGGTCGTGATCGCGGTGCGTGGGGCCGATCCGTTGGTCACCGAGGATTCCTATCGCAAGGGACAGTCGATCAACCAAACCCTTGCCGCGGATCACGAGGCAGCCCTGCGAGAAGCAGCGGCGCAGGTGACGCTGGATGGCGGCGTGACCGTCGCACTCAACATCCTGGGCGAGTTTCCGGCCGCTCTCGAACTCGACTTGAGCCACGTGACCCGCACGGAACTGGATCGACGCCTGCACCTGGAGCGCGCCCCGGACGGCCGCTATGCGTCACCTGAGAACCTGCCCGCAGGTCGCTTCTACGCCACCCTGCGACCGACGGGGGAGGGTGCGGCATGGCGTTTGCGGAGCCGAATCGAATTGCCGGCGGATCGCTCCTTCCGCATGGAGCCGGGCGGGTGAGCGCCGCGCACGAACTGGATCGGTCGAACGAGCCGTGCTTCCACTGCGGGGACTCACTCGACACTCCCGACGCGGGCTGGGGAGCTGCGCGGCTTTTGCTGTCACGGCTGTCTGGGCGCGGCCGAGCTGATTCATGAACTCGGACTGTTCGCCTACTACGATCAACGCGTCGCATCGAGCACAGCCTTTCTAACTGCAACACCTGCAACACTCGAGCCGGACACGACCCGGGCGTTCGAGCGATTCGACGACGACGTCCTGCAACGCAGCTTCGTGACTCTCGAGGAGAACGGCGAGCGGAGCGCAACCCTGAGCGTCGGTGGCATGCGCTGTGCCGCCTGCAGTTGGTTGCTCGAAGAGCGGCTGGCCCGGGTTCCCGGTGTGAGCACGGCGCAGTTCGGACTCGCGAATCAACGCGCCCGCGTGCGCTGGGATCCCGAGGTGATCGCGCTGAGTGCGATCCTCGCTCATATCGCCGAACTCGGTTATCGCGCCGAACCCTTCGAGCCCGATGCCGAGGAGGCGCTGTTGCGCGGTGAGCGGCGAGCGGCCCTGCGGCGCCTCGGTGCGTCGGGTCTCGGCACCATGCAGGTCATGATGTTCTCGGTCGCGCTCTACGCCGGAGCGTTCGCCGATCTCGAAGCCGTGCATCGCGACCTGTTGCGGTTCGCAAGCCTGGTCGTAACGACTCCCGTGCTCGCCTACGCGGGCCTGCCGTTTCTGACCGGGGCGTGGCGGGACTTGCGCGCCGTGAGGATTGGGCCGGACGTTCCCATTGGCCTCGCGCTGCTCGGGGCGTACGCGGCCAGCGCATGGTCGACAGTCACCGGCAGCGGTGAGGTCTACTTCGACTCGGTGTGCATGTTCATCTTCTTCATCACGCTCGGTCGCGCACTGGAGCGCGATCTGCGCGCGCGTGCGGAGTTGCGGATTCGAAGTCTTCAACGGCGTGTCCCGCAGATCGCCCATCGACTCGCGGCCGGGGAAGCCGGGGAAGTCGAAGAGGACGTTCCCGCTGCATCGTTGACGCAAGGAGACCTGGCGTCGATTCACCCGGGAGAATACGTCCCGGCCGATGGTCTCTTGATCGAAGGGCAGGGCGAGGTGAGCGAGTCCCTGCTCACCGGCGAAGAATCTCCGGTCCTCAAACAACCCGGGAGTCCCCTGTTCGCCGGCAGTGAGAATCTCGATGGCACCCTTCAGATGCGCGTCGAACGCACCGGCGCGGCCTCGACGCTTCAGCAGATCGCGACCCTGCTCGACCGCGCGCAACTCGAGAAACCACCGATCGCCGAGTTGGCCGATCGCCTCGCACGAGTTTTCTTGACGTCGGTTGTCGCGGCCGCGCTGGCGGTGGGCCTGATGTGGTGGTGGATCGACCCCTCGCGAATCGTACCCGTGGTGATTTCGGTCTTGATCGCGACTTGTCCGTGTGCGCTGTCTCTCGCCACGCCGACCGCGCTCGCCGCGGCGACTCACGGACTGGCCGCACGCGGTTTTCTCATTACCCGTGGTCACGCGCTCGAAGCGCTTGCCCGGGCTACCCGCGTCGTCTTCGACAAGACAGGAACACTGACGGCAGCCACTCCCATGCTCCGGGCCGTGCACCCGATTCGGGAGCAGTTCGACGCCGGACAGGCCATCCGACTCGCGACGGAACTCGAGGCGAATTCGAACCATCCACTGGCTCGCGCACTGCGGGCGGCGGCTCCTTCCTCCGCACGCCGACGCGCTGACGCGGCAGCCGCGGAAACCTTCGTCGAGCCCGGAGACGGGGTCTCGGGCAAGTTGGAAGGGCGGATCCTGCGCTTCGGCCGTCCCGAATGGAGCGCCGCGCTCTCGGAGACCGAGTTGGAACTTCCGCCCGGAGCTTCCCCAGACTTCGGCAGCACAGCGCTGTTGGCCGATGAACACGGAGGCCTCGCATGGTTCGAGTTCGAAATGCCGTTGCGGCCAAACGCCGGAGCCGTGATGAGCTGGCTCAAAGAGCAGGGCTACGCGAGCTCGCTGCTCTCCGGTGATCCCTCGCAGAAAAGCGTCGCAGCGGTCGCGAGAGAGCTCGAGATCGAAGACGCGAGTGCAGGCGTTTCACCCGAAGAGAAGCTTGCCGTGCTCGACGACTGGATCGCGAACGGTGACATCGTGGTCGCCGTCGGCGACGGAGTCAACGATGCGCCGCTGCTCGGCCGGGCCCAGGTTTCCCTGGCGATGGGAAGCGGCAGCGACCTCGCGCGACTGGGTGCGGACGCCGTACTCCTGGACGACCGCCTGGCGACGATCCCGCTGGCTCTCGCCTGGGCCCGCAATGCGCGCAAGATCATGCGACAAAACTTCGCCTGGGCGCTGGCGTACAACCTCTGCGTGCTTCCGCTTGCCGCGGCGGGGCTGGTGGCGCCATACCTCGCGGCGATCGGCATGTCGCTCAGTTCGCTGCTGGTGGTCGGAAACTC
>JAFDEI010000317.1 GCA_019310425.1 Deltaproteobacteria bacterium | reverse complement strand
TCGGGAGCGCCGTCGGGCCTTGCTATGGTCCCGCCCATGACCGGGACCGAAGGCTTCGCCGCAGCCGATCTGCTCGCGTACATCGACTGTTCGCCGACGCCGTATCACGCGGTGGCCGAGAGCGTGCGCCGACTCGCGGCGGCTGACTTCACCCCGATCCACGAGCCTGCGCAGTGGGAGTTCGCTCCCGGCGATCGACGTTTTGCGATCCGCAACGACGGCAGCCTGATCGCGCTCCAGGTCGGCTCGCTGTCGCCGGCGGATGCGGGCTTCCGGATCATCGGCGCGCATACCGACTCACCCAATCTGCGCCTCAAGCCGCTGGCCGATGTCGATCGCCACGGTTACCGACAGCTCGCAGTCGAACCCTACGGGGGTGTGCTGCTCCACACCTGGCTCGATCGCGACCTCTCGCTCGCGGGGCGCGTGACGATCCGCGAGGACGAGCGCACGCGAAACCTGCTGTTGAATTTTTCGCGGCCGTTGCTGCGTGTGCCGAACCTCGCGATCCACCTGCAGCGAGAGTTGGCCAAAGAGGGCCTGAAGCTCGATGCGCAGAAGCACCTCGTCCCGATCGCCGGCCTCGAGGGTGTGCCCCCGCTCGCCGAGTGGATCGCCACGGAGCTGCGCGAACAGCGGCTCGCCGACGTCGTGCCGGAGGCGATCCTCGCGTTCGACCTGATGACCTACGACGTTCAGCCGTCGTCGGTGATCGGAACTCGTGGCGAGTTCTTGTGCGCGCCTCGGCTCGACAATCTCGCGAGCTGTCATGCGGCCGTCACGGCGCTGCTGTCCGCAGCTGCAGAGCCCGAATCGGCGTTCACCCGTGTAATAGCGCTCTACGACCATGAAGAGGTCGGTAGCCGCAGCGCTGCGGGTGCTGCCGGCTCGTTCCTCGCCGACGTGCTCGAGCGTACGGTCGCGGGCTTCGAGGGCGGGGCGCCGCAGGGGTCTGCGCGCGCGCTCGCGCAGTCGACGCTGATCTCGGTCGACATGGCGCACGCCGTGCATCCCAACTATGCGGATCGCCACGAGCCAGGGCACCGGCCGTTGATCGGGGGCGGGCCGGTCATCAAGCAGAACGCAGGCCAGGCCTACGCGAGCGACGCGGTGACGGCCGGCGAGTTCGCGAACCTCTGTGCTCAGGCGGGGGTTTCTCCACAGGTCTTCGTGTCGCGCAGTGATCTCGCCTGCGGCTCGACGATCGGTCCGATCACCGCCGCACGGCTCGGGATACGCACGGTCGATGTCGGTAATCCGATGCTGTCGATGCATTCGTGTCGCGAGATGGCCGGCGTGGCGGACGTCGGACCGATGATCGACGTCCTGACGAAGTTCTTCGCCGCGGCCTGACGGCGCGTTGGCCGAGCGGGCGTTTGGCCCGCGGATCAGTTCGAGTGCGATATAGCCCAAGTGCGATATAGCCCAAGTGCGGTATGGACCACCCGGAATCCGGTGGCTAACCTGACGACGTGTCGGACACTGGTCGGGAACCCGAGAACTCCGAGGAATCGAAGGATGGCGTGACCACGCCGTTCGAAAAGCCGTTCTTCATGCCGGTGCTGCTGGTCCTGCTCGCGGCCTGGTTTGGCTACGACGGCTGGTTCAACCCCGAGATCGAATCGATCCTGTTCAACCGGGTCGTGTTCGGCCTGCTGGTGTTGCTCGCGATCTACACCACCTGGCAGGATGTCCAGCTCGGCAAGAAGTCGAAGGACTGACGGGCACTCCCGACCCGATCGCCGTCAGGCGAGCAGGTTCCGTGCGATGACCTTCAGCTCGAGCACCGGCTTCACACCCTCGAAGATCGGCAGCACGCTGGCGTCGACGACATAGCGGCTGATCGGGTACTCCTCGGCGTAGCCCCAGCCACCGTGCATCAGCTGCCCCTGTTGGGTGACGTCTACCGCGATGTCGCACGCGAGGAGCTTTGCCTGTGCGGCGAGCGGCGCCGCCTTGCGCTCGTCTTCGTCGAACGCCTCGGCGGCCGCGTAGGTGATCGCGCGTGCGGCCGCGATTCGCGCTGCCATCCGCCCGAGCGTGAATTGCGTGAGCTGGTACTCGGAGATCGGCTTCGCGAACTGGATGCGGTCGACCACGTACTCGGCGGTCTTCTCGAGCGCGGCTTGTGCGAGGCCACAAGCGCGGCCGCCGGTCTGGAGTCGACCCGCTGCGAATCCCGCCATCTGGAGATAGAAGCCGCGCCCGACCTGCTCGTCGCCACCGACGACATTCTCGGCGGGGATCACGTAGTTCTCGAAATTGAGCGTGAACGAGTGCATGCCGCGATAGCCCGGCGTGGCATCCGCCTTGCCCACGATGCGTCCGCCACCGGCTTGCTTCATCTCGAATTCATGTCCGTCGAAGCGGTCTTTCGGGACGATCAGCAGCGACAGGCCCTTGGCGCCCTTCGAGAGGTCCGGGTCGGTGCGCGCGAGCAGCGCGAGCACGTCGGCCCGGCCCGCGAAGGTGCACCACGACTTCGGTCCGTCGATCACCCAGGAATCCTCACCGTCGACGACCCTGCGCTCGGCGCGGCACTTGAGCGAGGCGACATCGCTGCCGATGTCCGGCTCGGTGACCGCGATGCCGACCATGATCTCGCCTACGGCGATCTTCGGCAGCCAGTGCTGCTTCTGTTCTTCGGTGCCGCCGCCGAGCAGCGCCTTCGTGAGGATTTCCGGACGAGTGATCAGCGAACCCGCACCGGCCAGTGAGGCGCGCGAGAGTTCCTCGGTCGTCAGGATCATCGCGAGATTGCCCATCTCGGACCCGCCGTACTCCTCGGGTACCGCCAGGCCGAAGTAGCCGAGCTCGGACATTTCGCTGATGAACGATTCAGGGATCAGGGCGTCGGTGCGGTGGATGTGCTCGGCCTGCGGGGCCACCTCGTTCTCGGCAAATTCCCGGACCGCATCCCGCACCTGCTCGGATCTTCGATCACACTCTCGTCGAGGCCGAGGTCATCGATCGCATGTGCGAGGCGGTTCTTCAGGCTTTCGACCAGATCGGCCACGCCGGCCACACAGGTGAGCTCGAGCATGTCGTCAGCGCCGCCCTCCGCGAGTGCCGCGGCGGTGCGGGCGATCATATCCTGAGCTGCGCGCCCCTCGGTGGCCGCGTAGGTGACGCGCTCGGACAGGACCTGATGGTCGTCGATGCGTTTGCCACCGTCGGTGATCTCTCTCGCGCGCGCCAGCGCGCGCGCGATCAGGTCGTCGGCTCCGGCGAGCAGGATTCGGGCATCGTTCAGGGTAGGGGGAGTGGTCATTGGATTCCTCTTGCACGCTCGCACCGGGTCGTTGGGCGGGGTCGGGACTGTAGCGCGACCGGCTGCGCGTTGGCCGCTTCGCGGCCAGAGCTTCCGCAAGGCGTTTGATCCGCTCATACGGGTCCTCGCCTGGCTGCGCGTTGGCCGCGATGCGGCCAAAGCTTTCGCAAGGCGTGTGATCCGCTCATACGGGTCCTCGCCTGGCTGCGCGTTGGCCGCGATGCGGCCAAAGCTTCCGCAAGGCGTGTGATCCGCTCATACGGGTCCTCGCCTGGCCACCTTCAGGTGTGCGTGCCGTGAGCTCAGTCGCGGGGGAGGAAGTCCTCGAGCTGTTCCACCAGCGCGGGACTGCCGAAGATCAGCCCGAGTTTGCCGCCGGGCCCGGGCAGCGTCACGCAGCGCCCCCCGGCCTCCTTGACCAGGATCTGTGTCGCTGCTGCGTCCCAGAGATTGAGCGCGAGGTCCACCATGGCGTCGACGCCGCCGCCGAGCACCTGGGAATGTCCGAAGGCGTCGGTGTAGCCGCGCAGCATCGGGATCTCGCGCGCCATCTGCTCGAAAGTCTCGCGTGCACCGAACAGGTCGAAGCAGTAGGGGTCGCCGTGCGAGACGATTGCCTTGCGGAGGTCGGTCTCCTGCGACACCGCGGTCGGTACACCGTTGCGTCGGCAACCACCGCCGCGCCAGCCGACGTAGCGTTCGTCGAACGCCGGACAGTCGATCAGGCCGAGCACCGGTTCCCCCGCGTCGACCAGCGCGATCAGCGTCGTAAACAGCGGAATTCCA
>JAFDEI010000140.1 GCA_019310425.1 Deltaproteobacteria bacterium | reverse complement strand
GCCGCGTGCGAGCAGGATCAGGTCGACGTCAGCGAGTACCGCCAACGAGTCGAGCGCCGCGGCAATCTCGTCCTCGGCCCCGTCACCCTGGACGCGGGTCGGCGCGATCACGATGGGCGTACCGGGAAAGCGCCGGCCGGTGACCTCGAGGATGTCGTGGATGGCTGCGCCGGTCGGCGAGGTCACCACACCGATCCGCTCGGGAAGCGGCGGCAACGCGCGCTTGCGCACAGCGTCGAACAGGCCCTCGGCTTCCAGCCTCTGCCGCAGCTGCTCGAATGCGAGCTGGAGTACCCCCTGACCGCGCGGCTCGAGTCGGCGGGCGACGAGCTGGAGCTCTCCGCGCGCCTCGTAGAGCGACACGTCGCCCTGTACGAGCACCTCGAGCCCGTCTTCGGGTTCGAACGCAAGACCGCGCGCAGCGCTGCGAAACAGCGCGCAGCGCAGCTGGCTCGAATCGTCCTTCAGCGAAAAATAGATATGCCCCGAGCGCGCGACGTGGACACCCGAGAGCTCGCCGACGACCCAGATACGGCCCACGCGTTCTGCGAGCAAGCGCTTCAGCCCGGCGACGAGCTGGGCGACCGTGTAGACGGGCTCACGTTCGGGGTTCGGCATGCGGCGCGCAGCCGCGGCTATTGCGTCGCCGCAGCGGGCTCTTCCTGCTCCGACCGCGCGTGAATCGTCGCGGGCGCATCCTCCTTTCGGAGCCGCTCGAAATAGGTCCAGCTCTTCAGCACCTCGAGCGCGCGACCGAGCTGCGGATCCGAATCCTGATCCGATGCCCCCGGGCCGTCGGCGGTCCGCGAGCCACCGGGCTTCGTGGGCTCGGCCTCTTCGTGTGTGAAGTGCCCTTCGAGATCCGCCTCGCGCAAGCGCCTGCGCGAGTCACCTTCGCGCGCAGCCTGCTCGAACTCGCTGGACTCGACGACGATGTCGGGAACGATGCCCACCTCCTGGATCGAGCGGCCGCCCGGCGTGTAGTAGAGCGCCGTCGTGAGCCGAAGGCCGTTGCCACCCTCGAGCGGGTAGACGGTCTGCACCGATCCCTTGCCGAAGGACTTCTTGCCGACGACGAGCGCGCGGTGCTGGTCCTGGAGCGCGCCGGCGACGATTTCCGAGGCGCTCGCGGAGCCCCCGTTCACGATCACTGTGATGGGATAGCCCGGCTCGGTGCCGGCGGCCGCGGCGCGGAATTCCTGACGCTGTCCGTCCACGCGACCCTTCGTGTAGACCACGAGGCCTTCGGACAGCCAGGCGTCCGATACCTGCACCGCCTGGTTGAGCAGGCCGCCGGGATTGTCGCGAAGATCGAGCACCATGCCGTCGAACGGCTTGAGGTTCTCTGCGTGCAGCTTCTCGAGGACTTCCTCGAGGTCACGCGATGTTCGCTCCTGGAATGCACGCAGACGCACATAGGCGTAACCGGGCTCGAGCATGCGACCGGTAACCGATTCCACTTTCACGACATCACGTGTGACCATGAACGGCCTGGGCTCATCGAAGCCATCGCGCATGATGTCGATCGTGATCTGCGTGCCCTTGCGACCACGCATCAGGTTGACGGCTTCGAACAGCGTCATCGACTTCGTCGGCGCACAATCCTCGGTCCAATCCTCCGGGGGCTCGGTCGGACAGATTGCGACGATCTGGTCACGAGATTTGATCCCCGCTCGGTAAGCAGGTGTGCCCTCGATCGGTGACACGACCTCGATATAACCATCACGCGTCTTGCTGATCTCGATCCCGAGGCCGTGGAACTCGCCCTTGGTGTCGACCTGCATCTCGGTGTAGGCCTCGGCGTCCATGAAGGAGGAATGCGGGTCGAGTTCGGCGAGCATGCCCCGCACCGCGCCCCGCACCAGCTGGCCCTCGTCGATCGGCTCGACGTAGTTCCGGCGCACGAGCGTGAGTACGTTCGTAAACAGGCTCAGGTCTTCGTAACGCCCAGCGGCAGAACTCCCGACGCTCCCAAGGGCGGCGACCCCCACGGCCGCGATGACTCCGGCGAGGAAGGAGAGAAGGATTCGGATCCGAAGGCTCTTCGATTGACTCAATGGGGCTCCTGGTACGCGACGCGCGAACGTGCTGCCCGGACTTGCTGCTCGGAGGCGGTGACAGGCCCTTCGGGAGCACGCGAGGGCTCCCGAAGACGCAGACCCCGGTTTCGGCCGGTGGGCCAATCTCCTTGATATCCTTACGGGATTCTACCGTGAGTCGACTCCCCGAAGCCACTCGGCGGGATCGAGGGGGTCGCCACCCAGCCGAATCTCGAAATAGAGCTGCGGCCCGGTCAGAGAACCGGTGTCGCCGACCGCTCCGATGGTATCACCCGCCGCGACGCGGTCACCGACCGCGACGACCATCTTCGACAGGTGTCCCGAAACGGTGAAATAGGAATCGCCATGAGCGACGATCACGAGGCGCCCGAAGCCGCGGAACCAGCCCGCATAGCGCACGCGTCCGACCGCTACCGCTCGGACCGGGGCACCGTATTCCGCGCCGAACACGACGCCCGTGCGGTAGGTCTCGGTGAAGAATTCCTCGTCGACCACGCGTCCGAAGCGTCCCGTCACCGGGGCATTCACCGGCGGATCGAGCTCGGACCGCAGCGATGCGAATGGCGGTCCGCCGAGCGAGCCGAGCGGCGTATCGGGGTGATCCCGAAGGTTCCGAAGCGTCTCCTCGAGCGCACGTGCAGCCTTTTCCAGCTCGACCAGGGCGGCCCGCTCTCGGGTGCGGTCCTGGTGGATCTGTGCCACCAGATGCTGCTTCGCGGCGCGCTCGCCGGCCAGCTCGCGTTCGCGCTGCTGCAGTGCCGCTGCGGCTGCGGCACTGACTTCGGCGGCTTCGGCTGCGCGCCGAAGCACAGCGTCGAGTGCGCTCGACTCGGCTTTGTGACGATCGAGCAGTGCAGCGTCCCGCTGCAACAACCGCCGCAGCAAGCTGCTGCGCGCGAGGAACTCGCGGATTCCGCCGGCCGTGAACAACATTCGCACCGCGGCGGCGTCGCCGCTCTTGTACAACGCAACCGCGCGCCGCTCCATTGCGCTCTCGGTCGCGCGCAGCCGCTCCGCGAGATCGACCGCTTCGGCTTCGACCGCCGAGAGATCGGCGCGCGCCGCCCGTGCGCTCGCGCGCGCGACCTCGACTTCCTGCTCGAGCGCGATCGACGCCAGGTCGAGCGCCTCCAGGGTCTCGAGCAGATTGCGATGCTCCAGCTCGAAGGCAGCGACGCGCTCGCGGCTGAATTCAATGGCTTCGCGCAACCGCTCGAGGTCGGCCTCACGGTCCGCCGTGGCGGCAGCCGCGATCAGCAGCCCGAAGAGTGGCAGTGCACGGCGCAGCCGCTGCCAACCACCGCGCCGCGAGTTCACGGGCGCGCGTTCCCGATCAGCGCGGCGACCGAGCCGATCAGACCGAGCGCCGCGCCCTGACCGATCAACACCAGCACCTCGCTCGCGTGGAAGAATCGCGGCGCGCTGCCGAGTACCACCTCGAAGCCGAACTCGAGTCCCGGCAGCACCAGGTGAAAGATGCCGAACAACAACAGCACCGCGAGGCTGCCGCCCGCGGCCCCCTGCGCGATGCCCTCGGCGATGAAGGGAGTATTGGTGAAGGCCCGGCTGGCGCCGACCAGACGCAGGATGTCGAGTTCGTCACGGCGCGCGAATACCGCCAGCCGGATCGTGTTCGTGACGATCAGCAGTGCTGCAAACGCGAGGATGAAGCTCAGCCCCACGCCGATCCCGCGCACCACCGCGAGCGCGCGCAGGTAGCCCTCGACCCAATCCTGGCCCGAACCGAGGTCGCCGATTCCGGGCAGGCCGCGGATCGACTCAACCACGATCCGCATCCCCGCAGGCGTTCGCTGCTCGGGCAACAGCTGGATCTCGATCGACGCGGGCAACGGATTCTCATCGAGGCCGTCGAGCAGATCCGCCCCCATGCCGCTCTTGAAGCGCTCGAGCGCCTCGTCCTTCGACACCGGGCGCACACTCTCGACCCCCTCGACCGTGAGCAGAACGGCGGCGAGGTGCTCCGCCTCGGCATCCGCGAGGCCGTCTTCGAGGTAGGCGGTCACGTGGAGGTCGCGGCCGAAATCATCGAGCAGATCCTCCATGTTGCGCAGCAGCAGATCGAATGCGCCCACCAGCACCAGGCTCACCGAGATCGTGAGGATCGCCACCGCGGTCGTGACCGGGCTGCCGCGCAGGCCACGCAACGTGGTGCGCGCGAAGTACAGCAGCAGAACCGTCAGACGTTTCACGCGACCCCACCGGCTGGGCGATGGTCCTCGGTGACCCGCCCCGCTTCGAGCCGGACCGAGCGCTTGCCGTAACGATCGACGAGGCTGAGATCGTGAGTGGCGACGAGCACCGTCGTGCCGCGCAGCGCGGTACTCACCACGAGGTCCATGATCTCGAGCGTGAGATCCGCATCGAGATTTCCGGTCGGCTCGTCGGCGAGCAGGATCTCCGGCTCGTTCACGAGTGCACGCGCGATTGCAACGCGCTGCTGCTCACCACCCGATAGTGACAACGGATGGTGGTAGCGACGGTGCTGGAGGCCGAGTTGCTTGAGGGTCGCGAAGACCTTGGCACGCGCCTCTCGCCTGGGCGTTCCGAGCACGTCCAACGCCAGCGCGACGTTCTCCTCGACCGTCAAGCGGGGCAACAGCTTGAAGTCCTGAAACACCACACCGATCCGGCGGCGCAACCGTGGCACCGCGGCTGCGCCGAGGCGCGAGATATTCCGCCCGAGTACCACGATCTGCCCCTCGCTGGGGTGCTCTGCGCCGAACAACAGCTCGAGCAACGTGGTCTTGCCCGCTCCGGAGGGCCCAGTGAGGAACGCGAACTCACCCCTGCCGAATTCGAGGCTGACGTCCCGCAACGCGAAACTGCCCGCGAGATACGACTTCGAGCAGTGGTACATCTGGATCGCGGCATCGGCGCGAGTGGGCGCCGTCGGTGCGCCCGCCGAATCGGGACGAAACCACGACCTCGGGCTCAGCGGCCGGAACCGCTTCACTCTTTCTTGCGCGGCCGAGCGGCCGCCTTCGACTCCCGATCGCCCGCGCGATCCCGCGCCTTCTCGACCAGATACTCGAGGATCACCTCGTCGAGTGGCTTCTGCGAAACGATGCCGTCGCCGAACGTGCGTGCCGCACCCTGGCCGGGTGACTCGGACACCGGCGCCACCGGCTCATCGATGATGGGTTGCGTGGGCGCCGGTGCAGTCGGCGGTGAGGCTTTCGCATGGTTGCTCGCGGTGTCACTGTCGTCCGTCACGCCGCCGAGCCGCTCGGTGATCACGAGATCGAACTCGCCGCGCTTGAGCTTTTCCAGCATCGACTTGTGCTGCTCTTCGATCAGGCCGCGCACGTCCTTTGCGAGTGACTCGGACTCGAGGTCGAGCAGCTCGTCGTACTTCGTCTTCTCCGACGCGAGAATCGTGCCACCGAAATACAGGTGACTGATCACGTGGGGATTACGCCGGCCGCTGTCTTCCGTCTGCACGTGGAAGAGCTTGCCGCCGTGTCGCACGTTGGTATTCGATCCTGTGATCATCGCCGGTCATGCCCCCCAGACCGCCTCGCCCGGCGCCTGCGAGTCTCCACATCCGCACGCGACTTGTCCAGCATCCGGCCATCACTCCGAGTATTCGCGACGCGGCCCAGCCGCGACACGTCCGTTGGGAAATCGGCGGATCCGCGTCGAAGCTGAACCTCCGGCTTCACCCCCCGGGGAGGAGTCCCGGCATGTAGACGCTCACCGGGACTCCTGGCGGCGGCATCAGGGAGGTTGGGGGCCGCCGCCGGTGGGGCGGATTCAGCGCACGGCGCACTTCCGCCGCGCACGGCTCGCAATGGCGACGAGGCCCAACGCCAGCAACGCGCCCGCGGCCGGCTCGGGAACCGACTGAAGCGGCGCGAAGCCCGGCGTCGGCGTCGTGAGCGCGACCCAATCGGCCGCATTGTCGTCCGTATCCACATTGGCGAAGCGCCGCGCGAGGCTCGAGCCCGCCGGAACGTCGGGCGCGGGCGCGCCTTCGCCCGCGAAGACCTCGCTCGGACCGAAGACCCCGTAGCCGATCGCATCGACCACAGCCGAGTTGTTCCGCAGCGCAATGCCGTCCGGGCCGTTCTGGAAATCGAAATTCAGCACCAGGTCGGCGCCCGCGACCAAACTCGACCCGTCTCCCGCATCGTCTGCGAGCAGGAAGATTCCGTCCTCCGGAATCGTGCCGACCAGCGCGAGGGTGACGGTGACGACGCCGTTGGCCCCGTTCACCCCCTCGATCGTAAAGCCCGCGAGTGACAATCCCGGCTCGCCGTAGATTTCGACGAAGCCGAGGCCGTTGTCCGAGCCCGCGGCGTCATAGAAAACCTCCGACAGCAGCGGCAATGCCACCGCGGGCAGCGGCACCAGCGCGAGCACGAGGCCCAGGCAGAAGTTCGGGAGCGCGCCGCCGAAGCGGCCGTTTGCGATGAATTGCATGATGCATTTCCTCTGAGTCGTTTCGGGACCGGGGCTCATGGGGTGGATGCGACCAGTCGCTCGCTGAACCAGCCGCCGGTCCAGGCATCGATACCGGCCGCCAGCTCGGAAGCGCGCAGGCGCAGCTGCAGCGAGTCGGCGGCGGGCAGGTCGACGGAGGCGGCCAGCGCGGCCAAAACACGGCGTCGCTCGAAGTACAACTGGGTAATCTCGTCGAGGACGTCATCGCGCAGCTCGATGACCTCGCGGGTCTCGTGCGAAACGTCGATCGATTCCGGCTCGTACGCGATGTCACCGAGGTCCCAGGACACCGTCAGCGACACGCCGTAGGAATTGTCGCGGTCGCGATCGATGTCGATCAGGTGACGGGTTTCTCCGGAGAGGAACGCCTGGTCGTAATCGGTGGCGCGGCTGCGATCCCAGTCGCCATCGCCGCGCAGCACCACGATCGGCAACCAGCCCCGCCGGCTGACCCCTTCGCGCAGCGCCTCGAGCCGATCTCGACCGAGGCCGAGATAGCGGATCGCGACGCGGTGAACCTCACCGACCTGCGGTTCGCCGGCAGCGGCACGATCCCCCGACGCGGTCGCTGACGAGGATTGCCGCAGGAAGGCCGACGCGTCCGGTGCCGGCGCCGACCTGGCCAGCGCGGGCGTGACGCGACCACCGAAGATGCCGGCATTCGCGGCGACATAGATCGCCGCGGCGGAACCGACCGCGGCCTGAATGCTCGAGGTGCCCACCGGGGCCGAGGCACGGCGCCACGGGCCGCGCAGCGAACCCGCCACCAGCAGGCCGCGATCCGTCGCGAGCCAATACAGCCCGGCACCGTGACCCAGTCGCCACAACTCGCCCCCCGCCGGCAGCTCGGGCCGCACGATTTCCCAGCTGCCCGGAGTGGAGTCGGCGTTTCGCAACGCGATCAGCTTCGGAAACACGACCGCGACATCGGCTTCGGGAAGGTCACTCACGACATCGACCGCACCGCGATCCCGCCCCGCGAACGCGATCCTCTCGCGCCTGAACGCGCGGACCTCGATGCGACCGCTCCGCACTGTGAGATCGATGCGCCACAGCCGCTCCCCCACGACCGTCCAGCACGCCACCACCTCGTGATCGCGCCGCAATGCGAGCGCGGTCGCAGGCCCGGCCGGAAGATTCCCGGACAATCGTTGCCAGCTCTGTCCGTCGGCCGAAACGAAGACACCGGCGTCGGTCGCCGCCGCGAACACACCCGCGTGGGCGCTGTCCAGACCCGGGAGAGCGGCCACGCGCCGCACCGATCGCGCCGACGCGCCAGGGCCGGGGGCAATCGGAGCCGTCGGGCCGACTGCATCGATGCGATAGAGACCGCGCTCGGTCGCGACGAGGAGTCCGCCCGCAGGCAGGAACGCGAGATCGCGCACCGGACCTCGATGCAATACCCGGTGCAGTACGCCGCCGACCACACCGAGCCGAACGCCTTGCTCGTCACCGATCGCGAGTCGTTCGCTTCCGGGCTCGACTGCGAGCGCGGTCGCACGCCGACCGCGCTGGCCGTCGGCGGCCGGACGCCAGACGATGGAGGGCACCGGAACGACGGACGCCGCAGTGGGCCCGTCGCTTCGACCGGAGTCGGCAGCGGACGCCCCCGTGCAGCAGATCGCGAGCACGACGGCGAGCCATCCCATGGTCGGCTTCGCGGGTTGCATGGGAGTTGCCTGGAGCAATTCTCGTGCCCACGCGCTCCGCGCCCCGCCGCACGAGCAACTCCAGACACCGCAACGGTTTCCCGGGCAGCGCGCGAAATCGGGGCTGCTCGCTGTGAATCCGCGGCCGCGGCCGGCTGCGAACGGCAGGGCACATTCGGGGTCGCTTGACGCCGGAGCACCCCTCCAGAAGAATCGGAGGCCATGGCAGCCGTTTCCCGAACAGCAATTCGCCGTTTCGTCCTCGCAGGCTGCGTGCTCTGCTGGGGTGTGCTCGCTGCGGTTTCCGGGCCCGCGGAGGCGGAAACCGACGAACGTCCGCTCACGATCTTCCAGTGGACCGACCACAACGGCAACTATCGCTACACCCCCGAGCGCGGCCGCGTGCCGAGGTACGCGCGCGATTCGATCGTGACGATCCAGGCCGGGGAAGCGCCGCCGAGCACAGCGCCCGTCTACTTCAACCCGGATCCGAAAGCGGAGGTGATCACGGTTCCATCGCCGTCGCCGAAAGCCGGCCCGAACGAGCCCTACCGACCGACCTCGGGAGACCAGTGGACCGAATATGACGCTCGGATGCGCGAAGTCGAAGCCCTCATCGCCGAGTACGAAGAAGCGCTGAAGGTGATGGTCAGCGCGCCCGGTCCCGATGCCGACACCGAAGTCTCCCCGGAGCTGCGCGAAATCGCGCGACGTCTCCCCCAGCTACAGGCCGAACTCGCGGCGCTGCACCGCGGGCGCAGCGACACCGGCGGACCCTGAGTCCCGAGCCGAAAGTGCCTCCGACCCGATCCGAATCGCCGAACCTCGTCGCCCTCGCGGGCGGCGTCGGGGCCGCTCGCTTCCTCCGCGGCCTCGAACCAGGCCCGCATGCCGAACGACTCACGACGATCGTGAACACCGGCGACGACCGCGTCTTCTACGGCGTACACGTCTCGCCCGACATCGACATCGTGAGCTACACACTCTCGGGTCGTGTCGACACGAGCCGAGGCTACGGGCTCGAAGGCGACAGCTTCCGGGTGATCGAGCAACTCGGCATGCTCGGACACGAGATCTGGTTCCGGCTCGGCGACCTCGACTTCGCGCACTGCCAGCACCGCACACTGCGGCTGGCCGGCGGCGCGGGCCTGGCGACGGTCACGCGCGAGATCGCGAGCGCGCTCGGCGTCAGGTCGCGGATCCTGCCGATGTCGGAAGACCCCTGCCCCACCGTCGTCGAGCTTTCTGGCGGCCGCCGGATTCATTTCGAGGAGTACCTGGTGCGCGACGGCGCACCGGATGAAGTCATCGGCGTCGACCTCTCAGCCGCGCAGGCCGCAACCCCCGGCCCGGGCGTGCTCGACGCCATCGCCGTCGCGGACGTCATTCTGATCTCTCCGAGCAACCCGGTGGTCTCGATCGCGCCGATCCTCGCCGTTCCGGGAATTCGCGACGCCGTGCTCGCGAGCGACGCGCCCGTGGTCGCGATCTCGCCGATCGTCGGCGGCGCACCGGTCAAGGGCCCCGCCGACCGCCTGCTGCGCGGGCTCGGCCACGAAGTATCGGCGCGCGGCGTTGCGGCCCTCTACCGCGACCTCGTCGATGGCTACATCCTCGACGAGCGCGATGCCGCGCTCGAAGCCGACATCGCCGCGCTCGGGCTGCGCACCCACGTGATGGACACGATCATGCGCGACACCACCACCTCGCAGCGGCTGGCCCAGGCCGCGCTCGAACTCGCCGCCGAGGGGGCATGATCGCGGCCGTCGTACCGGTGAAGGCGGTCGACGCGTCGAAGACGCGCCTGCGCGCCGACTTCGATGGCGACGATGTCCGGCTGCTCGCGGCTGCGATGCTGCGCGACGTGCTCGACGCGCTCGCGGCGCATCGAGAGCGCCACGGCATGGCTCGCCGCTGAAGGGGCCGACGCGGTACTCGTGATGCTCGGCGACGTCGCGGGCGCGCGCCCGGAAGAGATCGTGCAGTTGATCGCGTCGCTCGATGGAGACGGCGTGGCGCTCGCGCCTTCGCGCGACGGCGGCACTTCGGCGCTGCTGCGCGCACCGCACGACGCCATCGCTGCGGGCTTCGGGCCCGAGAGCGCCAAGGTTCACCGCGAACGCGCGCTTTCGGCGGGCGTCCGATTCGAGGAGTGCGCCTTGCCGTCCCTCGCGATCGACGTCGACCGCCGCGACGACCTCGAGCGGCTGATCGCGAGCGATGCGCCCGCCAAGCACACTCGCGCGGCCTGGCGCGAGATCGCGGAGCGCATGTCGTGAGCGCGCCTCCCGAACCGACCCTGCTGCGCCCACTCGCGGGCCTGCCCGAAATCGAGGCCGGCGCCGACCTCGCCGGGCAGCTGCGCGCCTCCGCACAGCGCGGCGGCTTCGAGCTGCACCACGGCGCGCTCGTGGTCTGCCAGAAGGTAGTGTCCAAGGCCGAGGGGCGCGTGGTGTCGCTCGCGGAGATCACGCCCTCCGAGGAAGCGAAGCGCATCGGCGAAGCCGACGACAAGGATCCGCGCCTGGTCGAGCTCGTGCTGCGCGAATCGGTCCGCATC
>JAFDEI010000316.1 GCA_019310425.1 Deltaproteobacteria bacterium | reverse complement strand
GATTGCATTCGCCGAAGCCGGTCGCTAGCAATCCGTCGTGGAGATCCAAGTCTACGAACTGCTGCGAGACAACTGGCTCCTGCTCCTCTTCCTGGTGCTGGGCCTCGGATACCTCGTCGGCAACCTCCGGATCTTCGGAACCCCCGTCGGCCCCACCATCGGCGTCATCCTCGCCGGGCTCGTCTTCGGGCACTTCGGCCTCTCGATGAACGCCGGCGTTTCCTCCTTCGGCTTCGCGCTCTTCATCTTCTCGGTCGGGATCGAGGCGGGGCCGAGTTTCTTCAGCGCATTCCGCGAAGACGGCCCCAAGTACATCGCCCTGGCCGCCATCGTCGCCGTCACGGGCTTCACGATGGCGCGGCTGCTCGCGCACGTCTTCGATTTCGAGCCGGGCTTCGACGCAGGCCTGTTGGCCGGCGCCCTCACCAGCACGCCGACGCTCGCCGGCGCCCAGGACGCAATCCAGAGCGGCCTCGCCACACTGCCCGAAGGCGTGAGCCCCGCGCAAGCCCTCGAGAATGTGGGCGTTGGCTACGCCATCACCTACCTCGTCGGCACCGTGCTCGTGATCCTCGTCATCCGCCAGGTTCCTTCGCTTCTGGGCATCGACCTCGAGGCCTCGGCGCGTGCCTACGCGCGGGAGCGGGGCCTCGTGAAGACCGACGACGCGCGATCGGTCAGCGCCGAAATGCTCCCGATGATCCGCGCCTACGCGGTACTGCCGGGCACGGGAGGCAAGACTCTCGCGCAACGCGCCGCCGAGGTCGGCCAGGCCGGCACACCACTGCGGGTGCGTCGGGGCAACGAGCTGCTGGATCCCGATCCCGATCTCGCGCTGGAGGACGGCGACATCGTCTCGCTCATCGCGAGTCTCCAGACGCACCGTTGGGCCCAGGAACACATCGGGCCCGAAGTCCTCGATACCGAGCTGCTCGATTTTCGTGTGGGCGCGAGCGCGATCATCATCCTCGCCCCCCACGTGGTGGGCCGTTCCGTCCGGGATCTCGATCTGCCGCGGACCCATGGCTGTTGGGTGACGGGCATCGTTCGCGCCGGCATCGAGCTGCCGGCCTCCGATGACGTGGTGCTGCACAAGGGCGACCGGCTCCAGCTGATCGGCGAAGAGGAACGGCTGCGCGAACTCGCCCAGGAGATCGGCTACATCGAGGAGGAGGTGGAGGAGACGGACCTGGTGACCTTTTCCTTCGGCATTGCGGGCGGGATCCTGCTCGGCCTGTTCGTATTCAAGTTGGGGGGTCTGGCGATCGGCCTGGGGACCGCCGGAGGGCTCCTCCTCATGGGCATCGCGATCGGCTACCTGAGCTCGCTCAACCCGACCTTCGGCCGCGTGCCGGGCGCCGCGCGCTACCTCTTGAAGGAACTCGGCCTGACGCTCATGATGGCGGCCATCGGTCTCAACGCCGGCGGCGGCATCGTCGAAGGCCTCACACAGCTCGGACCCGCCATCCTGCTGTCGGCCGTGGGGGTCGCCATCGTTCCACTGGCGGTGGGCTATGCCGCCGGCCGCAAGCTCTTGAAGTTGAACCCGGCGCTGTTGCTCGGCTCGCTCACCGGTGCCATGACCAGCACGCCGGCGCTCAGCGTCGTGACGGGCGCGGCAAAGAGCGGCGTCCCGGCGATCGGCTACGCGGGCACCTACACCTTCGCAAACGTGATGCTCACCTTCGCAGGCGCCTACATGCTGATGCTTTGACCCTCAGGCTGCTGCCCGGCGGAATCCTGGCGACGACCGCCCCGCAGTAGCCGACACGAACACGGAGGAAACCAAGGATGCTACGCACTCTCACCGTAATCATTTCACTCCTCTTCACCGCGCCGGCCCTCGCAGCAGACGGAACGGTGAAAGCCTCGAACGATTCCAGCTTGCAGGTGCTCGCGCAGGTATTCGGCATTCACAATCTGTCCGACGACAAGCGCGGCGTGATGCTTCGTCTCTTCGAGAGCGGAGGTGGAGACCCGGCGGTCAACGGAAATCACCTGCTGCTCGCGATCGTTCCGGAACCCTCGCAAGCGCCGCGCGTCTGGCAAACCGGCATCGACATCTACAACGTGCGAAGCGTCGCACTCGACGCGGAGAAGTCCGAGATCTCGATCGACGCGACCGAGCATTTCCAGGGCGATCCGGGTGCCATCCGCGAACGCCCCCGGCATTACACCATCCGCTACGACATCGACGCCGAGAGCGGTGCCGTGTCGGAGACGATCCAGGTCCGCAGCGACCCGCTGAAATAGCGATCCGTCGCCATTGCCGTCTGGGCCATCGCACTCAGCCCCATACGGCAATGGCGTCCCATCCTTCCGCCCATCGCTGGCCGAGCTGCGGAACCGGCTTCGGTCCGAGATGACCCCATCGATCGGCACAAGGGTTCTGGCGCTCAGCTGCCGGGGGACGCGAAGATCAGCACGAACTGGTAGGGGAGCAGCGCGCGGTCGTCGACCATGACGCGGTACCCCGCAGCGCTCAGCTCCTCGATGACGCGGTCCGGCGGAATCTTCATCGCGTCCGACGGTCCGACGGGCAGCTCGCCGAGTTTGAAATCGACGATTGCGACGCGCCCACCGGGCGCGAGCCGGCGCGTCAGCGCTCGGAAGTACTCGCTGCGCTTCGTGATGTGATGATAGGTATCGACCAGCAGCACGAGGTCGACGGCTTCGGGAATGCGGGGATCGTCGGGGGTGCCGAGCACGCTCTCGAGGTTCTTCAGCCCCTCCGCGGCCGCGCGCTCGTTCAGGTAGCGCACCATGTCGGGCTCGATGTCGATTCCATAGACGCGGCCATCCGGAACCGCGCGCGCGATCCGCACAGGGAAGTAGCCCGTGGCCGAGCCGATGTCCGCCACGACCATGTCGGGCGCGAGCTCGAGTCGTGCGAGTACCGTGTCGGGGCGCTGCCACACGTCACGGGCGGGGTCCTCGAACTCCTCAGCCCACTTCGCCGCCGAATCGAAGCGATGGTGGCCGTGATGACGTTCCGGCCCGGCGACCTCGCCCGGGGCGCACGCGGCCAGCCACGCGGCGAGAAGCAATGGAAGCGAGCAGCGAAGAAGACGACGCATGCCCTAGCTATAGGCGCTTCGTTGCGCGTTGCAAGCTCGCCGCGGGCTCCCCGTAGGGGATTGGCATGGCCCATACTCGGGCATCGCGAAATCCCGG
>JAFDEI010000139.1 GCA_019310425.1 Deltaproteobacteria bacterium | reverse complement strand
GATTCAAAACGACATTCTCAAGGAATTCATGGTCCGCAACACCTACATCTATCCGCCCGAGCCCAGCATGCGGATCGTTGCGGACATCATCGAATTCGCGAGCCGGGAGATGCCGCGTTTCAATTCGATTTCAATCAGCGGCTATCACATGCAGGAGGCCGGTGCGAACACCGTGCTCGAGCTCGCGTTCACGCTGGCCGATGGCCTCGATTACGTGCGTGCGGCACTCTCGAAGGGGTTGGGCGTCGACGACTTCGCGCCGCGTCTGTCGTTCTTCTGGGCGATCGGGATGAACTTCTATCTCGAGGTCGCGAAGATGCGCGCGGCCAGGCTGCTGTGGGCGGAGATGATGGCGCAGTTCGACCCGCAAGATGCGCGCTCGTCGATGCTGCGTACCCATTGTCAGACCTCGGGCGCGAGCCTCACCGAGCAGGACCCGATCAACAACGTGATCCGAACGACCATCGAGGCGATGGCCGCGGTCTTCGGCGGCACGCAGTCGCTTCACACCAACGCCTACGACGAGGCCCTCGGGCTGCCGACGGACAGCACCGCCCGAACCGCGCGCAACACCCAGCTCATCCTGCAGGAGGAAGCGGGAATCCCGCACGTGATCGATCCGTGGGGAGGCTCGTACTTCATGGAGTCGTTGACTGCGAGTGTGGCCGAGGCGGCACGCGAGATCATTCGCGAGGTCGAAGAACTCGGAGGCATGACGAAGGCCATCGTTCAGGGCATGCCGAAATTGCGGGTCGAGGAGTGCGCTGCTCGGCGGCAGGCACGAGTCGACCGCGGCGATGACGTGATCGTTGGAGTGAACAAGTACCAGACCGATGAACAGGTTGAGATCGAGGTGCTCGATGTCGACAACGAGGCAGTGCGCAGTGCGCAGATCGCGCGACTCGAGCAGATCCGCGCGAGCCGCGACGAGGCGGCCGTGAACGAGTCGCTCGCGCGGCTACAGGAAGTCGGGCGAAGTGGCCAGGGCAACCTGCTCGAGGCGGCGGTCGAGGCGGCGCGCCGACGGGCGACCGTGGGCGAGATCTCCGAGGCGCTGGAGCGGGAGTTCACGCGCTACCGCGCGGACGTGCAGTCGATCTCGGGCGTCTACGGCAGTGTGTATCAGGGCGACGATGAGTTCGATTCGGTGCTGCGGGAGGTCGTTCAGTTCGCTGAGGACGAAGGCCGCCGCCCGCGCATGCTCGTCGTGAAGCTCGGCCAGGACGGTCACGATCGCGGCATGAAGGTGATTGCCACCGCCTTCGCGGATCTCGGCTTTGATGTCGATATCGGCCCGCTGTTCCAGGTTCCTGTGGAAGCGGCGCGGATGGCGGTCGAGAACGACGTCCACGTAGTCGGCGTCTCGAGCCAGGCCGCGGGTCACAAGACACTCGTTCCCGAACTGCTGAAGGAACTCGAAGCGCAGGGCGCGGGCAACATCGTGGTCGTGGTCGGCGGTATCATCCCTCCCAAGGACTACGAGTACCTGCGGGCCAAGGGTGTGGCGGCGATCTTCGGCCCCGGTACCGCGGTTCCGAAGGCGGCGCGCGAGGTTCTGCACGTGATTCGGGCGCGCCCGGCATGAGTGATCCCCTCGCATCCGTCACCGATACCCGGGACGCGATCCGGAGGGGGGAACGTCGCGCGATCGCCCGCACCATCACGCTGCTCGAGAGCACCCGTGCGGACCAGTTCGAGCTGGGCCAGCAGATCCTCGAAGAGCTGGTTCCGAAGACCGGCGGCGCCGCACGCGTGGGGATCACGGGCCCGCCGGGTGTTGGCAAGAGTACCTTCATCGAAGCGATCGGGATCTACCTGCTCGAGCGCGGCTACCACGTGGCGGTACTTGCGGTCGACCCGAGCAGCCCGGTCACGGGGGGCAGCATCCTCGGCGACAAGACCCGCATGGAGCGACTCGCCCAGGAGGAGCGCGCCTTCATTCGCCCGTCGCCATCGGGTGGCTCGCTCGGCGGTGTGGCAAATCGTACACGCGAGGCGATGTTGGTCTGTGAGGCTGCGGGCTTCGATGTGATTCTCGTCGAGACGGTTGGAATCGGGCAGAGCGAGGTCGCGGTCCGCTCGATGGTCGATTTCTTCCTCGTGCTGCTGCAGCCGGGCGCGGGCGACGAACTGCAGGGCATCAAGAAGGGAGTGATCGAGCTCGCGGATGCGCTGGTGGTGAACAAGGCCGATGGTGATCAGGAGGTCGCTGCGGATCGCACCCGGATTCAGCACGGCCAGGCGCTCAGCCTGCTGCGGCCGTTGTCTCCGAATTGGAGACCCGTGGTATTGAGCGTGAGTTCACTCGCGAATCGCGGGATCGACGATGTCTGGGCCACGATCCTCGAACATGCGGCAAAGCTGGAGGCCAGCGGCGAGCGCCAGAGCCGCCGGGCCGAGCAGGCGCGGGCATGGATGTGGAGCCTGGTCGAGGAGGGCCTGCGGCAGGAGTTTCGGCGCGCCCGCGCGGTCGCGGGCCGGATCGAAGCACTCGAACGAGATGTCGAGGCCCTGAAGACCACACCGGCCGCCGCGGCTCGCGTGCTGTTGGAAGCTTTCAAGAACTCCTGAATCGCGCCACGGCTTCGCGCGGCCCCGGAGATTTCTTCGTGGCAAGCGTGACGTTCGGGGGCGAACCGCTTCACTTCCGCCCACGACCCTCCGATGAATGCAGTGCTACGAAGCCCCACGACAGGTGGGACTGGGAGTCGTCTGCGATGGTCCAGATCAACATGGCCGACCGGGAGATCACCGTGAAGGTGGTCTATTACGGTCCTGCACTATCGGGCAAGACGACCAATCTGCAACAGCTCCACGAGCTGATCGACTCTCCATCGCGTGGCAAGATGGTGACGCTCGATACCGCCGACGACCGCACCCTGTATTTCGACTTCCTGCCGATCCAGTTCGGCACGCAGAGCGGCTTCTCCGTGAAGATCAAACTCTTCACGGTTCCGGGGCAGGTGATGCACAAGTCGACCCGAAAAGTCGTGCTCGCGGGGGCCGACGCGATTGCCTTCATCGCCGATTCGCAGCGTTCGAGTGCTGGCGCGAACGCGTACTCCTGGCGCGATATGGAGGCGAATTTGAAGTCGAACGGGATCGACTTCGCCAACATGCCCAAAGTCGTGCAGTTCAATAAACGCGACCTGCCGGACGTGAAACCGCTTCAGGAGATCAAGAAGGCCTGGGGCGACATCCCGACCTATCCCGCCGTCGCGATCCGCGGGGAGGGCGTGCTCGAGACCTTCCGCGCGCTGCTACGGTCGCTCTACCGGAGCATGGAAGAGCGCCACAGCTTCGGCGAGAAGTTCGGCGTCTCCGAGGAAGACTTCTTGAAGGGCGTCTTCGAAAACTTCACCCCGTAGCCATTCTTCGATCCCCGCCGCTTTCCCACGGGGGCTGGGTAGATTGACACCCGAATCGACCGCAGTAACCTTGCGCCCACGCCGACCGGCCCCGCCGCCGCCCGCCCGCCGGAACCGCTCACAGGTCCGTACGGGAGATCGAACGACCAATGACCAGTATCCCGCCCAAGCTGAAACTCGCCCAGACGGCCGAGGAGATCGCCGCCGCCACCGCGTCGGTGGAAGCCGCCATCACGGAGGTCGTTGCCGGCAGGATCGTCATCCTCGTCGACGACGCCGACCGTGAGAACGAGGGCGACCTCTGCATCGCCGCCGAGAAGGTGACGCCCGAAATCATCAACTTCATGGCCATGCACGGGCGCGGCTTCATGGCCATGCACGGGCGCGGCCTGATCTGCCTGTCCCTGACCGAGCAGCAGCTCGAGCGGCTGCACCTGTCGATGATGGTGCCCGATTACGAGAACAATTCCGGCTTCGGCACCGCTTTCACGGTTTCGATCGAGGCTCGCGAGGGGGTCACGACCGGGATCTCGGCCGCCGACCGCGCCCAGACCGTTCTCACCGCGATCAATCTCGAGGCGCATCCGAACGACCTCGCCCGCCCGGGCCACATCTTCCCGTTACGTGCGCGCAAGGGGGGTGTGCTGCGACGCGCGGGTCAGACCGAGGGCTCGGTCGACCTCGCGCGGCTGGCAGGGCTGAACCCGTCCGGCGTGATCTGCGAGATCATGAACGACGACGGCACCATGGCGAGAATGTCCGACCTGGTGGAATTTGGCCGCAAGCACAATATCAAGATCGTCACGATCGCCGACATGATCCAGTACCGGTTGCGCAACGAGAAGCTCGTGCAACGGGCGGCCGAGGCTACGATGCCGATCGCGACCGCGGGCGAGTACCGCGCGATCGTCTACACCAACGAGATCGACAACATCGACCACATCGCGCTCGTGAAGGGCGAGATCGACTCCAACGAGCCGGTTCTAGCGCGGGTTCACAGTGAATGTCTCACGGGCGACGCCTTCGGCTCGTTGCGCTGCGACTGCGGCGAGCAGCTTCAGTCCGCGCTCAAGATGATCGACGAGGCGGGCGTCGGAATTCTGCTCTACATGCGTCAGGAGGGCCGCGGGATCGGCCTCAAGAACAAGATCAAAGCCTACGGGTTGCAGGATGAAGAGGGTCTCGACACCGTGCAGGCGAACGAGCGACTCGGCTTTCCGGCCGATCTGCGCGATTATGGCGTTGGCGCGCAGATTCTGCACGATCTGGGTGTGCGCGAGATGCGCATGATCACCAACAACCCCGGGAAGCGCGCCGGGATCGAGGGCTATGGCCTGACGATCATCGAGCGCGTTCCACTCGAAATCACACCCAATGCGAGAAACCTTGAGTACCTCCGCACCAAGAAGGAAAAGCTCGGCCACGTTCTGCACCTGATGAGTTGAGGTCGCGGGATATCGATCGAGCCAATCAACTGCAACGGCGGCGACTGCTACGTCCGGCCATTGTGAACGGAGCCCCTGTATGTTCGATTCCGTCCTAGACGTCGAGAAGCAATTAAGTGCGCAGGATTACATCTGCGACCAGAAGATCTCGACAGTCGTATTCCTGGCCGAAAAGCTCGAGAAGCCGGTGTTGGTCGAAGGGCCCGCCGGTGTCGGCAAGACCGAACTCGCGAAGGTTGTTGCGGCCGCCACGGGTCGCCGGATGATCCGATTGCAGTGCTACGAGGGCCTCGACGAAGCCAAGGCGCTCTACGAATGGGAGTACTCGAAGCAGCTGCTGTACACGCAGATCCTCAAGGAGAAGTTCAGCGAAGCGATGGCGGGTTCGACCACGCTCAGCGAGGCCGCGGAGCGAGTCGGCAAGGAGGACAGCGTCTTCTTCTCGGAGCAGTTCATCGTGCCGCGTCCTCTGCTGTCGGCGATTACCTCCGAGGATGCAACGTTGCTGCTGATCGACGAGGTCGACAAGTCCGACCCGGAGTTCGAGGCGTTCCTGCTCGAAGTGTTGTCCGACTTCCAGGTGACGATTCCCGAACTCGGGACCATCAGTTCGCGCACCAAGCCGTTGGTCTTCCTGACCTCGAACAACGCCCGCGAGATGAGCGATGCCCTCAAGCGGCGATGTCTCCACCTCTACATCGACTTCCCGAGCCAGGAGCTCGAACAACGCATCCTCGAGACCAAGGTGCCCGGCGTCGAGCAGCGACTCGCGGCCGACCTGGTCGAAATGATGGCCAAGCTCCGCAGGCTGGACTTGAAGAAAGTCCCCTCGATCAGCGAGACGCTCGACTGGGCGCGGGCGCTGCTGGCCCTGAACGCGAAGGAACTCGATGCGGAATTCGTCGGCCAGACGCTGAACGTCATTCTCAAGTACGAGGGCGACGTGAGAAAGGCGCAGGGAGAACTGTCGCAGCTGCTCGAGAAGAAGGCCGCGAAGGCCCACGCCACAGCTGAATCCGTGACGGAAGTTCCCGAAGCGAAGGCCGTGAAGAAGGGCGCGCTCCACTAGAGGCGCCGACCAATGCAGCAGAAGATCCTCGAATTCACGAACATCCTGCGAAAGAGCGGGATTCGTGTGTCGACCGCCGAGACGATCGACGCCTTCAAAGCGCTCGACGAACTCTCGATCGAGGATCGCGGGGTCTTCCGCGACGCGCTGTGTGCAACGATGGTCAAGCGCGGTGAGGAGGTTGCGACCTTCCAGCAGCTCTTCGACCTGTTCTGGTCGGGCTTCTACGACAGTCTGCGTGAGCAGTTCGAAGAAGCCGGCGCCGGGCTCGCTGAGATGGGTGTCGACCTCGACGAGCTGCTGAAACAGATCGCAGAGATGCTTCAGGACATGGATGGCGAAGTCGGTGATCTCTCCGATCTCGCACGCGCGATGCTGCTCGGTGATCTGAATCAACTCGAGCAGATGATTCGCGCCGCCGCGGAGGCTTCGGGCGTCCAGAACATCGAAAACTTCCTGCAGGTCGGATTCTTCAGCCGCCGCACGTTGGAGCAGATGGGGGTCGAGGGCGCGAGCGATGAACTGCGTGACCTCGCCGCTGCGCTCGAAGAGGCCGGCATGGACCCCGATCAGGTCGCCGCATTGCGGCGTTTGATCGAGGGGCTCACCGAAGCCGCGCGCAAGGGCATCCGGAACTACACCGAGCGTGAACTCCAGCAGCAGAATCACGACTACATGGAGAAGTTCCGGCGCGAGACACTGCTGGAGAAGAGCTTCTACCACCTGTCAGAGGACGAGACCAGGAAGATGCGCGAGGTGGTCGAGCGCCTCGCGCAGAGGATCAAGAACATCCTTTCGATTCGACGCAGGCGCCTCAAGCGCGGGAAGCTCGATCTGCACCAGACCCTGCGCCGGAACATGTCGCACGGCGGCATCCCGTTCGAGCTGATCTTCAAGCAGCGCAAGAAGGATCGCCCCAAGCTCGTGATCCTGTGCGACGTGTCGTCTTCGGTCGCGAATGTCTCGCGGTTCATGCTTCAGTTCGTCTACAGCCTGCAGGATGCCTTCACGAAGATTCGCTCGTATGTCTTCGTTGCGGAGCTCGGGGACGTCACCGAGCTGTTCCGGGAGGGCGACATCAGCCAGTCGATCGAGAAGGCGCTCGATGGTGGCGGCGTGATCAACGTCTACACGCGCTCGAACTTCGGCTATGCATTCCACCATTTCTGGCAGAATCACCTCTCGGTGATCGACAACAAGACCACCGTGCTGATTCTCGGTGACGCCCGCAACAACTACAACGACCCGCGCGCGTGGTGCCTGCGCGACATTCACAACAAGGCCAAGAACGTGGTCTGGTTGAACCCCGAAAGCCCCAGCGCCTGGGGATTCGGCGACAGCGTGATGAATCGCTACCTGCCGTACACCGACGTCGCCGAGGAGTGTCGCAACCTGAAGCAGCTCTCTTCGATCATCGACCGGCTGGTGCTCTGAACCTCACGCGTCGCTCCCGGAAAAGACAACGCCCCGCCGATTTCTCGACGGAGCGTTGATCAGGGGGGAGGGCGGTGGACGGATGATGGGGGGTGAGAGGTTGGACATTTCGGTGAGAAATGCCAAATCCACCGCCGCTCCATAAAACCTGAAAAATCTTGGCGACACCTCCCTGCCTTGTAATCATTATGCGTGGTGGCAGGCCATTAGTCAAACCGTATTTTGCTGTTGCCTGGCGGCTTTTTCAGGTTTTCGAAAAACCCCTACTAAATCAGATTATTGACTTGCTTCGTGTAAGGTGAATTCGAGCCCGCGCCGCGAACCACCGGTTTTGACGGGCTCTGCGGCGTTTCGGTACTGTCCCCCGCGTTTCCCGCATTCTGCGGCCCGAGTTGCCGATCGACCATTTCCGCCCTGTGGGCGCCTTGGAGGAGTCATTGAGCGAGTTGCGGCGTTTCTACATCCGGACCTACGGCTGCCAGATGAACGCCCACGACTCCGAAAAGGTCGCCAATCTGCTCTATCACGAGGGTTGGGTGGCTGCGCGGGATTCCGATGGAGCGGACCTGCTGGTCATCAACACCTGCTCGATCCGCGACAAGGCCGAACACCAGCTCTACAGCGATCTGGGGCTCCTCCGGAAGTGGAAGGCGGCTCGGCCGGGGCGGGTATTGGGCGTGGCGGGCTGTGTAGCCCAGCAGGCGGGCGACGCGATTCAGCGGCGCTTCGGCCACGTGGATTTCGTGTTCGGAACCCACAACCTGCGCCTGGTTCCGTCGATGCTGGCCGCCGCCCTGAAAGGCAACCCGTCGCTCGAAGTGGGGGAATCCGCCTCCCTCGAGCGTTTCGACCTGCCCGAGCGCCACCCGGATTACCGGGGCGCGAGCCCTGGCCGCGGCTACCTGACCGTGATGGAGGGCTGCGACATGTTCTGCAGCTTCTGCGTGGTTCCGGGAACGCGCGGGCGCGAGATCAGCCGCCCGGCCGACGGGATCATCGCCGAGGCGCAGTCGCACGCGGCCCGCGGGGTACGCGAGCTCACGTTGCTGGGGCAGACCGTCAACGCCTACGGTCGCCACGACCGACGCCGCGGTCAGGCCGGTACCGTGAGCTTCGGCGCGTTGCTGCGCCGTCTGGCCGAAATTCCCGGTATCGAGCGGCTGCGCTACACCAGCCCGCATCCGCTTTTCTTCGACGATGATCTGGTCGCAGCCCACGCCGATCTGGACGTGCTCTGCCCACATGTGCACCTGCCGCTCCAGAGCGGCTCGAACCCGATTCTCGAACGGATGCGCCGTCGCTACTCCGTCGATGATTACCGCGCCAAGGTGGCGGCGCTGCGTGCGGCCCGGCCCGACCTGGTGCTCACAACCGACCTGATCGTCGGTTTCCCAGGTGAGACCGACGAGGATTTCCAGGGCACACTCGATCTCGTGGCTGAACTCGGCTTCGTGGATGCCTACTCGTTCAAGTATTCGCCGCGCCCCGGGACGACTGCAGCGTCGATGTCGGGGGCCGTGCCCGGAGACGTCGCGCAGGCGCGCCTCGAGGAGCTGCAGGAGCTTCAGCGTGGGCTCACCCTGGCCGCGCACCGCCGAAGAGTCGGAGCCTCGACGGAGGTCCTCGTCACGGGCCATAGCCGCCACGGCGGCAGTCAGCTCTCCGGCCGCGACCCCTACCACCGAGTGGTGAATTTCAGCGCAGCGTCCGGCGCCGTCGAGCCCGGAGAGCTGATTTCGGTCCGGATCGTCGAGGCCACACCACATTCGCTGATTGCGGAGGTCGCGGACACAGAAACCGCTGGTAGGATGCGAAGATCGCTGAAGAGCGAGTCCGGGATGGCCGATGATGAGGGCCGGAGCACGCGGTTTCAGGCTGGAGCGGTACGGCGACCGAGTGGGGCAAGCCCGCACGGCGACTGAGGGAATCGTGGACGGCCGGGGCGCGACGGGGCGCTCGTGAGGGGAATCGATGCCCAAGGGGCGCATCCTAGCGGTCGACGATCAGCGATATTTTCGTGAACTCCTCGAGGGATTGCTCAGCGAGGAGGGCTATGACGTCGTCACGGCGTCGAGCGGCGAGGAGGCGCTCCGCATCCTCGACCAGAGCCATTTCGACATCGTCCTGACCGATCTCGTGATGCCTGGGATGGACGGCAACGACCTCGTCCACCGCGTGAAGGAGCGCGATCCCGAGCAGGAGATCGTCGTCGTGACCGGGGTCGTCGATGTCAAGACGGCCGTCGACGCCATGAAGCTCGGCGCGGCGGAGTACCTCATCAAACCATTCGACCGCGAGACGCTCGCCACCGCGATCGAGAAGATCCTGCAAAATCGCCGGTTGCGGACCGAGCACGCGCGGCTGCTCGCAGAGAACATCGAGTACATGGGTGAGCGGACGCTGTTCGAGCGGGCCGTGGCACTGTTTTCGTGCCTGGCGGTCGACCCGCTCGCGGCCCGGATCGTCGAGGGCCTGTGTGTCGAGACCCGCGCCCAGGGCGGCATCGTGTGGGCGGTCGACGAGGACGCGCCCGACCGCCTGAACCTGGCCGCGGTGCGGGGCCTGGTGCGGGTCAATGAAGAGCCGGACGTGGTGATGCTCGAGCAGGTTCCCGAGGAACTTGCCGAGGGTGCAAAGGTGTCGCTGCTGCTTCCCTGGAGCGAGGACGGGGGTGAGGAGCGCCCCGCTCTGTACCTCGCGATGCGTCGTGAGGGTCGTGTGATCGGCCTGGTGCGTTTGACCGACAAGCTCGGTCACGACGAATTCGACGCAGTCGATCAGGCCTTCGCGGAGAAGTTCGTGCAGTATGGCGAGATCGCGCTAGTGAACGCGCTGCGATTCGCTCGGCTCGAGCAGAATTCGCTCGCAGACCCGAACACAGGCGCGTACGTGTTCGACTACTTCCACGACATGGTGCGCAGCGAGATCGAGAAATCGAACCGCTTCGGCCGCAACTTCTCGCTGCTCGAGGTCGAGCTGGCCTCACTCGACCCGCTCCGGCGGCGTCTCGGAGACCGCAAGAGCCAGGAGTGGCTCGCGGGCATCGTCAAGCGGCTGCGCAGCGCGATGCGCTCGGCCGACATCCTGGCTGCAGACGGCGAGGGCCGATTCCTGGTGCTGCTGCCCGAGACCGATACTCTCGGTGGCGCGATCTTCAAGCAGCGCGTCGAGCGGGAACTCGAATGCGACCCGCTGCTCACGGATCTCGCAGGAGAGCACCGCCCCAAGGTCCACTACGGCATCGCGAACTACCCCGCGGACGGCACGCAACTCGAGTCGATCCTGCGCACACTCGAAGAGCGCATGGCGGCCGACCGTGTGAGTCTCGTGCGCAGGCTCGAGCTCGGCACTCGGTCACTCGCTGAATCGCTGACCGCACTCGCCGATCAGGGCGAGATCGAGCGGCCCGAGGTCATCGAGAGCATCGCGGACTTCGTGCTGGGCGAGGTCGCGCGCCGGCCCGAAGACCGTGGCCTGCTCTTCGTCGGGCCCGGTGAGAATCTCGCCGGCACGATGCACAAGGGTCTGGCGGCGTTCAAAGGCGTGTCGCCTCGCAGTGAGGTCGTCGTGATCAGCGATCAGGCGGCTCCGCCCGCACTGAACGGTGCGGTGGCCTGGCTATCGGCACCGGAGGGCGTCTCCCTGCCGCCGTTCCTGGTGCGCTACACGGACGGTGCGGTCTATGCGTTGATCTGCGGCGAAAAACCGAACGGAGCCGGCGTGAGGATGTTCCACACGGACGACCGCAGTGTGGTCGAGTTCCTCGCCTTCCGACTGCAGCGGGAGCTCGCGCTCCCGGAGCTGGCGTAGGAGGCTCGCGTGAATCGCTCGGTGCTGATCGCAGACGGAAATGGCGCTCGCGGGAGTCGCATTGCCGAGGCCTGTGAGTCACTCGGTCTGGCGAGTCGCGTCGTATCGCACGGTGCGGCCGCGCTCGAGACTGCGCTCGCAGAGGTTCCCGCGGTGCTGGTCGTCGAGTGCGATCTGCCGCTCATCGACGGCAAGAAGCTCGGTGAGATCCTGCACGCGAACCCCCGTACGCAGTCCATCCGGCTGCTGTTCCTGGGAGATCGCAGTGCAGAGGCGATTCCGGCCGGTGAAGCGCCGGTACTCGGGCCATCGGCGCCGCCCGAAGACATCGCCGAATCGGTACGCGCGATGCTCGATGAGCACGGGGAGGGCGAGCCGGAAGTCGAGGCGGAAGAAGACAGCACCGGCGCAATCGAAGGCCAGCTCGCCCAGCTGCCGCTGACCGATCTGCTCCAGCTGTTTCATGTGAGCCGGAAGACCGGAATCGTCAGCTTGCTGCGGCGGAACTACCGCGGAGAAGAAGAGTCCGGTCTGGTGCTGGTGTCCGGCGGTGAAGTCCTTCAGGCCGAAGCGGGTGCAGTGCACGGCGAGAAGGCGCTGTTTCGTCTGATCGGCTGGGACCGCGGCAGCTTCTCGTTCCGGCCCCAGCCAGTCGTCGTCGAGGACCGGATCCAGACCCCGACACTTTCGCTGTTGCGCGAGGGTCGGCGTCAGATCGAGGAGTGGGAGCGGCTGGCGCGCCACATGCCTCCGATGGATGCGCACGTCACGCTGAAGATCCAGACTGCATCGCTGCCGAACGTGATCCACCCGCTCACGCAGGAAGTGCTGCTGGTGCTGGAGCATTACTCGCGGATACGCGACGTCGTCGACCACTGTGCCCATCCGGACTACCAGGTGCTGAGGATGCTCCACACCCTGATTCGGCGCGGCATGCTGTCGCTGCGCCGGGACGTCCCCGGGCCGACTGGAGCGCCCTCCCAGGCGGGCCTCTTCTCGCCGAGCCAGGCGTCGCGTCTCCACGAATGGTTGCAGCGCGACGGGTCGTCGGGCGCGCGGTCGAGCGATGCGAAGCTCGTCGTCGCATTTTCGAGTTCGGATGCCTGTCGCGAATTTGGGCGCGTGGTGGGGCGTTTGCCGGGCGTCACACTCAATGAGACCACGAAGGCGGGCGAGGTTCCGCCCGATCTGGTTGCGTCACTCGGGCGGATCGCGGTCGACAACGAAACCGGGATCGAGTTCGTCCAGGTCCCGGTCGGGGAACGATTCGCGCCGCTGTGGCCGACCGCGGCCCACGGCGCGGTCGCTGTGCTGCTGCTCCTCGCGGGTCCGTTGTCGGTGGCCATGCGATCGATCGGGCAGATCGCCGACGCGATGCGCGCACTGCCGCGCTCGCGGGTCTTCCACTTGCTCCTGCTCGAGAAGGGCCAGGGCATCGCACCCGAGGCGTTGCGCGAGAACATCTCGCTGCTCGACGACACTTCGCTGTTTCTGGTGCCGCTCGAGAACGAAGGCAAGGCCGGGATTCTGCTGCGCGAGATGTTCGGACGAATCCTGCCGTGAACGAGGGCGAACTCGCGAAGTTCCCGCTGCTCGCGCCACTCACGGATGCCGAGCGGGCGGCGGTCGCGGACGAGTTCGAGGCGCTCGAGGTCGGGCCCGGTTCGCCGCTCTTCCGCGAGGGCGAAGCCGCCGACGCGGCCCTGTTCATCGTCGCGGGTCGCGTGCGTGTCCACGCGCGCCGGGTTGGCGCAGAGGCCGAACTCGGTCCGGGGGACGTGCTCGGCATGCTGTCGCTCGTCGTCGATGGTCCTCGCGAAGCCAGTGCTGAAACGTCGTCTCCCACGCGCATCTGGCGCCTCTCCCGCAGCGCGTTTCGTCGGCTCGTCGAGGCGGAGCCGGCCGCAGCCTGCCGGCTGCTGGAGGGGATCTTGCGCGAGTACGCGGGGGCGGTGCGCGAGGAGGTCTCGCGTGACGGCTGCGGTTGACCGCGAGATTGTCAGCGATTAAACTGCTCGGCCATCCCGGCGGCGCGTAATCCTGCGCCCGAGGCGGCACGGAACGGACATGAACGAAGACCGGATCCGAGATGGACTGACGTTCGATGACGTCCTTCTCACGCCCGGACCCAGCGACATCCTGCCTGCCGATGTCGACCTCAAGACCCAACTCACGCGCGAAATCTCGATCAATATCCCGCTCGTCTCGGCCGCGATGGACACCGTCACCGAGCACGAGGCCGCGATCTGCCTGGCGCAGAACGGCGGCATCGGCATCGTGCACAAGAATCTCTCGGTGGCCTCACAGGCGAGCGAGGTCGACAAGGTCAAGCGCTCCGAATCGGGCCTGATCGTCGACCCGATCACGATGCACCCCGAGCAGCGAATCTACGAAGCCCTCGAGGTGATGGCTCGCTACCGGATCTCCGGCGTGCCGGTGATCCAGGAAGGCAAGGCGGTCGGCATTCTGACCAACCGCGACCTGCGCTTCGTGCGCGACACCCATCAGCAGATTTCCAGCGTGATGACGCGCGAGAACCTCGTGACTGTGCCGCCGGGCACGACCCGCGAACGAGCCAAGGAACTGCTCCACGCTCACCGCATCGAGAAGCTGCTGGTGGTCGACGACTCCGGCGATCTCTGCGGTCTGATCACGATCAAGGACATCGAGAAGAGCGAGCGATTTCCCGACGCCTCCAAGGATTCGCTCGGGCGCCTGCTCTGCGGTGGCGCGGTCGGGGTTGGCGAGGATCGCCTCGAGCGCTCGCAGATGCTCGTGGATGCGGGCGTCGACGTGGTCGTGGTCGATACCGCGCACGGGCACTCGGCGGCGGTCCTCCGCACGGTCGAGGAGCTGCGTCACCATTTCCCGCAGCTGCCGATGGTGGGCGGCAACGTCGCCACCCCCGAGGGCACCGAGGCGCTGATCAAGGCCGGTGTGTCCGCAGTGAAAGTCGGCGTCGGGCCCGGTTCGATCTGCACCACCCGCGTGGTCGCGGGGGTCGGGGTGCCGCAGTTCACCGCCGTGCTCGAGAGTGCCCGCGTGGCCACTTCTGTCGGCATTCCGGTGATCGCGGACGGAGGCATCAAATTCTCGGGCGACGTCGTGAAGGCGCTCGCAGCGGGTGCGGCATCGGTGATGATCGGCTCGTTGTTCGCGGGCACGGACGAAGCGCCGGGTGAACTCGTGCTGTACCAGGGGCGTTCCTACAAGGTCTACCGTGGCATGGGCTCGCTGGGTGCGATGGCTGCGGGCAGCGCCGACCGTTACTTCCAATCCGAGGTTGCAGGTGACAAACTGGTGCCCGAGGGAATCGAAGGACGGATTCCGTATCGCGGCAGCCTCACGAGCAACATCCACCAGTTGATCGGCGGGCTCCGCTCCGGCATGGGCTACATCGGTTCGGCCAGCCTGCTCGACCTCGTCGAACGCGCACGTTTCGTGCGGATCTCGGCAGCCGGCCTGAGGGAAAGCCACGTCCACGACGTGATCATCACCAAGGAAGCCCCCAACTACCGGATCGATTAGAATCTCCGGGTCCCCATCAGCATATTCCAGCCGTCCTCCCGGCCGGATGACGAGTCCGCAAGAGCGGATGTGAGGAATTCCTACGCGCATGTCGTCAGCCCCCGAGAGCGACAGGATCTTGATCCTTGATTATGGATCGCAGTACACGCAGCTGATTGCGCGCCGGATCCGCGAACAACACGTCTATTGTGAAATCCAGCCTCCGAGCTTCGGGCTCGATGCGATCAGTGCCTGGAAGCCGGCGGGGATCATCCTGTCCGGCGGACCCTCCAGCGTGCTCGATGAGGGTGCCCCGGATGTCGACCCCGGCATCGTCGACCTCGGCGTTCCGATACTCGGCATCTGCTACGGCCTGCAACTGCTGGCACACCGCCTCGACGGGCTCGTGGAAGCTGCCGACGACCGCGAGTACGGCCGCGCACTGCTCAAGGTCGAACGCGAAGATCCGCTTTTCGCGGACCTCGAGGGTGGCGTCGAACGGGTGGTCTGGATGAGTCACGGCGACCGCGTGTTGCGCCTGCCGCAGGGCTTCGAGGTACTTGCGACCAGCCAGAACTCACCGTTCGCGGCGGTCCGCCACTCCGAACGGCCGATCTGGGGCGTGCAGTTTCACCCCGAGGTAGTCCACACCGAGGGCGGCGGACAGATACTCCGGAACTTCGTCAACGACATCTGCGGCTGCGGGGCGTCGTGGACGATGGATGTGTTCATCGAACAGACCGTCTCGGACGTGCGAGAGCGTGTCGGCGACGGTCTGGTGGTCTGCGGTTTGTCGGGGGGAGTCGATTCATCGGTTGCGGCCGCGTTGGTTCACCGGGCGATCGGCGACAAGCTGACCTGTCTGTTCGTCGACAACGGCCTGCTGCGTCTGGGAGAGCGCGAGGAGGTCGAGCGGCTGTTCGACGGCACGCTGAACGTGAAACTCGTCACCATTTGCGCCGAAGAGCGCTTCCTCAGCGAACTCGCGGGAGTCGTCGATCCCGAGGAGAAGCGAAAGATCATCGGCCGGGTCTTCATCGAGATCTTCGAGGAGGAAGCGAACCGTCTCGGCGCTGTCGACTACCTCGTGCAGGGGACGTTGTATCCGGACGTGATCGAGAGTATCTCGGTGAAGGGGCCCTCGGCGACCATCAAGTCGCACCATAATGTCGGTGGCCTGCCCGAGCGGATGCGTCTCGCACTCGTCGAGCCGCTGCGCGAACTCTTCAAGGACGAGGTGCGCGAAGTCGGCCGGCGGCTCGACCTGCCGGACTCGTTGATCGGCCGGCACCCGTTTCCGGGGCCCGGCCTCGCGATCCGAATCATGGGTGAGATCACCGCGGAACGACTCGACTGCCTGCGCGCCGCCGACGCCATCGTGATCGAGGAAATCCGTCGCTTCGAACTCTACGACCAGCTCTGGCAGGCGTTCGCGGTCTTCCTGCCCGTCCAGAGCGTCGGCGTGATGGGAGACGAGCGCACCTACGACAACGCCATTGCGGTGCGCTGCGTAACCTCCGTCGACGCGATGACGGCCGACTGGGCGCATCTTCCGCCCGAGGTGTTGTCGCGAATCTCGAGTCGTATCATCAACGAGGTGAAGGGCATCAACCGCGTCGTCTACGACATCTCGTCGAAACCCCCCGCGACGATCGAGTGGGAGTAGCGGGAGTGGCGTCGGCTCCCTTCGTCCACTGCCACCTGCACAGTCAGTATTCGCTCCTCGACGGCGCAATCAAGATCGATCCGTTGTTCGAGCGCGCCAGGGCGCTCAACATGCCCGCCGTGTCACTCACCGACCACGGAAACCTCTTCGGCGTGGTCGAATTCTACGAAGCCGCGATGCGGGCCGAAGTGAAGCCGATCATCGGCTGCGAGGTCTATGTGGCCTCGGGCTCGCGGTTCTCGAAGGAGAAGCGTGAGCACGACGCGAGCGGCTTCGACGCGATCAATCATCTGATCCTGCTCGCGATGAACGACACCGGCTACAAGAACCTGATGTATCTGGTCTCGAAGGCGTACCTCGAGGGCTTCTATTACAAGCCGCGCATCGACCTGGACCTGCTGCGCGAGCGGCACGAGGGATTGATCGCGACCTCGGGCTGTCTGTCTTCGATGGTCTCGCGCGCGATTACGAGCGGACAGACCGATACGGCCTGGGAACTCGTCGAGGATTTCTCGGGGATCTTCAAGGACCGCTATTACCTCGAAGTCCAACGGCACGGGATCGGCGATCAGGATCGTGTGAACGCCGAGCTTGCGAAGATGTCGGTCGACATGAAGCTGCCGCTGCTCGCCACCAACGACGCCCACTACCTGAACGACTGCGACCACGAGCCGCACGACGCGCTGCTGTGCATCGGCACCGCGGCGAACCTCGACGACCCGAAGCGGTTCCGCTTCGACGGTCAGGGCTTCTACCTGAAATCGGGCGACGAAATGGCCGAGGTCTTCCGCGATCATCCGTCTGCGATCTCGAACAGCCTCGAAGTCGCCGAGCGCTGCAACCTGGTGCTCGGCCTCGAGACCGGCGAGTACCACCTGCCGGAATTCCAGGTACCCGCCGGCCGCACGCGCGAGGAAGTCTTCGCCGAGCAGGCGTGGTCCGGGCTGCGCAATCGGCTGCGGCTGGCTCCGGACGAGCCGATTCCGCCGCGCCACGCGGAATACGTCAAGCGCATGGAACACGAGATCGGCGTGGTCCAGTCAATGGGGTTCGCGGGCTACTTCTTGATCGTCGCGGACTTCATCGACTACGCCAAGCGAGAGGGGATTCCGGTCGGGCCCGGTCGCGGCTCGGCCGCCGGAAGCCTCGCGGCCTACGGTCTCGGGATCACCGGACATCGATGTCGACTTCTGCAGGAACGGGCGCGATCAGGTCATCCGCTACGTACAGGAGAAGTACGACGGCGAGGGTGACGACGGGCGGAAGGTCGCGCAGATCATCACCTTCGGGAAATTGCAGGCCAAGGCGGCGATCCGTGATGTCGGGCGAGTGCTCGGGATGCCGTACGGCGACGTCGACCGGATCTCGAAGTTGGTCCCCGACACGCTGGGAATCAGCCTCGGAGAGGCGATCGAACAGTCTTCGGAGCTGCGCGCGAGGATGGAGAGCGACGGGCAGGTCGCGAAGCTGATGGAAACTGCGCAGAAGCTCGAAGGGCTCACGCGCCACGCCTCGACGCACGCTGCGGGGGTCGTGATCGGGACCCAGCCGCTGATCGAGATGGTGCCGCTGTACCGGGACCCCCGTTCGGGAGCCGCCATCACGCAGTACGACATGCGCTGCATCGAAAAGCTCGGGCTGATCAAGTTCGACTTCCTCGGGCTCACGACACTCACGACGATCGCCGATGCCGAACGTCGAATTCGCGAGACCCAGAACGCCGACTTCCGGATCGAGGACGTCGATCTCGAGGACGCGGTGACGTACGACCTGCTCTCGGAGGGCAACACGGAAGGCGTGTTCCAGGTCGAGTCGCAGGGCATGACGGATCTCGTCGTGAAGCTCCACCCGCACTCGTTCAAGGAGTTGATTCCGATCGTCGCGCTGTATCGCCCCGGCCCGCTCGGCTCCGGGATGGTGGACGATTTCATCAACCGAAAGAACGGAGTCACCAAGGTCGAATACCTGCTGCCCGAGCTCGAGGAACTCACGGCCGAGACGCTCGGCGTGATCGTCTATCAGGACCAGGTTCTCCAGATCGCCAATCGTCTGGCGGGATACAGCCTCGGTGAGGCGGACCTGCTTCGGCGCGCGATGGGCAAGAAGAAGGCCGCGGAGATGGAGAAGCAGCGCGAGCGATTCGTCTCGGGTGCGGTCGAGCGAAACATCCAGCGGCACGCGGCCGAAGAGGTCTTCAAGCTCATGGCCGAATTCGCAGGCTACGGCTTCGCAAAGTCGCACTCGACCGCCTACGCGCTGATCACGTACCAGACCGCCTACCTCAAGGCGAATTACCCCAACGAGTACATGGCGGCGCTGCTCACCACCGAATCGGGCAACCACGACAAGCTCTCGCGGTACATCGGTCACTGCAAGCAGCTTCAAATCGAGGTTCTCGCTCCCGACGTGAATCAGAGCGCGCGTGACTTCACGGTCGTCGAGGGCGGAATTCGCTTTGGGCTCGCGGGTGTGAAGAACGTCGGCGAAGGGGCAATCGAATCGATCCTGGCTGCGCGTTCGGGCGATAGCGGCCCTTACAGAGAGATCTTCGATTTCGCAGCGCGGATCGACGGGCGCCGCGTCAATCGGCGCGTGGTCGAGAGCTTGGTGAAGTGCGGGGCGTTCGATTCGCTTCATCCCGATCGCGCCTCGGTCTGGGCTGGGCTCGACGTGGCCCTCGAGGCCGGTGCGGCCGAGCAGCGCGACCGCGAGATCGGCCAGGAGAGTCTGTTCGGCGGAATGGTCGAGGCGGACGTGCCGAAACCGACCCTGCCCGATGTGGCGGCCTGGAGCGATCGCCAGCGCCTCGAGTTCGAGAAGGAGGTGCTCGGCTTCTACGTCACGGGTCACCCGCTGGCCGCCTATCTGCAGAAGATGCGCCGGTTCATCGACGTCACCGCCGACTCGACCGAGGGACGCGCCGGCCGCGAGGTGCGTATCGGCGGCTTGGTGACCTCCATGCGCGAGACCCGGACTCGGCGTGGCGCCCAGATGGCTTTCGCAACACTCGAGGATATGACCGGAGCCTTCGACCTCGTGATCTTCAGTGAGCCGTTCGCGCAGTACGGCAGCCTGATCCGCGCCGCCCTGAGCAACGAGTCCGGAGAGGGCCCCAAGCCGCTCGTCGTGACCGGGAACCTCGAGGCAGGTGAGCCGCCGAAGGTGCTGGTTCGACACGTTTACGACCTCGAGCGTGCCGAGGAGAAGCTCGCCACGCAGGTGCGGCTGCAGTTGACCGCGAAGGAGGTCACGCACGATCGGATGCAGGCGCTGCGGGCGTTGCTGAAGCGTCATCCGGGCGCCTGCGAGGTGATCCTGCAGCTCTTGATTCCCGGCGAGACCGAGACCTGGATCGCCCTGCCTGGCGCGGGCGTCAACCCGACCGAAGATTTGCGAAATGAGCTGAACAGCCTGTTCGGGCGGGCCGTCACGGAGGTCGAGTATTGAGGTCGAGCGGCTTCACCCTCTCGCTGCTGCTGTTCGCCGGGCTCTTCGCCGCCCCAGCGGCAGCGCAGGTCCGTCAGATGGAGACGGTCGGTGCCTACCCGCTCTCGGCGGGCGCGAAGCGTTCCGGTTCCGCACGCGATACCGCAGTCAAGCTGGCACTCGAGGAAGCGGTGATTCAGGTGGCGATGGACCTCGTGTCGGGGGTGAAGAGCCGCGAGGCGGCCGCCTTTCTTCCGGACGTGCTGGGCGACGATCCGCTCGACTACATCTCACGCTTCCGGATCATCGAGGACCGCGGGGAACGCCCCGCGCAATTCTCGCAGGACCCCGGGGTCGAATTCGAATATGTGGTGCTGGTGGAGTCCCACATCGATTCTGCACGGGTCCGAAGTCGTCTCGCGAAGGCGGGTCTGCTGATGACACGCGCTCGGACGCCGGCTCAGCGGTTGCTCGTCGTCATCGACGGCAACAGCGATTTCGAAGCCTACGAGGCTCTTCGCCGAACGCTGATCGATCGCGTGCGCGTGAAATCGGCCGTTCCGGTCGAGATGGAGCGGGGCCGGATCGTGCTGGCGGTCGAGACCTCGCGCAGTTCGCGGCAGCTGCTCGAGAACTTGCTCCGCAGCGCGCCTCCCGGGCTGCTGGTGACGCCTGTGGGCAGCCAGGTGGGAGGCCTGACGCTCCGAATCGAGCTCGAGGCGGTGCCCGAGGACCTGGGCAAGAAGGTCCCCGGGGCGGTGCGTACCGGGTCACGCGCGCGCAATTGACACTCCAACCCTAAATCGCTATTGAATTCGCGTCCTTACGGACGACTTGGCACGTAGCTCAGTGGTAGAGCGCCGCCTTGACACGGCGGAGGCCGGCAGTTCAATCCTGCCCGTGCCAACCAGTATCGATTTTCACACAGCCGGATGGGACCGAGCGCGCCGCGCGCCGGCCGTCCCTCCGCAGTCGGGTTCAGAAGACCAGATGACCTGCACGCACTCATGAGCGAGATCGAAGTCCGTCTGCCCGATGGCAAGACGCTTTCGATGCCTGCAGGTTCCAATGTCTTGAACGTCGCGGAGCGAATCGGGAAGGGACTCATGCGCGCGGCGCTGGCCGGGCGGGTCGACGGTCAGTTGGTCGACTTGCGGGTCCCGCTCGAGCACGACGCCGAAGTCCAGATCATCACGGCGAAGAGCCCGGAGGCGGGCGAGGTGATCCGTCACTCGGCCGAGCATGTCATGGCCGACGCGGTGCGGCGGCTGTTCCCTGGGACACAGATCGATGTCGGGCGCAGCGACCACTCCGAGAAGTTCCAGTACGACTTCCTGGTCGCACGACCGTTCACACCCGACGATCTCGTCGCCATCGCGACCGAGATGAAGAACATCATCGGCGAGAAGTCACTGTTCGAGCGCGAGGCAATCTCGCGCGATGAGGCGCGCAAGCTGTTTGCGAAAGAAGGTGAAGACCTCAAGCTGTCGCGCCTCGACGACATTCCGGACGGTGAGGAAATCACCATCTTCCGCCAGGGCAAGTTCACCGATCTCTGCCGCGGACCTCACGTGCAGCGCACCGATCAGATCGGCGCATTCCAGCTGATCGAGGCTGCGGGCTCGTACTGGCGGGGCGACGAGAGCAACCCCATGCTGCAGCGGATCTACGGAACCGCCTTCGCGACGAAGAAAGAGCTCGAAGCGCATCTGGCGGCGATCGAGGAGGCGAAGGAGCGCGACCACCGGCGCCTCGGTGCCGAGCTCGAGCTGTTCATGCTCGACCCGGTGTCACCGGGTTCGCCGTTCTACCTCCCGAAGGGGATGGTGCTCTACAACACGCTGATCGACTACATGCGCAGTCTCTATCCGAAATACGGCTACCAGGAGGTGATGACGCCGCAGATCTTCCGGACGGATCTGTTCAAGACGTCGGGCCACTACGAGCTGTTTCGCGACGACATGTTCCTGATGCAGGGTGACGAGGGCGAAGAACTCGGCGTGAAGCCGATGAACTGCCCCGGCCACTGCGTGCTGTTTGCCGACAAGAAGCGCTCGTATCGTGAGCTGCCGCTCCGTTTCGCCGAGTTCTCGCGGCTTCACCGCAACGAGCGCAGCGGCACCCTGACGGGGTTGTCGCGGGTCCGTTCGATGGCGCAGGATGACGCCCACATCTATTGCGAGCCCGAGCAGGTCGAGGACGAGCTCGCGAGCTTCTTCGAGATGACCGAGGAGGTCTACCAGGCGCTCGGGCTCATCGGGGTCGAGGTCGGAGTTTCGACCCGGCCCGAGAGCGGTTTCGCCGGGGAGTCGGCCGACTGGGACGTCGCTGAGCAGCAGCTGATCGACACCGTGAAGGCCGCCGGTTACGACTGCCGCGTGAAGCCCGGCGAGGCTGCATTCTACGGCCCCAAGGTCGAATGCGACTTCCGGGACGTGCTCGGGCGCGCCTGGACGCTCTCGACCCTCCAGGTCGACGTTTCGATGCCGACGCGCTTTGAACTACAATACGTCGGCCGAGATGGTGAGATGCATCGGCCCGCGATGATCCATCGGGCCATTCTCGGGTCGCTCGAACGATTCATTTCGCTCTATATCGAGATGCGCGCGGGCAATTTCCCGTTCTGGATGGCTCCGGTGCAGGTGCGAGTGCTCCCGATTTCGGACCGGCATCTGGAGTACGCTCGGGAAGTCGAGGCTAAGCTTGGAGAGGTCGGAATTCGTGTTCACGTGGACGACCGCAGCGAGAAGCTCGGCTTCAAGATTCGTGAGGCAGAGGTCCAGAAGATCCCGTTGATGTTGGTGGCAGGTGACAAAGAGCTGGAGTCGCGAAGTGTGACGCCGCGCTGGCGGGATGAATCGAAGACTTCCGGCGAAGCAGTCGCTATCGACACGTTGGTGTCGGAACTCAAAATCGAAAACGAAACGCGGCGCGCCAAGAGCGCGTCGTAGAAGGAGAGAGACCTGGCGGACCAAAGAAAAGGCGGCAAGGACGAAGGGCCCCGGATCAACG
>JAFDEI010000011.1 GCA_019310425.1 Deltaproteobacteria bacterium | reverse complement strand
AACGGTGCGGGCAAGAGCACGCTGCTGCGCATCATGGCCGGACTCGACGACGACTTCCTCGGCGAAGCGAAGCCCGCGAAGGGGCTCCGCGTCGGCTTCCTCCCGCAGGAGCCCCAGCTCGACGAGAGCAAGGACGTGCTCGGCAACGTCGAAGAGGCCGTTTCCGAAGTGCGTGCACTGCTTCAGAAGTTCGAGGCGCTGAGCGCGAAGTTCTCCGAGCCGCTCGACGACGACGAGATGAACGCGCTGCTCGAAGAGCAGGGGAAGGTCCAGGACCAGATCGATGCGGTCGATGCCTGGGAGCTCGATCGCACGCTCGAGGTCGCGATGGACGCGCTGCGTCTGCCACCGGGCGACGCCGACGTCTCGACACTCTCGGGCGGCGAGAAGCGCCGTGTCGCGCTCTGCCGGCTGCTGCTCACCAAGCCCGACATGCTGCTGCTCGACGAGCCCACCAATCACCTCGACGCCGAGTCGGTGGCGTGGCTCGAGCGATTTCTGCAGGAATACCCCGGCACGGTCGTCGCGATCACCCACGATCGCTACTTCCTCGACAACGTTGCGGGCTGGATCCTCGAGCTCGACCGCGGCCGCGGTATCCCCTGGGAGGGCAACTACTCCTCGTGGCTCGAGCAGAAAGGCAAGCGGCTCGAGGTCGAAGAGAAGCAGTCGTCGTCGCGCCGCCGCACGCTCGCGCGCGAACTCGACTGGGTGCGGATGTCGCCCAAGGGCCGTCGCGCCAAGAGCAAGGCGCGCATCAACGCCTACGACACGCTGCTTGCGGAAGAAGAAGAGCGCGTGCCCGAGTCGGTCGAGATCATGATCCCGCCCGGCCCGCGTCTCGGCGACCTCGTGGTCGAGGCCAAGAAGCTCCGCAAGGGCTACGACGACAAGCTGCTGATCGACGACATCGAGTTCTCGTTGCCGCGCGGTGGCATCGTGGGAGTGATCGGCGCCAACGGCGCGGGCAAGACCACGCTGTTTCGCATGATCACGGGCGAAGAAAAGCCCGATGGTGGTGAGCTGCGGCTCGGCGACACCGTGAAGCTCTCCTACGTCGACCAGTCGCGCGACGCGCTCTCGGCGGACAAGACCGTCTGGGAGGAGATCAGCGGCGGCGACGAGCGGATCATGGTCGGCAAACGCGAGATGAGCTCACGCGCCTACGTGGGCTCGTTCAACTTCAAGGGGACGGATCAGCAGAAGCGCGTCGGCAAGCTCTCGGGCGGCGAACGCAACCGCCTCCACCTCGCCAAGACCCTCTGCGCGGGTGCCAACCTGCTGCTGCTCGACGAGCCCACCAATGACCTCGACGTCGACACGTTGCGCGCGCTCGAAGACGCGCTGCTGGCCTTCTCGGGTTGCGCGGTGGTGATCTCCCATGATCGTTGGTTCCTCGACCGCATCGCGACCCACATCCTGGCCTTCGAGGGCGACAGCCATGTGGAATGGTTCGAGGGCAACTACGGCGAGTACGACAAGGACTACCACCGCCGCAAGGGCGCGGACGCGGACCAGCCGCACCGGATCAAGTATCGTCGGATCGACGCGTAGCGTCGATGCCAAAGAGCCGGATGCCTGACACGAGGCCTCGATCAGCCCGAATCAGCCGTGAGTCTCCTCCGGGCCCGGCGTCGCTGCGAACCACTCGTAGAACGCGGGCAAGAAGAGCAGCGTTACGACGGTGGAGGTGAGCAGTCCGCCCACGACGACGGTTGCGAGGGGGCGTTGGACTTCGCTTCCGACTCCGGTCGAGAGCAACAGCGGCATCAGGCCCAGGGCCGTCGTGGCCGCCGTCATCAGGACGGCTCGCAAGCGCAGCGACGCGCCGTCGATCGAAGCTTGGCGGGTACCCAGGCCGGTTGCCATCAGCTGGTTGATCGCGGATACGAGCACCATGCCGTTGCCCAGGGCGATCCCGAACAGCGCGATGAAGCCGACGGAAGCGGGAACCGACAGGTTCTGGCCCGTCACCGCCAGGGCCGCGATCCCGCCCACCAATGCCAGCGGGATGTTGAGCAGGATCAGGAAGGCGTTTTTCCAGGACTGAAAGCTCGCGTACAAGAGCAACAGTACCGCCATGAGCGTCACGGGTACGACGACCGCGAGTCGTCGGTTCGCCTCCTGCTGGAGGCGGAACTGTCCGCCCCAGGTCACGATGTAGCCCGGAGGAAGATCCACGCTGCGTTCCACCACTGCTCGAGCCTCCTCGACGAACGAGCCGATGTCCCGACCGAGCACGTTGCTCTGAACGGTGACGAAACGCTGGTTGTCCTCGCGCGTGATCTGGCGAGGGCCGACGACCTCCTCGAACGAAGCAAGCTCCGAGAGGGGCACGCGCAGGCCACTGGGGCCCGCGACGATGAGGTCTCGAATCGACTCGACCGTCTCCCGGTACTCCGGCGCGAAGCGAACGAGAATGTCGAAGCGCCGCACTCCCTCGAAGACCTCGCCCGCCACCTCGCCGCCGATGGAGGCGCGAATCGTCGCCTGAACGTCTTTCACGTTGATGCCGTAGCGCGCGACCGCGTTCCGGTTCACGCGGATGATGAGCTGCGGTGTCCCGCTGACCTGGTCGACCTGTACGTCGGCCGCGCCCCGAACCGTCGAAACGGCTCGCGAAACCTCTTCGGCCGTCGATTTCAAGAGATCGAGGTCTTCTCCGAAGACCTTGATGGCCAGCTCGGCTCGGACGCCCTCCAGCAACTCGTCCACCGTCATTGCGATCGGCTGGGTGAAGTTCACCAGGACGCCCGGAACACGGCCCAGCCGCTCTCGAATCACACCTCCCAGTTCTTCCTGGGTCGAAGCGCGCCACTCCTCTTTCGGCCGCAGCAAGACGTACATCTCGGCGCTGTTGACGGGATCGGCGTGCGCACCGACTTCTCCTCGCCCGATTCGGCTCACGACTCCTGCGATCTCCGGGATCTTCACCAGGCGGCGTTCCACGATCTGTGTCACCCGCTGACTCTCCTGGAGTGAAATCGAGGGCGCCATCGTGAGGCGGACGACCAGCGTCCCCTCCTGCAGCCGAGGGGTGAACTCCGAACCGAGGAGCGGCAGCAGCGCAGCGCCCAGAAGCAGCAGGCCAGCTGCCAGCGCCCCGGCCAGCCACCGCCGTGCAACGAAGACAGCGAGCAGCCTCCGGTATCCCCGAACCATGCGCTCCATCCCGCCTGCCCCTTGCGCGGGCGAGGCTGTGCGGGTTTTCAGGAGAACGGACGCGAGGCCCGGGGCCAGAACCAGCGCGAAGACGAGAGCGCCGAGCATCGCCAACGCGACGGTGTAGGCGAGAGGGCGGAAGGTCTTGCCCTCCACGCCCTGAAGCGTGAACAGGGGGGCGAAGACGGTGACGACGATCATCGTCGCGAATGCGATCGGTCGCACCACTTCCCCGCACGCTTCGCTCACCACGCGCAGCTTCGACCCTGCGCCCTCGCCGCTTCGCAGCCGCCGATCCACGTTCTCGACAATCACGATGGCTCCGTCGACGAGCATTCCCACTGCGATCGCGAGTCCCCCGAGTGACATGAGGTTCGCAGACATACCGAGGTATCCCATCCACAGGGCGGCGAAGAGGACCGAGAATGGAATCGCCAGCGAAACCACCAAGCCTGGTCGGATGCCGCCCAGGAAGACGAAGACGACGAGCGCCACCACGGCCACGCCCTGGACCAGAGCGCTCCGAACCGTGGCAATGCACGCCTCGACCAGGCTCTTCTGCTCGTAGTAGGGCACCATCCGCACGCCCTCGGGAAGACTCCGGTTGATCGCTTCGATCTTCTCCTCGACTCTCTCGATCACGCTGGAGGAGTTCTCGCCGTAGAGCTTCACGACCATTCCGGCCACGACTTCTTCGACGCCATCGCGCGTCTGCAAGCCGCGCCGGACTGCACCGCCCACGCCCACGTCCGCCACATCCCGCACATAGACGGGAATGCCGCCCTCTGTCCGGAGAACGATGCCCTCGAGGTCGGCTTCGGTTGCTGCCAGCCCCACGGAGCGGACGACGATCTCCTCGGCGTTTCGCTCGATGAACTGCGCCCCGACGTTGAGGTTGTTGGCGCGAATGCGCTCGATGACATCCCCCACGGTCAAGCCGTATCGGAGCAAGTTTTCGGGATGGACCTCTACTTGGAATTGCTTTTCGTAGCCGCCGATCCCCAACACTTCGGTGACGCCGGAGACGGTCTGGAGTTGACGCTTGACAAACCAGTCCTGGATCGTCCGCAGCTCCGTGAGGGAGCGCTCACCCGTTTCGTCCGACAGGTAGTAGAAGAGCACCAACCCCATGCCGGTCGAAATCGGCCCGAGCGTCGGATCGCCGAACAGGGCGGGAATCTGCTCGCGTGCTTCTTGCAGTCTTTCGTTGACGAGCTGGCGTGCAAAGTAGATGTCGCTGCCGTCCTCGAAGTAGATGTTGACTACCGAGAGGCCGAAGTTGGACACGGAGCGAATCCGCTCGACCCCTGGAAGTCCGTTCATCGCCACTTCGACCGGGTAGGTCACGTACTTCTCGACTTCTTCCGGGGCCAGTCCCTCGGTCTCCGTGAAGACCTGAACCAGTGATGGGGAGACATCGGGAAAGGCGTCCACCGGTAGAGCGCGATAGCTCCAGTACCCGGCCGCCATCACGACGAGACCGAGAACGAACGCCAATAGCCGGTTATGGAGGGAGAAGTTCACCAGGCGATTCATGGCCGCTCCTCTTCAGTGCCCGTGTCCGCCGCTGAACTCGCCGCGGAGCAACTCGGACTTCACCGTGAAGCCGCCGTGGACGACGATCGGTTCTCCGGCGGCAAGGCCCTCGCGGACCTCGGCCCACTGCGCGTCGCGCCTGCCGACCGTCACTGGTCTGGGGCGAAATCCCGTGCTGTCTTTCACGAAGACGACCGTCTCCTGGCCGAGCGAATGAAGAGCGGTAATCGGAACCGCGATCTCGATCTCGACCCGCTCCACCGTCACCTCGGCGGTTGCGAACATGCCGGGACGCCAGAAGCCGTCGGGATTGTCGAGCACGATTCTCGCGATGGCAGTTCTGGTCACTTCGTCCACCACGGGGGTCACATAGGACACGACACCCTTGGCATCCGGGAGGTCGTGGCCTGCGATCACCCGGGCAGGCTGACCCGGGAGGATTCGGGTGAGGTCCCGTTGGTAAACGCTCAGGTCGATCCACACGGTCTTTAGATCGGCCACCACGAATGCCTGGGACTCAGGCGTCACCGCCTCTCCTCGCGTCACATGCTTCTCGATGATGACGCCATCGAGCAGTGTCTTGAGGGCGTAGGGTGAGAGGCTCTGGCTGCTCTCGATGACGGCGAGGGTCTCGCCGCTCTTGACGGTGTCACCGATACGCCTGCGAACCTTGGTCACGATTCCCGCGAAGCGCGGGACGATGTGGGCGAGGCGGTCCTCATTGGCCCGAACCACACCGGGAAGCTCGATGAATCGCTCGATGATCGCCTTGCCGGCGGGTGCAACGCGCAGCTCGAACTCCTCGATCTCGGCAGCCGTGAACGACACGAGTTCGTCCTGCTGCTCATCCGTGTTGCCCGCTTGCGAGTGTTCGGGGGGCGGCAGAGCCTCCGGTTCGTCGCGCGAGCCCGAGTCGCAGGCCAGCCCGAGAGCCCCGATGAACAGTGTGAGAATGAGGCTGGACCAGCAGTCCACCGCAGCCATTCTGGAAACACGCGCTTGTCCCATCATTTCCCCCCGTCCTTCTCCGTTACGAGTGGGCCGCCGATCAGTGCCTCGGTTTGTGCTCGAGAGAGGTGGTAGGACGCCAGGGCCTCCAACAGGCGTGTGCGAAGAGCGAAGAGTGAGCGCTGAGCGTCGAGCACGTCGGTGAACCGAAGCGCACCTCGCCTCTGAGCGCGCTTCGTCGCGGCGTAGGCACGCTTGGCGGTTGGAATGGCTTCATCCCGCAGGGCCACGACTTCTTCGTAAGCGGAGGCCAGCCCTTGATACGAGCCGGCGAGCTCACGTCGGAGTCGAAGCTCGCTACTCCGCTGCTGCTCTCGGGACTTGGCGAGCCGGCTCTGTGACTCCCGACGGGCTCCCTGGTTGCGGTCGAACACGGGAATCGGCACCTGCATGCCGACCACCAGAGCCCAGTCGTCGGTATCGTTGAAGTGACGCGGCCCGAGGCCCAGCGTCACGTCCGGTATTCGGCGGGCGTTCGCAAGCTCGATTGCAGCCCGGCGTTTCGTGACTTCCGCTTGCCAGCGCGCGAGATCAGGGGCGGTCGCCATTCTCTCGACGAGCTCTGCTTCCGACGGGACCTCCGACATCGCGTTCAGATCACCCTCGAGCGAAGAGAACACCGGCTCGCTCTCTCCCCAGGCAGTCGCGAGCCGTACATAGGCCGCGCGCAGGGCGCGCTTCCGCAGCCTGTTTTCGATCTGCTGGTTCGTGACCTCGACTTCGGCGCGTGGCACCTCGGCGGACGAGACCGCACCGGCGCGTACCTGCCGTTCGACTGCGCGCAGTACATCCTCGGCCAACTGGATCTGCTCGCCCGCCATGCGAACGGCGTCCTGCTGGGCCAGCGCATCGATGAAGGCAGCAGTGGTCGCGGCAACGACTGCCAGGCGCGCGCCCTGGTACTCCCACTCCGCCACCTGCGCCTCTAACACACCGACGGACCGGCGCTTGCTGCGCTTTCCGCCAAGTTCGATCAACTGGCTGAGCAACAGGGTGGTCTCGGCGGATTCGATGCCGCGTTTGGGACCCGAGCCTCCGATGTTCTCGACTTCGGCCGAGAAGATGGGATTCGGCGGGAGCCCCGCTTGCAATGCGCGTGCTTCCCTCGCCCGAATCTCCCAGGAGTATGACGCGAGATAGGGACTGCGATCGAGCGCGCGCGCGAGCGCATCGCGCAGCGTCAGTCCGTTCCGCATCGGTTCGCCCTGGCGGTGCCCTGCGGGACTCGCCTGCGAATCGACGCTCTGGCTTCCAGTGCTTTCGTCAGCTGCGACGCTCGGGCAAGTCCCGAGCAATGTCACCAACACAGAAGCGACGGCAGCGCGCCGCATGCGTTGAAACCCCTCATGGGAAGACATGGCCATTCTCCGTGCGCGCGGCCAATGCCGCGCGCGAGCCCGCTCCCGCAGAGGGAGCAGAAACCCGATCGGGAAACTGAAGTGTGGGTCAGGGCGCGGATGGTGCCGCTGGGCTCAACAGCGGATGACGACCGTGTTCGGCTTTTCGGAGATGAAGGGAAGGGAGTGCTCGACGGGAATCGCGGCAAGCAGACGTGGGATCGGCAACCTTGGTGTGGCGCTGGAAACCGTCGTCGGGGCGGACCCGATTCGCTTCGCGGGCGTGGCACCCTCCGCGGTCAATGGCGCCGTGAGCGCCACATCGACACAGGGGCCGCAATGGGACGACGAGGCCAGAATCGCGATGGCGGATGCTGCGTGAGCCGCAGCCTCCACCGCCTCGGCACAGCCGTCCGGCCCGACGACCTCGATGGCGAGATGGCCGTCGCCTCCGAAGCACAGAACGACGCCGCCCTCGATCCCGGCGAACCCCAGAGTCAGCATCATCGCAGCCATTGCCGACAGGCGCTGAGCAGATCTCTTTCCGGCTCCATTCTTCACGGATGCGAAGTATCGGCCATGCCAGACCTCAGCTCAAGCGCGAGCGTGTCGGGGTTCGACTGATGAGTCGCTCGGGCTGAAAATCGGCCGAAACGCTAGGGAGTGTTCTGTGCGCGCATCACCTGCTCGTAGCTGCGTCGGGTCTGGACCACGGACGGGTCGCTGGCGCCGAGCCGGGCTTCGAGAATGTTGAGTGAGCGACCGTAGGCGTCCTCGGCCTGGTGGAGCTTGTTCTGGGCCGCGTACACCTGGGCCAGGTCGCGCAGGAAGAAGCCGTAACTCGAGTCGTCCGGACCGAGTGCGGCTTCGAGCAGCGGTGCCGCTCGCACATACTGTTCTTCTGCAGCCGGGAAGGCGTTGCGGGCCTGGAAGGCCGCCCCGAGGTAGCGGAGGCTGGCGCCGAGTTCGCCGCCGTTGGCGGCTCCTTGACTCTCCTGAAGCGCGACGGCCTCGCGCAGCAGTGTCTCGGCGCGGTTGGCTTCGCCGCGTTCGAGCAACAACAACGCCAGCGAGTCGAGCGTGTGGGCCGTCATCATCGGATCGCCGGGTGACGCGCGGCCGATCGTGAGCGAGTGCTCGTAGCGCACTTCGGCTTCCCGGTTCTTGCCGATTTCCTCGAACGACGCGCCTTGGCGAGCGTATAGGGTCGCGAGGACTGCGTAATCGGCCCCGTAGGCCTTCTCGAGTGTTTCGATCGCTCGCTGGTAGAGCTGGATCGCCGAGGCATGGCGGCCGTCCGCAGCCTGGATGCCGGCGAGGTTCGCACTCATCGTGGCGAACTCGCGCGTATTGCTGTCGCGCTCCTTCATGAGGAGGTCGATCCCGCGCTCGTAGTTCGATTCAGCGAGCTGGGTCTGTCCGAGCGTCAATTGGCTTTCGGCGAGGCCGTTTCTCGCGTAGGCGTGCGCGATCGGTTGCGGCGGGTCGACCTGGTCGAGCAACGTCGCGGCCCTCTCGAAGTGGGTTGCAGCCTGCGCGTGGTTGCCCATCTGCAGGTTCACGCTGGCGAGCCCGATCAGCGGTCGCGCGAGGCTCGGGTCGTTCGGTCCGACCTTCGCCTCCGCTGCACTGAGCATCTTCCGGTAGAGGTCGAGCGCGAGGGTGTAGTTCTGTTGCCCGGCGATCGTCGCGGCCTGGTTGTAGCGCGCGCGCAGGGTGTTGGCGTCATTCGCCCCGAGCGTCTGCTGGAAGATCGCAATCGCCTGCTCGTACAGTGTGAAGGCCTCGGCGTTTCGGCCCTGCGCCTGCCGCATCAGCGCGAGGTTGGCGAGCGTTTCCGCGACGCGGACTTCGTCGGTCGGCGGCCGCGTCTGCCAGATTGCGAGTGCGCGCAGGTAGATCGTCTCGGCGGTGTCGTAGTCCCCGACCGCGGCCTTCAGCGTTCCCAGGACCGCAAGGGTGTCGGCGACATTCGGGTGGTCGGAGCCGTAGGCGCGTTCCTTCATGTCGACCGCGCGCGTGGCGGCGGCATCCGCGTTCGCGAGGTCGTTCATGATCAGCAGGAGCTCGGCGAGATTGTGGAGGGTCTGAGCGGTTTCAGGATGATTCGGTTCGAGGACATCGTCCTGCATCTCGACCGCGGTTTGCAGCTGTTCGCGCGCCTTCGCGTGCCGGCGTTCGAGCTTGTAGAGCAGGCCCAGGTTGTTGTGGGTCGCGGCCACCTTGCGGTGGCTCGGCCCGAGTATGCGCTGCCGAATCGCAATGGCGCGTTCGAAGTTCTTCTCTGCGGCGCGGTAGTCGCGCTGGGACTGTTCGACCAGTGCGAGGTTGTTCAGGGTCGATGCGACCGCGAGCGAGTTCACGCCGTAGTGTGTCGTACGAGTCTCGAGCACCTGCTCGTGCAGTGTTTTCGCCTCCTCGAGTCTTCGCATTGCCGCCCAGGTGGAAGCGAGTTCATTCAACGTGACCGCGGTGCCGACATCTTCCGCCCCCAGCCGCTCCTCGCGTTCCACGCGCGCCTTCAATAGCAGCTGCTCTGCCTTCGCGAGTTCACCGAGGACGCGGTAGAGCCCGCCCGCGTTGGTCAGCAGCGTGGCCGAGAATTCGGAATCCCAGCCCGAGTTCACCTCGACGATGTCGAGCGCGCGTGCGTACTGGCGCTCGGCTTCGAGGTAGCGGCCCTTGTCGTGGTTGATCACCGCGATGTCGTGCAGGCTGACCGCGACACTGACGTCGAACGCACCCGAGATCTCCTCGCGGATCGCAATGGCGCGCGCGTACAACGCCTGCGACTCGTCGCGTCGTCCGGCCGCCTCGTAAGCCGCTGCAAGGCTCTCGAGGTTTCCCGCGAGTGCCAGGTTGTCGATCGTCGAGTCGGCTCGACGAACGGCGAGCGCGCGCCTGTAGGTCGTTACCGCCTCGTCGTATTCGCCCCGGATCATGCGGACGCCCGCGAGGGCTTCGAGACCGTCGGCGAACACCTCATCCTTGGGGTAGAGGCCCACTTCTCGAGTCTCGATCCAGCGTTCGTACAGCGGGATCGATTCCTCGTAACGCTCCTGCTTCACGGCCAGATTCGCGAGCATGTGAAGGCTCTGCGCTAGCCGAGGGTCTTCGGGGCCATACGCTTCCGACTCGGACAGCGCCTCGAGCCAGATCAACTCGGCGTCCGAGTAGCGCCCCTCACGGTAGGCGCGGGCTCCGTCGTCGACGTCGGAACTCTTCGGTCGGGATGCACAGCCGACGCTCGCAAAGATCAGGACAAGAAACATGGCGGTCAACCACTGCGATTCTTGTGTCCTTCGGAACAGATGCATTTCTCACCTCGAGCTGGATCACCCGCAAGGCGGGCGCGCTGCGGCACTTTGTCGAGTACCGCTTTGACGCATGTCGGGAGCTGAACTCATCGGCGTGCGGCGGTTATGTCTTGAAATGAAGCGAGAGTTTCGACCACCGGATCGCTGCGGCTACGGTGATTCCGCCGCGACTGGAATTGTGGAGCGACAGGGGACTTTTCGGGGCACAGCAGCCGTCGGCAGCGCTGTCGCGTATCATGCCGGAGCTGCTGATTCCGGTGCAGTGAGGCCGCCACACCGGCCAGCGGGGTCCAGCGGGACTGCCGGATGGATCCGGGGGGTTCGGGTCCGGATGTGTCCGGATGGGCCGGATGGGTCTGATCGGGTGGTGTGCGAGTGCTGCGGGGCCTGCAGTGCGAGGAGACGGACGGCAGGTGGACGACACGCGGCGGAAATGGCGGATTCCGATGGTCGACCTGGCTTCGGAATACGCCGAAGTCGGTGCCGAGGTCGAGGTCGCGGGACTGCGAGTCCTGCGGTCGGGGCGCTATCTGCTCGGCCCTGAGACACGGGCCTTCGAGGCCGAATTCGCGCGTCTGGTCGGTGTCCGCGAGGCGGTTGCGGTCGGCTCCGGGACTCAGTCCCTGGTGCTGGCGTTGCGCGCAGCCGGCATCGGCAACGGCGACGAGGTCATTACCTCGCCGTTCACGTTTGTTGCAACAGTCGAAGCGATCCTGCTCGCGGGGGCGATACCGACCTTCGCGGACATCGAGAGCGATGGCTTCAATCTCGCTCCGGAAGCTCTCGAAGCGAGGCGGACCGCGAAGACGCGCGCGGTGATGCCGGTGCATCTGTTCGGCCGCTGCGCCGACATGGCGGGTATCGGCGAGGTCGCGCGCGCGTTGGGTCTGGTGGTGATCGAAGATGCCGCGCAGGCGATCGCTGCGGACCGCGATGGCCGGGCGGCGGGCTCGTTCGGGCTCGCGGGCGGCTTCAGCTTCTACCCCTCCAAGAATCTCGGCGCGGTTGGCGACGCCGGCTGCGTCACGACGGACGACCCCGAGTTCGCGTTGCGGCTGCGGCGTCTGCGCAACCACGGACAGGAGCGCGGTGGTGCGCACCTGCTCGCCGGAATGACGGCCCGGATCGACGAGATCCAGGCAGCGGTGTTGCGCGTGAAGCTCCCGCATCTGAAGCGCTGGAACGACCGCCGCACGCACAATGCGGTGCGCTATGCGCGCAATCTCGTGGATTGCGCCGACCTGAGCCTGCCCGCGGCCGGGCCCGAGGAGGCACCCGCCTGGAGCCAGTACACGCTGCGTTCACCCCGCGCCGACGAGATCCGCGCTGCCCTCGCGCGTGCGGGCATCGAGTGCCGTCACTACTACCCGCGTCCGGTGTATCGCGAGCCGGCTTTCGCCGCGGCCGCAGCCGCCGCACCCGACTGCCCCAATGCCGAGCGCGCCTGCGTGGAAGCCGTGTCGATCCCGGTCCACGCGGGCCTCGACGCGAGTGCGATCGACCGGGTCAGCGAGGTCGTCCGCGAAGCTCTCACGTGAGCGGGCGCGCCGGGCGGCGTGTCAAATGCCCAGGTTGGCGAGGCTGTCTGCCACCCGCCCGACTACGGCGGTGAGCGTGGGGTGACTCTCTTCGAATTGCCGAGCGGCTTCGTCGAAGCGCTCGCGCAGCGATTCGTGCTCGTCCGATTCCAGCTCTGATTCGGCGACCATGGTTCGGATGTCGTGCAGCACGTGTGCGAGGCGATCGCGTGCTGCCGGGTCGGCGGGCTCGACCTTCTCGAGTTCGTCGAGGAGTTCTTGGATGCGGTTGCCGAGTTGTTCTCTGGGCACGGGACCTCTCTTCTGGTTTGCGATCGGTGCGAAAGTACCCGCACGAAGATACGATACCCGGCCCGTGGGTGACTGCGCTATCGACGGTGGCGCCTGGTCGAGAGCCGGTCGAACCGACGGGTGGCGCCTTTACGAGGGACGGAGCGAGGACGGAAAGTGGACTATCTGCCGATCGAAGCCGCGAAACAGCGCACGGACGAACTCTTCCTGGTTCTGACTGCGGGCGTCCCCGGTCCGTGGGGCGAGGCTGCGAAAGGGCTGTTTCACGTCAAGGGAATCTCCTACACGCCGGTTGCCCAGGAGGGCGGGGGGGAGAACGTCGAGCTGCGGGAGTGGACCGGCCGCGAGAACGCGCCAATCGTCGTCTGCGGCGACGACCCGCCGCGAACCGGTTGGGCCGAAATCCTGCACTTCGTCGAGCGGCTCGCGCCGGCCCCGCGGCTGATTCCGGCGGACCCTTCGGAGCGGGTGCTCATGCTGGGTCTCTGTCACGAGATCTGCGGCGAAGATGGCTTCGGCTGGAATCGTCGGATGATGTTGCTCGACCAGGTCTTGACGGTTCCCGAATTCGCCGATTCGCCGGCCGCAGCACCGGCTCGCCTCCTTGGAAGTCGCTACGGCTACGGCGCCGAAGCCGCGGCGGCCGCACCGGGCCGCGTCGGCGAGATATTGCGCACGCTGAGCGAGCGCCTGCGGGCACAGCGCGATCGCGGCAGTCGTTTCTTCATCGGCGATGCGCTCACGGCACTCGACATCCACTGGGCGGTGTTTGCGGCGCTGCTCAGCCCGTTGCCCGAAAAGCAGTGCGCGATGCCGAAATTCTTGCGCGGCCAGTACGAACTCGGCGAAGGGGAGCCGCGCGGCTCGGCCGACCCGATCCTGTTCGAGCACCGCGACGCGATCTATCGCGACTTCCTGCAGCTCCCGCTCGATTTCTGACTACGGCGCGCCGGGCGACGCTTCCAAGCGTCGAATCGCGAATCTGCTAGCCTGCCGCCGTTCCCATGCAAGAGCCGCGTAAAGATCTCCGAAATCTGGCGATTATCGCCCACGTCGACCACGGCAAAACCACTTTGCTGGACGGACTGCTGCGTCAAACCGGCGCATTTCGCGAGAACCAGCAGGTCGCCGACCGGGTCATGGACAGCGAGGACATCGAGCGCGAACGCGGGATCACGATCCACGCCAAGGAAACCGCGATCGAATTCGAAGGGGTGAGGATTCACCTCGTCGACACGCCGGGCCATGCGGATTTCGGCGGCGAAGTGGAACGCGTGCTGGGCCTGGTGGATGCGGTGCTGCTGCTCGTCGACGCGGTCGAGGGGGTGATGCCCCAGACGCGCTTCGTGGTCGGCAAGGCGCTCGCGCACGGTCTGCGTCCGTTGGTCGTCGTGAACAAGATCGATCGCCCCGAGCAGCGTGCGCATGCCGTGGTGGACGAGGTCTTCGATCTGCTGGCCTCGATGGGAGCCACCGACGAGCAGCTCGACTTCCCGGTCATCTACGCCTCGGCCAAGCATGGCGTTGCGTCGCTCGACCCCAGCGAACCGGGCACGGATCTGCGGCCGCTGTTCGAAGCGATCATCGAGCACGCGCCCGCGCCGAACGTCGATATCGACGGCCCGTTGCAGTTCCACGCCGTGACGCTCGACTATGACGACTTCGTCGGTCGACTCGTGATCGGGCGGGTCGCGCGCGGTCGGCTCGAACGTGGCGCGATGGTGTCGCGGGTGACGGAGTCGGGCGTGACCGAGACCTTCCGGGTTACCAAGCTGCTCGGCGCGCGTGGCCTCACCCGCGTCGAACTCGACTACGCGCTCGCGGGCGACCTCGCAGTGATCGCAGGCGTCGATTCGATCGAGATCGGCGACACCATCTGCGCCCCTGATTCGCCCGACCCGCTGCCGCGGATCCACATCGACCCACCGACGATTCGGGTGCGCTTCTCGCCCAACAACTCGCCGTTCGCGGGGCAGGACGGGAAGTTCCTCACCAGTCGACAGATCGGCGATCGGCTGCGGCGTGAGGCGCTCGGCAACGTTTCGCTCCAGATCGAGCCTGCCGAGACGCCGGAAACCTTCGTGGTCGCGGGGCGTGGTGAGCTCCAGATCGCGGTGCTGATCGAGACGATGCGGCGCGACGGCTACGAGTTCAATGTTTCGCGGCCCGAGATCATCCGGCGCGAGATCGACGGCAAGCAGTGCGAGCCGGTGGAGGACGTCGTGATCGACGTGCCCGAGTTCGCGACCGGCGTCGTGATGGAGAAGCTCGCCACACGCAAGGGGCGCCTGATCTCGATGGAGAATCGCGAGGGCCAGGTGCGGCTCACTTTCATCGCGCCGAGCCGCGGACTCTTCGGCTACCGCGGTGAGTTTCTCTCCGACACGCGCGGCGACGGCCTGATGCACCGAACGGTCCGGGGTTACGAGCCGTGGTCGGGAGACCTCAAGGGGCGGCCGGTCGGAGCGATCGTCTCGACCGACCAGGGCAAGACGACCGCCTACTCGCTGTTCGGGATCCAGGAGCGCGCGATGATGTTCGTCGGTGCCGGCGTTCAGGTCTACGAAGGCCAGGTCGTGGGCGAGAACCGCCGCGAGAAGGACATGAACGTGAACGTCACGCGCCCGAAGAAACTCACCAACGTGCGCGCTGCGGGCAAGGACGAGGCCGCGGTATTGACTCCACCGCGCCTGCTCCAGATCGAGTGGGCGCTCGAGTGGATGGAAGACGACGAGCTTCTCGAAGTCACCCCGGCCCATCTTCGGCTGCGCAAACGGATCCTCGCCGCGAACCTCCGCAAGCGCCTCTAGCCCTCAACGGTGACTGCTACTTCCTGGCCGTAGGACAGCTCGAGGGTGTGGTTGTCCGGGTCGCGGATCAGGGCCCAGTAGCCGACGGGTGGGCCGGCATCCTCGGGCTCTCGGATCAGCCGACCTTGCTTGCGCGCGAGCTCGGCGAGTCGGTCGACGTCGTCGCGCGCCGCGCAGGCGATGCCGAGGTGTGCAGGCGGGCACAGCGACGATTCGATCCGGTCGCTCTGGATCAGCACGACCACGAAAGGACGGATCTTGTCGCCGAGCCACACCACGCCGCTGCGCCGGTGGACCACCTGCATGGCTGCGAAAGTGGCGTAGAATGCGATGCTCTCGTCGAGGTCACTGGCTTCGAGCGCGATGTGGGTGAGTCCGACGTCCGTCATTCGCGGTAAGAGTATCACGCGGGGTGGGCGTTGCTGCGTTCACGCTTGAATCAGGGCTGTTCGGATCGAGAGGCGTAGATCGGTTCGAGGGTCCGTTCTTCACCGCGGACGACGACGATGCGTTGCTCGCTGGTTCCGAGTTCGGGATGCCGGAACGATACGTGATGACTTCCCGGTGCGAGGTCGACCGCGTCGCCTGCGGGAACGCGCAGGGCCGGGCCCCCGTCGATGCGCACTTCGGTCGCGGGGTCTATTTGAAAGCGGACACGCGCGAGCGGCTCACCGGCGACCGGCATCGCTTCCGGGAGCGGGAAGCCGCCGACCTGGACGAGACCGACCCCTGCGAGAACGGCTGCGCTCGCAGCCGCGAATGCGGCCGCGCGGACGGGGTGGCGTAGCGCACGACGGCTCTCAGGCGGCCGGATGACTTCCGTCTCATTGCCCTCGGCGACGAAAACCCCGCGCTCCCAGAGCCATGCGGCAATCTCGCTGCGGCATTCCGCGGGAGTCAAACGGCCGATGCTGCGTTCGATGGCTCGGCGGATCCCGGTCGCGCTCTGGATTCTGCGCTTCGGGCGCGCGTACAGGCAGCGCCGGATCAACGCAGACTGCGATCGCGGTATGCCCGGGGTGAGCCTGCGCGCCGGAACGTAGTGGCCGGCCTCGATCTGCTGAATCAGTGAGGGCTCGCCCTCGTCCGCCTCGTCCGCCTCGTCCGCCTCGTCCGCCTCGTCCGACCGCTGGAACGGCAGTGTGCCGGTCAACATCTCGTAGAGCAGCACGCCGAACGAGAAGACATCGCTGCGTGGGTCGGCCCGCTCACCGCGGTGTTGCTCGGGTGACATGTAGCCCGGCGTACCGACTGCGTGGCCGACCTGGGTCAACGCACTCTTCTGCCGTTCGAGTGCGATCCCGAAGTCGGCGATCTTCACCTCACCTGCGCGACCGATCAGGATATTGCCCGGCTTCAGGTCGCGGTGCACCACGGTGCGGGCGTGCACCTCCTCGAGCCCGCGCGCGATCTCCAGCGCGATCATTCCGGCAATTCGGGGTTCGATCCGTCGCACAATGCGCAGGATGGCTGCGAGGTCTTCACCCGCGACGTACTCCTGGACGATGAAGTGCTCGCCGCGCCATGCAAAGCAGTCGTAGACTGCCACCGTGTTCTGGTGGTGGATTGCGGCTGCCGCCTGAGCCTCGCGCTGGAAGCGCTTCTCCAGGCTCGGGTCGTCCGCGAGACCGCGCCGGAGACTCTTGATTACGACGTCCCGCTCGAGCGCGGGCTGTGTCGCGAGGTAGACGATGCCCATCCCGCCCTGCGCGAGTTCACGACGGATTTCGTAGTTCCCAATGGCCTTGCGCGGCGAATTCGACATGGTGGGTGTTCCGCGGTGCGAGCCGTCAGTCGTCAGCGATGACGTAGGTCGGCGGTGTCTGTTCGCGATTCTCGATCAAGAACTGGAATACGTGCTCGCCGATTTCGAGCCGATCTCCGTGATCGAGTTCGTGTGCCATCAGCTGCTCGCCGTTCACGCGGATCCCGTTGGTGCTGCCGGCATCGCGCAGCACGAAGGCGCCGTCCGCGAATTCGAAGATCGCGTGCTCGCGCGACATTGCCGAATCTTCGAATTCGAATTCGACCTCGGGCCCGCGACCCAGCCGGATCTTGGGATCGTCGAGGACGAATTCGTTGCCGATGACACCGCCCGACAGCACTACGATCGACGCGATGTGTCGCGAGCGAAAATCCTGAAAGTCCAGATCGCGCGAGCTGGCCTCGAGCTTGCGGGTGCTTTTGTCGCTCATTCGTTCCTCCGGGTTCGCGATCCATCGTCGCCGCGCGCGACGTTCACAGCCCTACCGTCTAACGACCGAAGGCGGCATCGGCATGAGTGATGCGGCGCACAGAAATGCGGAAGTCGTCCATGACCGGCAACTCTTGCGCAGCCGACCGGCAGGGGATCGGCAGCTGTGGCGTGGCTCAGCGGCGCGGCAGGGTGCGTCGCAACACCCGGATCGCGTTCTCCCCGGCGATCTTCCGGATCGACTCTTCGGACAGGCCGTCGTCGAGCATCTGCTGGGTGAGGGCGCGCAGCTGGCTGGTGTCGAACGCGACCTCGGTTCCGCCGTCGTAGTCGGAGCCGAGTGCGACGTGTTCATCGCCGACGAGTTCGATGACGTGCTTCATTGCGGCGACGATCTCGGTCGGGTTCGTCCCGCAGATGGCGAGCTCGAAGTAGCCGATGCCGATTGCTCCGCCGGTGTTGGCGATGGCTCGGATGTGTTCATCCGAGAGGTTGCGGGGAGAGTCGCAGGTGGCCCGTACGCCGGTGTGGGAGACCAGCAGTGGCTTGTTTGCGATCGCGAGTACGTCGTCGATCGCGGTCGGCGAGAGGTGGGCCAGGTCGATCGCGATCCCCATCGCCTCCATGCGGGCAATGAGCTCGCGCCCGAGGTCGCTGAGACCACCCTTTTCGATCCCGTGAGCCGAGCCCGCGAATTCGTTGTCGAAGAAATGGGCGAGCCCGATCATCCGGACGCCCGCGTCGAACAGCACCGGGAGGTTGTCGAGGTCGCCCTCGAGCGCGTGGGCTCCCTCGATACCGAAGATGACACCGACGACGTCGCTGTTCTCGCGGTGTGCCGCGATGGCGGCATCGAGATCGGCGCGCGTCCGGACCGGCATGACGGCGCCCTCCGAGCTTTCGATCAGCTCGCCGAGTCTCCCGGCCTGATGAAGTGCGCGGTCGCGTGGGCCCATGCCGGCCATCGGCGCTCGCTGGGCTACGAACCCGACGGTCAGGATGTCGCTGCCGTTCGCATCGACCTCGTGGATGTCGAACGTGAATGGCATGCGCGTCGCCGCGGTGAACATCTGGAGCGCCACGCCGCCTTCGCGCAGGCGCGGAAGGTCGACGTGACCGATGTCGCTGCGGACGCTGAGATCGCGGTCGAACAGCAGGGAGTCGGCGTGGAGATCCACGACCAACGACTCGTCGTGGATTCGGAGCGCCTCTTCGGTCACGCCCGGCAGCACGACCGCATCGACTCGATTGACGAAGCGCTCGAGGTTGGCGCCAAACCAGAAGAAGAGCGCGACGCCAGCTGCGACGACGATCAGCAGTCGCCAGAGAAGTCTTCTCATACACTCCTCTCCTGCTGGCAACTCGGTGCGTCCATCTCGAGAGCCGGGTACAGCGCGGAGGGAGGGGGGGCGAAGGACCACGCGGTTCGATTCGAAGGGGCCGGCCTTCGGCCCTGGGCCGGACTCAGCCGAGTGTGATCTTGCCGGGGCCGGTATCGCGTCCCGGCACGACGATGCGCGAAGCCTCCTGGCGCTGCATTTCGCGGGCTTCTTCGACCATCCGCTCGACCGCCTGATTGACCGCGGCCGGGAAGCCATTCATGGCTTCTTCGAGCGAGACGGCTTCGATCGGACACTGCACCGGCACTGGTCCGGCCTGTGACATCAGGGTGGTCTGGCCCACGAAGATCACCGGGCGAGCGGGATCGTCCGAGCCGTCGGGAAGGATCGGGGCCAGGCGTCGAATCGTCGCGACCTTGAGATCCGTAAAGATCTCTTCGCGATAGAGATTGGTCGCGTCGACCGCAATTTCGTCGATCATTCCTCGTTCGGCTTCACTCACGATTCCGCTCCTTCGGGTGTCGAATGCAGGGCACTTCATACCGAAAACAGAGCGCGGATGCTCGGATTCGGCCGCCTGGCGACCGAGGAGTACCTGGGAGGCTCTCGACGTCGTGGCGGGTTCCAGCCTGGGATCAGTAGGGATTCTCGAAGTGCATCTCGACCATGCGGTCGACCAGGCAGATTGCGGGCTCGGGGATCGGACCTGGTGAGGTGGCGTGTCGGAAGGCGAGTTCGACGCTGTTGGCGATGCGGCGATTGGTCCAGGACAGGAGTTTCCAAGCGGCCACGTTGCCGTCTTCCGAGAGCCGGAAGCGCACTGCGACCATCTGGTCGGAGATCGTGTCTTCGGGGATCACCCAACGAAGCATGATCTGATCCTGGAATCGGTGCAGATAGGCCACTGCAGCCGCGCGCTCGAAGCACGGGATTGTCGTGATCTTGCCGGGGACCGGTTCCGCGGTCTCAGCTGCGTGCGCCGCGGTGCCAAACGCAACGGCGGCAAGGAGAATGCGAAGCAATCTGCGGGGCGTCGCGTGCATCACGCGTCGCCGCCGGCCGCGCGTCTCCAATACCAGACCAGGAATCCGCCGAACAGCACGATCGTCGCGTCATGAACCGGGGCGAATCCGCGCTGCCACGCGGCCGACGGAAAGTCCGACGGGCCGCCGGCGGCGTTCGCTGCACAGATGAAATGGCCCTCGATCGTGGTACTCACCAAGTAGGACGGGAGCACGAGAACGGCCGCGGCTGCGGTTCCGAGGTGGAGCAGGCAGGGCCAACGCACCACCACCCCGAGCCCGGCGCCCAGTGTGAGCAGCAGCACCGCCATGGCGAGCGTCGCGGGGCCCGCGACGAGGCTGACGAGGTAGGGCAGGGCGTTTCCGTCGCTGCAGGGGTGCAGGTGCGGAGCGATCAGGTGGAATGGATAGGTGAGTGACGAGAGCCATCCGAAGGCACAGAATGCTCCCGCGACGAGTCTTTCGCGGGAGTTCGTCATGTCGCTTCCCCATCGAGCTCGAGCCGCCGCTTGAGGTTGCAGAGCAGTTTCGCATGCGCGGCCTCGGCGCGAGCTGCGATGAACGCGCGCAGTAGCCGCGGCATTTCGACGCGAACACACTCGTGCACCGTCGTTCGATCGCCGTCGGGCGTGAGCGTGAAACGACTGTATACGCGAACTCCCGGAATACTTCGCGCGTGGAACTCGACGACTTCACCGGGTCGGGTCAGGTCGATGCGAACCTCGATTCGATTGCGCAGCGTCCATCCGAGCGCGACCGGGACCGCCTCGATCGCGATGAATGTGCGCGAAGAACCCGATGCTGCAGCCACGAGCTCCTCGGTTTCGACGAGCAGGGGCTGCAGCCCGACCTGCCGCCCCGGATCGGAGAGCTCGGCATAGATCGCGTCCGCGGTGGAGCGGATCGTGATGCGTTTCTCGAACGTCGAGCACGCCATCTGGAGCCCGCTCCCTCTGCTAGCCCGCATTATTCATGAAGGTTCTGCTGCGGTCGCGCATCTACGCACTCGCTCCGGCTCGCCGCCCGGCCTGCCGGATGCGAGCCGGATGTCATGGCCGGCTCTTCGTTGCGATCGGCGGATCGGCGTGGAGCACGCATTTGCGGACCCGCGGCTGGCTCAGGTTGTCGCACTTGGCGCGGCTGCAGGCGTCGAGTGGCCGGTAGATCCCCGTTGTGAGCTTTCGGCGCGTCTCGTCGCGGTCGTCCGCGAAGAGGTGCGGGTCGAAATCCGCGTCGGCGATCACGAAGTCGTCGAGGTGCCGGTCGGGTTGACTGTTCCCGGAGCTCACCCCGGCACCCGGTTTCTGCTCGAGTGGGAGGCGGGTCACGTGGTTGTACTTTTCGTACTCCGCGTTGTAGTACCAGGTTCCACTCTCGACCGCGTCTGCGAGAAATGCACGGAGGTTGTTCACGACTTCTTCCGACACGACCGAGCGGTAGCCCTCACGGATCGCGGTTGCGTTCTCGGGTGCGTGTTTCTCGGTGATGAGGTTCGGGCTCGAGGTCCATTTCGCCAGCAAGCAGGTCGGGCACCACGGACGGGCCGTGGCTGCCCATTCGGTACTGCACGTGTGACAGACGACAATGCTCAATCGGTGTCTCCGGGCCGGATGTAGCGAAGATCGGGTTTCGAAGTTCCCACATGCTCGCTCCGCTGCGCTCTACGGCTCATCGTAGAACGAGATGATTGCCGCGTTGCCTTTGCGGACCACGTATTGCAGTACCAGGCTTGCGACCTCGCAGCGCGACTTCTCCGCCATCGCGGCAAAGCCGTTGCCGAAGGTTCCGAGCCGGATCAGGCGATCCGACACGTTCGCCTGTTCGAGGGCCTTGATCGCGCGATCGTGGCTCGTGCGCGAAACAGCGCTCTGCCCAGTCGGCGACCAGCCGCTGACGTCGAATATGGAATAGATGACGAACGTGTTGCATGAACGGGGGAAGCGCTTTCCTGGCGGGCTCGGTCGGAGCCGGATGATGTGGCCCTCCGGAACACTCTCCGCGACTTCGAGCACCTCGAAGGTCCAGCCCAGCGCGCCGTCGTCGGCGAGCGCTGCGCCGCTGCAGAGCAGGATGATCAGGCTCACCACGCTCGCCCGGTTCATCGCGACGCCGATCGGCTCCGGCGACCGCTGGTGCCGTCGTCGTTGGCGATGCGAAGGATCTCGGCGGCATCGCGCAGCGGGCCGGAATTCATACCGGGGCACTCTGCGGCCTGGTCATCCCATGTCTCTCTAGAGAAGACGACACTGCTCCAGAATGGCCAGGCTCGGCACTGCTTTGGCCGGTCGTGATAGACCGCGCAGCCCCGCTTCCGCTCGAAGAAGACGCAATCGTAGTTCTCCGTTTCGACGAGACTGACATCGCCGCCGCGCAGCCGGTAGGTGTAGCGGGGGCGAAACTCTGCCTCCGAGAGGCCGAGGCGATCGGCCAGCGCGGCGATCTCGTCTTCGTTCACCCGAATGGTTCCGGGGCCGCCGCCGCAGCACTTGCCGGATTGGCTGCACTCGAATCGCAGGCCCTGTTGGTACCACGGCTGCTCTTTCACTGCGGGACTCACCTCGGATTTCGCGGATGCGAAGTGTACCGCACGTCACGGGCCGGGCTCGGCAGCCTGGCGCGGGCCCGCACGAGTGGATCAAACGCCGAGCGGAAGCCTTGGCTGCATAGCAGCCGACGCGCAGCCCGAGATCCGGGGAGCACCACGAGCTGCAAGACATCGCCCGGAACCTCTATACTGGCGAATGAATCGCGCGGAGGGAGTGCCATTGTCGGTGTCCTTGGTCCTTACGCTGATCGGGGAGGACAAACCCGGTCTCGTCGGACTGTTGTCGCAGACGGTCGCGGACCACGATGGAAACTGGCTCGAGAGCCGGATGTCCAGGATGGCGGGCCGCTTTGCGGGTATTCTGCGCGCGAGCGTTCCCGAGGCGAGCGCCGATGCGCTCGTCGCGGCGCTCGGCGCGCTGGAATCCCAGGGCCTCCGGGTCGTCGTCGAGCGCAGCACGGATTCCGACGTCGAGTCGGAATTCCGGAGAATTCCCCTCGAGTTGATCGGTGCGGACCGCCCCGGCATCATACGTGAAATCTCGCACGCACTCGCGAGCAGGCACATCAACGTCGACGAACTGCTCACGGAATGCACCAGTGCGCCGATGTCGGGTGAGATTCTCTTTACCGCGAAGGCCAGTCTGCGCGTTCCACTGGGATCGCCGATGGACGAAATTCAAGATGCGCTCGAGGAAATTGCCGACGATCTGATGGTCGAACTCACGCTGGGCGAAACCACCGACACTTGACCTCGCCGAGGAGCATGAAACGCAAAGTGTTTCACGCGCCGGGCGGAAACGTTGGCCGCAAAGTGGCCAAGACGCAGCTAGCGCGTATCGCGGTCCGCGTAGAAGATGTAGTCGAAATCGGGTCGGCGATGCGATTCGAAGGACTCGACCCTGATGTTCTGGGTCACGATGATGTGCGGAGGGTTGGAGGGGGCGTTTCGCAGCGCCCGGTTCAGCTCCTGGTCCTCGCGCACGGACTGGATCGCGAGCTGCGCCGCTTCCTCCGGGCTGCGGGCCTCGATGTCGCGCGTAGTCGAGAATCCGAAGCGCTTCGGTCTTCCCTCCGAAACCAGAATCAGGTTCCGGCCCTCGATCATCACGATGTACTTCTCGACCGCCGTGGTCGCCGCCGGTTTGGGCGCCACCGCCGCGGGGCCGGCGCACGCGATCGCGAGCAATAGCAACCACGGGATTCGTCGCGCCGGGTCGTTGAAATCGAGAGCCATGCCCACTCCGTAAGGATGCGGCAAACCGCCCGTTCAGCGTAGTACTGCGTCGGAACAGCGACAATCACCGCTGCGATGGGGGCGGATTGTTGCGGGTGGGGTCGTACTGCACGCGCACTTCTTCCAGGTGAGTCACGACCCAGTCATAGTTTTCGAGCAGCCAGGCCATCATCCGGAAATCGGCTGATTTCGGATGTGCGTAGTTGTATCCGATCTGATTCGGGTGGCCGGAATTGCGAGTCAAATAGCCGTAGAGTTGACCCGCCCGGTCGACCACGAGCGGTGGATTCGACGCGCGCGGATTCCAGGGGCTGAGCGGGCTCTTGCGCGACCCGTAGGGGCCGTTCTGGTTCCAGATCGAATTTGCCTGCGCGGGGTCGCCGTGTTCGCTCTTCTCGTTCCAGATGGAGAACGCCTCGCTTCGGTAGCAGTTCAGACAGCCGAGGAACTCGTCGTGGTTACGGCCGCCGAACAGCAGCAGTGGTCCGTCGACGGCACGAGCGGGGGCGGCCGAAATGCACAGCACGGTGAATACGAAGGTCACCCAGGCGCGGTGTCGAATCGGCATCGACTCTCCGAGTGCGCGGTTAGTGGTCGTCCGTTTCGAAGATCACTCGCTCGTAATAGTCCGCGGTCTGCGCCAGATACCGGATCGATGCCTCGAATTCACCGGGGTCCGTATCCTCGAGCATCAGGGTGTCGACGATGATGAGGCGGTCGTCTTTGACTGCGAATGCGCCGTGCGCGAGCTCCGCGTTGATCCGCAGCGCGATCGTCAGCCGCACCGGCGTCAGCTTTGCGGCCTCCCCGATGGTCGATGACAGACGCACGAGTTCCTCGTCTTCGTGGTCGAACAGTTCGAGCGCGACCACCTGGTGGCGGCCGTCGTCGAGAGGTACGTGAACACCGCTTGGGTTCAGCTCCCAGCCGCGCTCCTCGCAGACGCGGCGACAGATGTCGGGGAAGGCTTCTTGGGCGACCAATGCCTGACCTCTCTGGTGGATCGTGGCTTCCAGTCTATCAAAGGTCCTCAGTCGAGCGACGCGCTGGTTCGCTTCATCACGTCGTCGCAACAGCCGCTGAGCTGGAATTTCAACTCGTCCGCCCGGCCTCGAGGGTGGCTCAGTGCGCCGCCCACTTACATCCTTCGGGCCAGCCGAGCGGCGGCTTCTTCTGCTCCATGAACGCCGTGGCCGGGAGCAGCAGGGTGTCGAGCACGGCGCTCAAAGGCAGGTCGAGCGTGAAGAACAATTTTCCGTCTGCCGGCAGGTTGCCAATCTGATCGCCGTAGTAACGGACGCCCGAATAGATGCCGGGACAACCCTGGTCGAACGAACGTGTGGTCTGGCAGCCGACGCTGAGTGCCAACGCAGCGATCAGTGTTCCCATTGGCACGGCGGTGGTCCAGCGAACATTCACGACATTCTCCTCGCGTGCAGGTGGCCATCGGGTTTGCGCCCGATGAACGAGACCCCGGTGGCGTGGTTTCCGTTCATCGTTCGAGCGGCGAACGGTTCCAGCACGACGGGTTCGAAGGCTTCCGTCAGTGTGAGAATCCACTCGAGGCGATGGTGGCGGAGAAGCGCGCCGCCCTCGATCTCGAATACGCCGTATGTCTCGCAATCGTCTGTCGAGCTTTCGTAGCGCGCGAGGTTGCGCGCGTCCGAGTGGAGCAGGAAATCGCTCAGCAGCAGGACGCCTCCAGGGCGCAGCATTCGCCCGAGCTCAGCGATCAGCGCGCGCTGCTCCTCATCGCACACGATACAGGTCAGCACTGCGGACAGCAGGATCGCGTCGAAGGAGGCTTCCGGATGTGGTGCCGGGTATGTTTCGCAGACGTCGATCGGCACACCCGGTAGCTGCTCGCGGGCCCGCTTCACCATCGCTGCCGAGGCGTCGACGCCCGTGAGGTCGCAATATCCGAGGCGCGTGAGTTCAGCGAGCTGCCTGCCGTAGCCGCAGCCGTAGTCGAGGACCCGCGCCGCCGGATCGACAAAGCGGCGAAGCCGTGGCACGTCGAGCGGAAGTGTGAAGACTGCGGTGGGCGCGACGCGATCCCAGTACTCGCGCTGATCTCCGCTGGCGATCATCGCGGCATGCGTTCTGCAGCCGTCACTTCGGACGGATGCTCAGGATCTCGGCCGAGACCGGATCGACCTTGATCTCGTATTCCAACCCGGCCTTGTAGACCCGGAAGTTCCACACCTCGTCATCGAACACGATCTCGGGGATGACGGTGTGGCCTTCGGCCTCGATGCCCCGCACGATCTGTGACAACGGCTGTGCCGTCGCGGGTGGAATCTGGTCCGGCTGGCGCGCGTGCGCGCTCGGGATAGCCAGAGCGATTGCGATCGGTAGCGTCATGCGAATGCGTCGAAGCATGGTCGAATTCCTCCGCCTTCGTCGAATCGGCGCCTCCGATGCTATCACGTCGACGCCATGTCGGAATCGTGGCAGAGTGATGCCCGAGAGGGGATTCGATGACCGCCGATCGCACCCGAACCGGGCCCACGACCGCGGAAGAGCGGGAATGGCACGATTGGACACCCGTCGATCGTGCGACCCTGGTATTCGTGGTTCGCCACGATGAGACCCTGCTGATTCGCAAGAAGCGCGGACTCGGTGCGGGCAAGGTCAACGGTCCGGGCGGCAAACTCGAACCCGGTGAGTCGGCCGTTGCCTGCGCGATTCGCGAAGTCCAGGAGGAGCTGTGCGTTACGCCCACTGGTCTCGCCCATGCGGGCGAATTGCAGTTCCAATTCACCGACGGCTATTCGATCCACGTCGACGTGTTTCGCGCCGACGGCTGCCTTGGAGAAGCTCGGGAGACCGACGAAGCGGTGCCGCTGTGGATACCCCTGGACCGGATCCCCTACGACGAGATGTGGGAGGACGATCGCTTCTGGCTGCCGCTGCTGCTTGCGGGTGAGTATTTTCACGGTCGTTTCGTTTTCGAGGGCGACCGGATGCTCGATTCCGCTCTTGCCACGGGTCTCTCACCATTCCGCCGACGTCCTGTCGAGTGTGATTCCGGCTCGACGAGTACGCCCGCGCGGTAGGGTGCCGACCGCGGCAGGGAATCGTCCAGTCGCGGCGGTATATTTCCCGTCGCCCTTGCTGAGGCCCTCGGAGGAGTGCGTTGATCGAACTCGAGCGGGACGGCGACCTTCACATTCTGACCATGTGCGGCGGTGAGAACCGCATCAACCCCGACTTTCTCGCCGCGATGAACGATGCGCTCGACCGTGTCGAGTCGAGTGAGGGTGCGGCGGCGCTGGTGACGACCGGTACAGGGAAGTTCTTCTCCAACGGTCTCGACCTCGACTGGATGGCTGGCGAGGGGCGCGAGCGGGCGAGCGAAGTCCTCGCAGGCCTGAATGCGCTGTTTGCGCGTCTGCTGGCCTTTCCGATGGCGACCGTGGCTGCTTTGAACGGCCACGCCTTCGCGGGTGGAGGCATGATTGCGCTCGCACACGACTATCGCGTGATGCGGCACGACCGCGGTTTCTTCTGCCTGCCCGAGATCGACCTCGGGATGGGGGTTCCGCTCGCAGCCGGAATGTACGCGGTCATCGAGGCACGTCTGCCCGGGCCGGTCGTTCACGAGATGCTGATCACCGGCCGGCGCTACGGCGGTGAGGAAGCGCTCGCGAAGGGAATCGTCGATGCCGCCGTGCCCGAAGCAGAGGTCGTGACGCGTGCTGCGGAACTCGTTCGCGGGCTCGCGGGCAAGGACCGCGCGACGATGGGAGCGATCAAGCGTGGTCTCTATCGCTCGGCACTCGAGGTCTTCGAACGTGATTCCTGATGTGCTGCGACCGTGTGGTCGGGTACTCGTATTCACAACCCGGGATTCGATTTGAGCGGCACACTTCCGGGGTCGCTCGATCCGCATTGCGCTCCAGCGACCCGGGGAACCGGGCGCCTAGCTGCGCTCCTTTTCGGTCCCGTCGTTTGCTCTGCGATAACGCGCCAGCTACGGCGCGGCCGCCAGCCCGAATAATTCATGAAACCCCTACTGCGGACGCGCAGCGGTACGTCCTCGCTACGGGCCTTCATGAATAATTCGGGCTAGCAAGGGCTGCGTCCAGGCAACCTCCCGTTCACCCAGACGGTAGGGATTCGGCTTCTGTTTGGAGGAGACGATCTTGGCGCGGACGTAGATCTCGTCTCCGCTGAGCTCGTAACGGGCCGAGGTGCCGTGCTGCTCGGCCAGCACGGTCCCGATTCCGCGGCCCGAAGACCGGCCCCGGCGGGTTCCGATGAACTGTGTGCTGTAGGAGACCCCTTTCTCTGCCCGGATTGCCAGCTCGATCGCGCCGTCGCGCTGTTCGAGGCTGCTGAGCTCCACCCCTGTGCTGGCATAGAAGTCGCCGGCTTCCATGGCGGCAATGATCGACTCGGGCGTGAGCTGCGTCGCGCGCACCATGATCCAGCCGCGGCCCGGGTTGGCCTGGTGCCTGCCCTCGACGTGATACTGATGGGCGTCGTCGACGGCCAGCGCGAAGACCGCGTCCTTTCCGGCCAGGAGACGCTTCGTCAATACGGTGTCCCAGATGCGCTCGCTGCTCGGGTGGCTGCCGTCGCCGTCGTTGTTGGCGAGCGGATGGCCGTTGTACACCTCGAAGAAGCGATCGCCGTCGAGTGCAATCAGGTCGTCCGCGGTCACCAGCCAGCGAAAATTGGGATGCGGGACGTGCGGGAACATGGGCTGACCCGAACGCACTCGCTGCTCGAGCACGGCGTCGACGTTCTTCTGCAACACCTCGAGGACGTTCTCTCCGTTTCGCGCCGGAATCAGCTCGCGAATGTTCGTCGCGTTCACGTGAAGGGGCATTCCCGCGAAGAATGCGGTGATCTCCTCGGCCTGGAGGATCAGGAAGCGGTCCTTCTCCTCGAACAGCCCGCGGTACTCTTCGAGCGTCTTGAGCCGCAATCTCGCGACGCCGTCGTCTCCGACCTCAGCACTCACCCAGTCGCTGCCGAAGCGATCTTCGTAGCGGGCCAGCGCGTTCTGCATTTCCAGATCGTTGGGAACCTCGAACCACTTCTCGCCTTCCGCCAGGACGCGGTGATCCGACATAGCCAGGAAGTGATAACCGCGCTGCTTGTACCAGTCCGTAATCATCTCGGGAAATTGATCCCCGTCGCTCCAGAGTGAATGCGTGTGCAGGTTGCCCTTCCACCACGGAAGGTCTTTCTCGAAGGGCCAGAGCAGCCAAAGCAGAGCAGTCATCGCGAGCGCTACGGCTGCAATCCAGATGGCCTTCGGGATACGCGAGAGCATCGCGCGGAATGTAAGCGAATCGTTCAGGTCCGGCACCGGGTCGTGACGACCTTTTCGCCGGGTTGCCCGCTGCAGGCATCGCGGGAACCGCAGCGGACACCCTGGATCACACAGCGTGTATCGCTGATTCGAGCTGGACCCCGAATTTCAGGTCGAGCTCGGTCGTAGAACTCCGGTGGCCTCCTCGACGTCGATCCCATGGCGTTGCAGTTACAACGGCTCTGCCTTGTACCTCTGACTCCGCCGTCAATTGGTTGTAGGGGGAGGGGCGTTGGTTGAAGCGGAACACGAACTCGTGCAAGTAGCGCTGAAGGTGCTTCGGGCTGACCCCGTGGAAGGTTCCGCGTAGCCACGCCTTGAGGTTTCCGAAGATGGTGTGGGCCCCCTCTCGGCACCTCCCTTGCTATTTGACAGAACATGGGGGCGTTATCGGACCTGCGGATTTCGCAGCTTGTTCTTCTATATCGAGCTTCGGGCGGTTCAGGCGCCGATCGGGGTGAGTAGTTCGCGGACCTTCGATTCGATGAGGTCGCGGACGACGCGGAATTCATCTTCGGGGAGATGAGCGGGATCGGGGATCTCCCAGTCTTTGCGGTGCGCCGCACGCACATTCGGGCAGGCATCGCCGCAGCCCATCGTGACGACCACGTCGAATTCCACCTCCGGCAGCTCGTCGAGCGAGGTCGAGCGATGGGGTGCGAGGTCATAGCCGACCTCGAGCATCGCTTCGACCGCCTTCGGATTGATGCGCCCGGACGGATTCGACCCGGCGCTCATGGCTTCGACGTCCGGGCCAGCGTGGATGCGCGCGAAGGCTTCGGCCATCTGGCTGCGATTGGCGTTCTCGACGCAAACGAACAGGTACCGCTTCATATCCGTTCCGCAGCACTCGGCGTCGCTTCCGGTTCCCCGAAGCGTTCCCGCAATGTGCGCGTGAATGCGCGGTCGGTCCTCGGTGAGACGATCTCGATTGGTGAACGCCCGCGAAGCCAGGCGATTCGAAAGGTCCACGCGAGCAGGAGCGCGGTGATGGCGAAGTTCGGCCACGCGGAGAGTTCCCACTGTCCCGACCAGGTCAGCTGCCAGGCATTGGAGAACGGGTTCAGATACGCGATCGGCCACTGGTAACCGTCGGGGCCGCGCGATCCGGCGACGTCGCCGAGCAGGTGCAGGTGGAACGCCAGGAATGCCAGCCCGGCCGTCGCGAAGCGGCGCTTGGCGACGAAGAAGGCAGCCGCCGAGTACAGCACCGCGGTCGTCAGATTGTGTGCGAGGTTGTGGTGCAGCGCCCACCACCAGCTGAGATCGCCGTCCCCGTTGTTGCGCGCCAGATCGATCAGGATTCCGAGGCCGTCGACGTCGGGAATGACCCCGGCAACCGTGACGATCCCGCGGTCGCGCCGCTCGAGTGAAGCCGAATTCGCGACCGTCCAGCCGACCAGCAGATGTGTGACCGGGTTCATGCCGAGCCCGCGGCCTCGACCGGGACGGTGCGGGCCGGGTTGAATTGGCGGTCCCTCGAGGGTTCGCTCACGCTCGCGATTGCATCATGCTGTCGCGGCAATGGCTACAACTTCGCGATGATGTTGTCCGCAAATTGTTCGAGGGCGTTGATCTTGTGCTCGAGAGTCTGCGTGTCGACCTCGTAGGCGTTGCGGAAGCCGACGATGGCATCGGTCACGCCCAGATCTTCGAGGCGGCGCACGCCGTCGAGGGAATAGGCGTCCAGCGAGATCACATGTATCTCGAAGGGCTCCTGCTCGCGGTCGTACTCCTTGCGAAGGTCGCTCAGTCGCGCGATGTAGCCCTCGAGATCTCCCGCATCGCCGCCTGCGTGCATCCAACCGTCGCCCAGGCGCGCAGCGCGTTTCAACGCGGGCTCGGCGTGGCCGCCGATCAGGATCGGTAGCTTGACGCTGGGGGTCGGGCAGATCTTGATGCTCGGGATGTCGTAGTGCTCGCCCTTGTAGGCGAAGAATTCGCCCGTGCAGAGGCCACGGATGATGTCGATCATCTCATCCATACGCTTGCCGCGTGACTTCCAGTCCTGGCCGCAGACCTCGAAGTCCTCCGGCCACGGGCTGAGTCCGACACCGAAAGCGAATCGGTTCCCACTCATCACCGCGACCGATGCCGCCTGCTTGGCGACGAGTACCGGCAGCCGGATCGGGAGCTTCACCACGAAGGTCGTGAAGCGCAATCGCTCGGTCACGGCGGCCATCGCAGGAATCAGCGTAAACGGCTCTACGAAAGGTCTGTCTTCGAGGAACTCGCGGTTGCCATCCGGCGTGTAGGGGTATTTGCTGTCGGAGGCTTCCGGGTAACAGATGCTGTCCGGTATCGCGAAGCTGGTCCAACCCGATCGCTCGGCCGCCATTGCCAGCGGCAGGTATTGGCTCGGGTCACACATCGATTCGGCGTAGGTGAATCGCATCGGCGGGTGTCCTCGAAGGTTGAGTGCGTCGCGTGAATCGGAGACTAGCTTGCGCTCGGGGTCAGGAGTAGCCCGACCCCGGGTACAGCAGGTTCAGCGCCAGCGTGAAGACCGGTTCGAAGAGTGAACCGAAGAACCGCCAGGCGATCAGCAGGCCGATGAATCCGAACATCGGTCGGGAGGAGAATTCGCGGAAGCGGCGGGCGGCGTCGTCGCTCAGAAAGAGCGCGAGTGCGCCACTGCCGTCGAGCGGAGGGAGTGGCAGCAGATTGAACAGGAAGAGGATCAGGTTGAGGGTGAAGAAGATGCTCACGATGAAGGCGGCCGCATCCCATGCGCCTCCACCAACCGCTGCGACGACCTGAGTGAAGTGGGCGGATTCGGGCGCATGGAACACGCCCGCGAGGACACCGATCCGGATCGCCCCCGCGCAGATCAACACCAGCCCGAAATTGGCCGCCGGGCCGGCGAGTGCCATCCATGCGGCGCGGCGTGGATGGCGTTCCGCCCAGGCGATGTTGTACGGGGCACTCGCATAACCGAACGGCCAGCCGATGATTGCGAGCGCAATGATCGGGAGCACCACCATGCCGACCGGCTCGCGGCGGATGTGCGGGATCGGGTCGATCGTGACCTGGCCGATTTCGTAGGCGGTGGTGTCGCCTCCGCGCATGGCTGCGAGGGCATGGGCGGCCTCGTGGAGAGTCGTGGCGAAAATGAATGCCGCGTACCACACGATGGCGTCGACGAATTGGTTGGTCAGGGGGAACTCCTCGAATCGACGCGGATCCTAACACTCGCAGACGCGGGCTATCCAGCGAGTGTTTGCGAATCAGGAGGCTCGAGTACTGCAGGTGGTAGAGGCGAACCAACTCACCTGCTCCGGCGTTCCGGCTTCACAAAATGGCTTCGAAGCCCTCGAACTGTGGATGCCCGAGGTAGGTGCCCTTGGGTGCCTTTGCCTGGGAGTGTGCACTGCGGAACGCCTCGGATTCCGTCCATGCCTCGAAGGCCTCCCGACTATCCCAGGTCGTGTGCGAGGCGTACAGCGTGGCGGTGTCGCTCGATGGTCCGCGCAGTAGCTGGAATTCACGAAAGCCCGGAACCGCATCGAGGTGTGAGTCACGGTTTCGCCACAGGGCTTCGAAAGTGTCTTCGCTGCCGGGCGAGATCTGGAAACGGTTCATCGCGATGAACATGTCACCTCCTATATAGGTGGTACGCCGCCAGCCCTCTGGGAACCGGCGTCCGGAGGAAGTTGCACGGCTCTCGTCGGGTGGTCAAGCGAAAGCGCCATTCCGGATCGCCGCGGTGGCCTGTGACCCGTGTCACAGGGCCCACCGCCTGGGTGTTCGACAAGTGGACACGGACCGTGGGAGGTCCGCCCGACGCGTAGTGAGGGGCTTGCGGTGAAAGAATTCGATTTCTGCTTGTTTACGGACCGGCAACTCGGAGCGCTTGCACGTCAGCTGACTGCCGAATTCGTCCGGCGTCGCGAGGCCGCGAAACGCCTGGTGAGGCGCCGCGGTGGTCTCGTCGAGGGGGCCGGGCCGAAGTACGTGAATCCCGACAACCCGGCCCAGACCTGGTCCGGTCGCGGCAAGCGCCCCGCCTGGCTCGATGCGGCGCTCGACGAGGGGCATGATCTCGACAGCCTGATGATCTCGGACGACCATCCCGAAAGGCGTGGTTGATCTACCAGAAGGTTTCGAGCGTTCCCTGGATCGCGATTCCCTGCTGATCCCGGAGTTCGCTGGTGTACCGCAGCGGAAACAGCAGATCCGCGTCGGTGTCGAGCGCCGAGGCCAGCCGTACGGCGACCTGTTCCGAAAGCTCCACGAGGTTCCGATTCAGGCAGAATTCGTCGTCCCCGACGAAGATGCCGAATGCGTGCGGTTCGAGCAGATAGCCTGCACAGCGTATGCCGCCGCTCGATTCGAACGTAACCCCGACGATGAGGTGTCGTTGCGACGGGAATGGGTCGAGTTCGAGCACCGGGTAGAGGGCGGGCGGGCCACAATACTCGTAGCGGCTGATCTCGCCGTCGACGACCTCGGGAGCGATGCCCCAGCCCAAGATGGTCCGCCGGTCTTCTGGAGATTCGAAGTGTGCCCAGACCGGATGCTTCTCGAGCGCTTCGCGCGAGACGGTCTCGATCATTTCGAAGGAGTCGGGCGTGATCATCGCTGGATACTCAGAGTCTGCCCCGGATGTTCGCTACCCCTCGCCCTTCCTCGGGTTCGACTGGAATCATCGCTGAAAATTTCCGTTCTTGCGTATCGATCAGGCTAGCAGCTGCGCGTTCGTCGCTGCGCGACCAATGTTTCCGCGTCGTCGCGGGAAATACTTCGTGCTTCACACTCCTAGACCTTGTCGAGTGCGTGGAGAAGGTCGCTCACCCGGGCCTCTTCCGCGTTGGCGTGCTCCAGCAGCGGCTGTAGCCCGGCGAGCTCCGGGTCGAAATCGGACTGGTCCGGCAGTCGGTTCTCGCGGTCGGGCCAGAGGAATTGGACGACCGGGAAGTTCCGGTCGCCGTAATACCAGACCGCGTAGCCGAGGAACGTCTCGTACCAGCCGCGGGCGACGGGGCGGAATTCGCACGGAAGCCCCTGCAGGATCGTGTCGCAAGTCGAAGCGGCCGGGTGGGCGGTACCTGCGGCGATGTCGCGGGCGATGCGCTCGACGATTTCCTGATTCACCTTGCCGGGGAGCCCGAATACGATCACTTCGGGGTGTTCGAAGGAACCCTGCAGGCCGATCGTGAACGCCCAGCCCGGCTGGTCGTTTCGCTCTGTAACGGTCACGATGTGCCAGCCGCGCGTGGCGATGTCGCGTATCACGCTCCTGTCAGCGTCGGTCTGGGGCTTCGGTTTCGGCATGGCTCGTGTCAGGCATTCGGGTCGCTGGGCTTCGTGAAGGCGCCGATCTCCTGCAGGTGCAGGAAGCCGAATGCGAAGACCTGCGCGAGATGCGAACCGACCCCGCCCTCGGCGCGCCGGATTGCGGGGAGGAAGACCGCACACTCGATTACGTGGATCACGGCCATTCCCCCGAACAGCAACCGGCCGACGCCTGCAGCCGTCGACTCCGGAGCGATGAAGAACGACCCGAGGCCGTAGGCCCAGGTGACGATCAGGAAGATCTTTGCGGGGTGCATGAGACTCCTTTCGGGGGTTCAGACCGCCAGCACGGCTCTGGCGGAAGGGCGTTCACGGAACCGGCGATCCCAAGCGTGCAGGTTTTCGAGCGACGGGTCGAGCGCGACTTCGCCGAAACGCCCGAACTGTAGTGCTGCCGCCAGAGTACAATCTGCGATGGTCGGCTGTGATCCCGCGACGAACGACCGTCCGTCCGCGAGGTAATCATCCAGCAGCTGCAGCGGGCGCTTCAGCGCCTCCCGTGCGTTCTCGGCGATTTCGGGTGACGGCGGGAGCCCGAGTGGCGACCGAGTTGCGTGGACCGTTCGCGCGATCGGAACCAGCACGCCAAGGTCGCAGATCCGCTCGAGTTCGCGCACCCGGGCGCGTTCGCGCGGGTTCCGGCCGATCATCGCCGGTTCGGGGTGGAGCTCTTCGAGGAACTCGATGATCGCAAGGGACTCGATCACGCAGCTGCCATCGTCGAGTTCGAGGGCCGGCAGCTTTCCGAGGGGATTGCGTGCGAGGTGCTCGGGCGATTTCTGGTCACCGGACTGCAGGTTGACGAGTGACTCGTCGATGCCGAGTGTGGCACCGTCAGCCTCCTTCTCGGCGATGTACAGACGCACCTTGGTCGGATTCGGAGCGACCGGAAAGAAATGAAGGATCACGACTGGTTGCCCTCGTGCTTCCGGTCCGGCGGCCCGCTGCACCGGACTATTTCAAGATGCAGTGCTTTGCGAAGTTTCCCGCATCCTCGGTGCTCCATTTCACCTTGTCCTTGTCCTTCATCTTCTCGCACCATGCGTCGCTGCCGACCTGCAGCGAGCAGGCGACGACTCCCAGTGAAAAGACCAGCGCGAAACCGACTGCTGCCATCCGACTCGAAAAGTGAGACATGCTACCTCCGATTTGGGCCTTCCCTCGAATTTCGGCCGATTGAGACACAGGAGATACCAGATCCGGGTATCAGGGCCTTGATTCACTCACGCGAAATCGCGATCGTTGAATCGCGCCGGACTGTAACACGGCAGAGGCGTTGGGCGCCCGATCGCCGGGCAGTCGGGCCGCACCGATCAGGAACGACCACATGGGGAGGTCGCCATCGAGATCTTCGTCGACGCAGACGCCTGTCCGGTCAAGGATGAGATCTACGCTGTTGCCTCGCGTTGCGGTCTTCCGGTCGTGCTGGTGGCAAACTCGCGAATGGCGGTACCGCCCGAGATCGCCGTCGAGTTGGTCGTCGTCGGCCAGGGCGCCGACGTGGCCGACGACTGGATCGCGGGCAACATCCGCAAGGACGACATCGCGATCACGGCCGACATCCCGCTTGCGGCCCGTTGCCTCGAGCAGGGTGCTCGAGTGCTCGGCCCGAACGGCCGTGAATTCACCGAGGACTCGATCGGCGGCGCGCTCGCTACGCGTGCGCTGAATTCCGAACTTCGTGAGATGGGCGTGCTGTCCGGCGGGCCGCGGCCGATCCAGCCGAAGGATCGCTCGCGCTTTCTTTCCAAGCTCGATCAGTTGATCCAGGCGGGGCGCCGTCGCCGCGACGAGTGAGTGCGGAACTGCATCGCCGGATGATTGCGCGGCACGGGTGCTACGTTTGGAGTCGTTTCGGAGGTCTCGATGACGACTGGTGAGGCGTGGCGGCGCTGTAGCACCTGCAAGCAGCCGATCGAACTCGGCGCAACCTATTGGGTGTGCAACGTTTCGACGTGCAATCGCAAACGGACCGGGCTGGTGTTCTGCACGGTGACGTGCTGGGAGGTTCACCTGCCGGAAGCGAACCACCGCGAGACCTGGGCCGTCGAGAAGTCCGCTCCGCAGCTGGCGGAGGCCGACTCCCCCCCCGAGCCGAAGGCGAGCAGGGATGTGAAGGCGAGCAGGGAAGTGCAGGGGACCAAGACCGGGCAGCGCCGAATCGTTCCGGCATCCGCAGCGTCTTTCACCGACGAGGTGCCGCCGCGCGAGATCCTGATCGTTGCGAGCAGGCTCAAGGAATACATCCGCGCGAAGTCCGGATTCAATACTTCCGACGGAGTTCTGGCTCCGCTCTCGGATGCGGTGCGACGCATCTGCGATGAAGCGATCGCGAACGCTGCGCGCCTCGAGCGCAAGACCGTGCTGGAGCGGGATATTTCCGACGATTCACGCTGAGTTCGGTCGCTCCTTCTTCTCGGCAGGGCGGGCGTCTCGTCGCCGCGATGGTGACCTGGTGAAGCTCGCGGGCTGCTACATCAGCTTCGTCGCGGTCATCAGGAATGCGACACCCGCACCGCTGATTGCCCCTCCAACCAGCCTTCGGATCCAAGATAATTCCTCGGGGAGATAGACGACTCCAGCAACCGCACCCGCGACGATGCAGGTCGCAAACAAAGCGGTGAAGGCACGGTTGCGCTGAAGCGCGACGAGCCAGCCCGCTCCAGCGGATGTGTCGCCCGCCGCAGGCGGTTCGCCATCGCCACGAGTCTCCTTACCGGCCATCGCGGCCTCCCGGGTTCGTGTTCAACAACCGTCGCAGGGCAGGTGGCTCTCCCGCCAGCCGCGCATGTCGCCTTCGAGATGGCGAACGCTGGTGAAGCCGGCATGGCGGAGCGCCTCCTCGGCAACCGCAGCCCGGCGCCCCGATTCACAGTACACGACGATTTCGTCGTCGGGATCCAGGTTCTGGCCGGCCAGACGATCTGCGATCTCGTCATACGGCAGGTTCACCGCACCCGGAACGTGTCCGCTCGCGAACTCCTTCTCGCTGCGAACGTCGAAGATCACCGGCGCCGATGCGTCGGAAATCCGCGCTGCGAGATTCTTCTGGCTGATCGTGGCAGCGGCGGGGGCTTCCGCACAGCCGGACCCCACGGCGACGAGCAGGAATACAGAGATCGCCATCCACGAAGAAGAATAGCGCGCCGAACCGATCGAGAGTGCCGTCATTCGATCAACAAGCTCCGGGCGGTCGACTCGTCGATAGACTCGAGGTCGTCGAGGCTGCGTAGCGGGCCGTACATCACGTTCCTGGGATTGGTGCTTTCGGGCTTCCCAAAGTGAAGTGCGCCGATGGTCCTGGTCACCAGTTTGCGCAGGCTCGGTTGTACCTCGGTGATCCTGGCAGTCTCGCCGACCGGCCTCTGGGAGGTCCGATTGCTCGAAATGAACGCGTAGTGTGGTGGAACGCGCTGCTCGAAGGCGAAGGGCCGGCTCGAGGTGGCGATGTAGATGTCGTTGTGGGTGACGCCAATGAAGACCGCATCCGCGTTGGTCGAGTAGTCCTCGAACTTCGTCATCATCCACGCGATCACCGGCTCGGTGGCGAGCTGTTTCCGCTGCGGGTTGTACAGGCCGTCGCGATAGGTCAGGGCGGGGGCGATCCCCATCCGGATGCCGAGGTCGTGCTCGTAGTAGTCGGCGAGCATTACCAGGTATTCCTTCGAGCAGGCCCCTACCGGGACGAGGTAGACGTCGGCGTCGCGCCGGTCGAAATACGGAGGGATCGCCGGCGCGCTCTCGGGCTCGGCGCTGGCCGTACCCGAGCAGACAAGCAGCACCGCGAGCACGCACGCAGCAAGCAGCCACCCGGAACGCCCGGCGTGCGATGCGTCGTTTTCGAGGTCTGCGGCTGAATCGGTCTGCACGGACTCGTCTGTGATGTGGTGGGGCCGGGCCCGCCGGAAACTGGGGTCGTCTTGCTCGATCGCCCTGCGTCGAACGATAACAGTGTGTGCCGAACCGCGCTCCGTCGGGAAACGGCGTCTCATCGTCGGGGTGAAGGTCTCGGAGGCGGGTTCGAGGTTCAGCCGGCATGCAGCATGGTGTGGTCACCCCTGAATTCATCGACACCTTGAAATCGCCCTCGAGCACCGGCACCATCGGGCCCAAACGGAGGCAGCCGATGGATCCCAAGCAGTCAGCGCGGTCGACACAGGCCGATGAACCGCTGCCGCCCCACACGCCGCTCACGAACTACTACGACAAGGACGCAGCGCGCAGCCGCTACGTCCTCGATCTCTTCAATCGCACCGCGAAGCACTACAACACGATCGAGCTGTTGTTCCTGAACGGTGGCCTGCTGTATCGCAGATTGTCGCTTCGACGCGCGGGCCTGAAGAAGGGCATGAAGGTGCTCGACGTTGCGATCGGAACGGGCGCTGTTGCGCGCGGCGCGACGCGGCTGGTCGGATCGGAGGGGCGCGTGTTCGGCGTAGATCCGAGTACGGGCATGCTCGGCCAGGCGCAGAAGGTCTTCAAGGGGCCGCTCACGCGCGGTGTCGCGCAAGAGCTTCCATTCGCGAGCGACAGCTTCGACTTCGTGACGATGGGGATCGCGCTGCGGCACGTTTCCGACCTTGCGGCGACGTTCCGCGAGTACCTGCGCGTTCTGAAGCCGGGCGGGAAGCTCTGGATCCTCGAAGGGCACACGCCCCGCTCCGGGCTGGGGCACAAGCTGACCGAGTTCATGTGGGCGAAGGTGATTCCCGGTATGACGCTGATTTCGACCGGAAGTCGCGATGCAAAGTTGCTGATGGACTACTACTGGGACACGGTCGATCAATGCGTTCCGCCCGAGGGCATCCTCGCGGCGCTGGAAGCGGCCGGTTTCGAGAACGCGAAATACGAACTCGTGGTGCCCGGTGCATTCTGTGAGTACACCGGGACGAAGGCGCAGCGATCCCATTGATCCGCCGCCGAGGACGAGTGTGAGCCCGGCGACGTGGGCATTCTCGTCACGCCGACTTCAACCTGCCGTTACGGAATCTTCGCATGGCTGGGGACGGTATAACCCGCATCACCCAGCGCCCCGATGATTTCATCGATGGACAACTCGTCGTCGTCGAATTGGACGGTGACGGTGTGTGTGTCCATGTCGGTCGTGACGGAATCCGTTCCGGCAATGTTCACGACGGCCGCACGGGCCCTCGACGCGGTACCGCCTCAGACGACACCGGGTGTCTGAAGCACGTATTTCACCGGTGCGGCGTGAGTTGCAGCGGCCGGCAGGACGATGGCAATCAAGGTCATGCAAGTGATGAGTGTCCGTCGGATCATGTTCGCCTCCTGTCCCCTCGCGACCCTAGCCCGGCGAATGGGGGTGTCAACGCGAGCCGCTGCAGCAGGCGGCCTTGTGGCTGCGTCCGCAGCGAGGTCCGATTTCTGCCAGTTTCGACCGGTAGCGGCGATACCTTCGCTCCATCGGAGTGTGGACGATGCAGGCGACGCGAAGCGAAGGGATTCACTACTGCATCCAGCCGAGCCGGCTGGGCCTGCTGCTCGTCGCCGGCACCGAGCGGGGCGTCTGCTTCGTGCGTTTCGGCACTCGTGAAGCGGACCTGGTGCGCCTGCTCGAGTCGGAATTCGCGTTTGGCGTGTTCGTTCCAGCTGGTCGTGGGAGTGTGGTGGAATGGGCTTCGCTGCTCGTCGACTACGTCGACGGGCGCAGCGAGGCGATCGACGTTCCACTCGACGTGCGCGGCAGCCGTTTTCAGAAGCGCGTCTGGTGCGCCCTCGCGAAGATTCCGCGCGGGCAGACGCGTGCCTATTCCGAGGTCGCTGCCACGATCGGATCGCCGCGCGCCGCGCGCGCCGTGGCGAATGCCTGCGCGCGCAATCCGGTGCTGGTGGTGACGCCATGTCACCGTGTCGTCGAAAAAGGTGGCGACCTCGGCGGCTACACGGCCGGGGTGCGCCGAAAGGCCGCACTCCTGGCGAGCGAGCAAGTGCGTTGACTCCGAGTGTGGCATGTCTCGGGGTGATGTCCTTCCCCCGGGTGTCGGTCAGGGTTCTCGCGGATCCGGTTCGTCGTCACGGTGCGGCTGTCTTCGGGGCGTCAGGCCGACCGCTTCCGCGGTTGCGGCTTCGCCGTCCCAGGTGGGTGCTTCGAGCGGGTTCGACAGGTCGGAGAACGGGAACGGAACCTCGGCGTCGTTGTACGTGACGTAGCGATCGATCCGATAGCCATAGGTGATGATGCGATTGGCCAGCGAACGCAGGCGCGGGTGAGGCGCTTGCCGTGTGATCAGGGCCCACAGCAAGCTGAAAGCCACGAGCACTCCCACCAAGGTGTCGAGCACGCTCGCGACGACCGTGAAGAGCAGGGTCAAGAGGATGCGGATTCCGGTGTCCCGCGGGTCGATGTCGAGTTGGTAGATTCTCTGGGCGTCCGAAATAGTCGAACCACTCATACTGGCCTCCTGTGAGCGAGTGCTCTTCTGTCTTCTGAGACTGCACGCAGCGTGCCGACGGGAGTATGCTCCAGCGCGTGCTTGGAGGCAGTAGACCGCAGCCCAGGCACTGCACTGTCGCCTGGATGCTGCATGCGCGGTCTTCGCGGGCTCGCACGCGTTCCGCCCGGAAATCAGGCTAGAGCTGTGCTTCGCACTGGGCGCAGTGTTGGCGATAGGGCTGCGGAATCCGCTCCGGGAAGCCGTGAAATGATTCCAGGCAGCTGGGGCTTCGCGATAGGGCGTCTCAGGCAGCGTTGATGCAGCGGTCGTAGAAGGCGTCGATGGCCTTCGTGGCCTGTTCGCCTTCGCGGGTCGGGAAGAGGTCGAAGCCGTGTGGTGCGCCTGGGTAGACCTGGAGTTCGGCGGGGTTCCCGGCCGCGACCCAGCGCGCGTAGAGGAAGAGGGTGTGGTCGAGCAACGGGTCGAGCGTGCCCACGGTGAACAGGGCCGGCGGCGCTCCCACGAGGTCGGCGTAGAGGGGCGACACGTCCGGGTCGCGAAGCAACGCTCCGTCCGGGACGAAGCATTCCGTGAACCACCGGATGCTGTGGGAGTTCAGGATCAGGTTGCGGTCGTCGAAGGCATCGTGGCTCGGAACGCCCGAGAGGTCGTAGATCCCGTACGCGAGGTTCGCGCCCGATAACTGCACTCCGTGTCGCCGCAACATCCGCAGCATCGTCACGGCACTCAGGTGACCGCCCGCGCTTTCGCCGCCGATGAGGACTTTCTCGGGGGGCACGCCGAATTCCGAAGTTGCGTTCTCGACCAGCCACAGTGCGGCGGCTTCGCAATCATCCGGTGCGGCGGGGTAGGGGTGTTCCGGTGCGAGGCGATAGTCGACGCTCACGACCGCGAGGCTGAGCTCGTCGGCGCGGCGCTGGTTCTGTGCATCGTTCATCGACGCGCGACCAACGACCCAGCCACCACCGTGGAGGTGGAGGAGTGCGCCCCGCGCCCTCTTCTTCGGCCGGAAGATGCGGACGGGAACCGGATGGTTCGCGTTCGGAAGCGCGCGCTCCTCCGCGCGGTCGGAAGGCTCGCCCAGCGAGAACGCACTCTGCTCGTCGAAGTTCCGGCGTGCCTCCTGATGGACTTCTCGATCAGGTCCACGAGCGCACGCATCTTGCTGCTCGCGTTGGCTTCATCGAATCGTTGGGGATCGAACGGGTTGCTCATCTCGCGGGAGCCTCGAACCAGGAAATCCGGGGGGAGTCTATCACGCGATACGGATCGCGACGTCGGGGTCGGTCGTTTCATAGGGCCTTGAATCAACGATCCTCCGCTGGGTTGGGTGCGAGGCCGAATCGACTTGACCTGGTCTGCATGTGCTGAGATAATCGAGAGCAGTGCGAGGTGTTCCATGTTCCACGGTTGGCTCCCGCTGTTCCCGGTTTTGTTGACCTTGGCGCTTCCCGTTCGCGCGGCTGTCGTGCCTGCCACGGACCTCGAGAGCCCCTACACCGCGGACAGCCGTGCCCATGCGATCAATTCCGCCGGGCAGATCGCGATCGAGGGGTCCTTCGAGTTCTTCCCCTACGGAGGAGCGGCGGTGTTGCTCCCGCCGCATCCCGGGGGCACGGTGATGTGGTTGGAATGCGTTGAAGAAGACTGCTTTCAGGAAGCGATCGGGCCCGAGGACATCGCCCCGGATGGGCGGGTGGTGGGCACGCACTACCGTCTCCGGGTAACCTGGCCGGCGACTTGGAGTCCCACGGGGGCACTGACCGATCTGGTCTTTTTGTACGGGACCTCCGTGATCCCCCCCAACGCGGCCGAGGGCATCAACAGCTCCGGCACCATCGTCGGCACCCTGCAAGAAGTAGACGGACCCCGCTACCCCACCCGCTGGGAAGACGCGCAGGCATCTCCCGAGACCCTCCCCAACGACGGGCCCTCCCTGGGACCCTTTCCCAAGGCGATCAACGACGCGGGGATCATCGTCGGCCACACGGATGGAGTGATCCCCTACGCAGCGATCTGGATCCCAAACGGGGGCTACCAGCTGTCGAGCTTGCCGCTGCTCCCATCCGGCAGCCATGCCCGCGCCAAGGACATCAACGACGCGGGGCAGGTCGTCGGAACCGCGGACGACGGCACTGCGTTCGAAACCGCCGTGCTCTGGGAGCCCCTCGGTGGCGGGGTCTATCTGGCGGTTGCCCTGCCGCGTCTGGCGGCCGGGCAGGACTGCGAGGCGACGGGCATCAACGACATCGGCCACGCGGTGGGGCGCTGCACGGACGGCGTCGGCGTGCAGCGCGGAATCGTGTGGAGCGTCGTGGCGCCCGCCGTGCTTCACGAGCTCGAGCCGCTGCCCGGGGCGACCGAGCTCACGGTTCGCGACGTGAACGACCAGGGCGTCGCTGTGGGGTGGAGTTGGAGTAGTACGTCCGACTGGGATACCGCAGTGCTCTGGGCATACTCCACGGAGCCGGTTCCGGCGCTGCCCGGCTGGGGGAGCCTGCTGCTCGCGTCGGTGCTTCTCTGGACGAGTGTGCGGATTGCGCTGGCGCGTTCTCGATCGAAACCTCCAGGATTCGGCTAGACGAGTGCGGCGAGCGTCCCGCATCATGGTTCCAGCCCGTCGACCGCGTAGATCCCGACCGGCTCGGCGATTCCGCGAATGTCCGCGGGAGGAAATTCGCGCAAGCGGAAGCGTGGGTCGAGGGACTG
>JAFDEI010000138.1 GCA_019310425.1 Deltaproteobacteria bacterium | reverse complement strand
TATCGAAGACGATCTGACGCGCGGGCTTCATCGATGTTACGAAGCCGACGCCCTGCCCTGCCGCCTCGGTCATCAGATCGGCGCGCCGGGCGTCGTTGCTGCCCTGGATGTAGGCCGAGCTGAGCAACATCTGGTACGGCGGCGGTAACGGTGGCGGGGCTTCCGGCTTCGCCCACTCCTTCGTCCAAGGGCAGCTCAGGACCCGCATCGTCATGCCCGAGATGCAGGTCGAGTAGTCGGTGTCGTCGGCGGTCGATGCAATCAGCCGCTCTTTGATGATCATGTCGATGTCGGACTCGCGAGAAGCCAACCAGAGCGTGCCGGTCCAGACCCCCGAGGCGCCCAGACACAGCGCCGCAGCCAGGTGGCGGCCCGTCGTGATACCGCCCGCGGCGATCACCGGGGTATCGCCCGCGATCGAGACCACTTCGGGCACGATCGAGAAGGTCCCCATCGCCCCCGTGTGGCCGGCCGCGTCGTAACCCTGGGCGATGATGCCATCGACACCGGCCTCGAGCTGACGTTTGGCCTGGCGGGTCTTGCCGATCAGACCGAAGACCAGCATGTCGCGCTCGTGGGCCGCGTCGAGGATGAAGGCCGGGCTGCCGAGTCCGGATGCGATCAGCGGAACTCGTTCGTCGAGCAACACAGCGAGCTGGTCGCGCGCCATCTTTTGATTGAGGCCGCCCCAATTGTGCAGGTCGTGCCCAGACTTGGGAGCTGGAACGTCGTATTTCGCCGCAATCTCATCGGCGAATTCCTGCTGCTTTTTCGGGATCTTGGCGATCATGTCGTCGATCGACTCGCTGATCGGCGAGGAGGCCGGCAACACCAGGTCGATCCCGAAGGGCTTGCCGTCGACGCGATCGCGAATCCACTGAATGTCGGCCGAGATCTGGTCGGGGAGATGCATCGCCTCTCCGAGCACCGCAAAACCGCCCGAGTTGATGACCGACACCGCGACATCCTTGCAGTGGGTAAAGGCGATGATCGGGAATTCGATCCCCAACATCTCGCAGAACCTGGTTCGCAACGGGTCCTTGGCCATGTCGGGGGTTCCTATCTGGTTGATTCGAGAGGATCAGGCCGCCCGCCTCTGCGTGGGCCCATCGGATCAGCTCAGCTTGAATCGGATCGGAGATCGCCGCCCGGGCGCGTGTTTAGCGGCCGCCAGGCTGGTCTCGCAAGGCCGGACCATAGCGTTTATGACGCTCGGTCGCCTTTCGAAATGGACATTGATGGGATAGGATCCTTCCGGCCCGAGGCCGTGTGGAGCCCCCAATTCCGGGCCTTGTCCGGGCCATATCTGGGCCCATATTCAATGTCATGCTCTCAGCGCGCCGGACCCTCGTCTCGAGCGAGGGAGGTAGAATCTGTCATGTCCCGCTCTCTGGTCGCCTGTGACGCCGGTGAAACGATGACCCATGCCATCATCGCCGACGAGCGGGAGTCGGCCGGCAAGACACTCGCCGCAATTGCCGAGTGGTCCAGGTAGGCGGGCCCGGCCAATGAGCAAGGCACTCGAAGGGCTCGTCGTCGTCGAATCCTGCAGCGAGTTCTTCGCATCGCTTTGCGGGGCCATGCTCGGCGACTTCGGCGCCAGCGTGATCCGCGTCGACGACCGCGCGAACCCGCGCAAGATCGACCACGACCGCGACGGCCTGCACCCACCCGAGCGCTGGAATGCCCTCGACGAGCTCGCCCACCGCAACAAGCAGAGCCTCGCGCTCGACCTCGGCAAGCAGGGCGGCCGCGAGATCTTCGACAAGCTGATCGCAACGGCAGATATCTTCCTCACCGATCTGCCGTTCGCAGAGCAGGAAGCTCGAGGCCTCGACTACGACGGACTGTGCAAGCTGAAGAGCGACATCATCTTCGCGCGCGCCTCGGGCTTCGGCCCGGAGGGCCCCGACCGCGACCTGCCCGCGATCGACGAACTCGCCGCAGCCCGTACCGGCGTGATGCCGACATTGGTCCAGCCCGGCCAGCCCCCGGTCTATACGGGCGCGGGTCAGATGCAGACGACGGTGATGCTCGCGTTCGGGATCATGACCGCGCTGCACCACCGCGAGGAGTCGGGCGAAGGCCAGATCGTCGACGCCTCGCTGCTCGGCGGCAACATGTACTCGCAGAGCCTCGACATGCAGGCCTACCTCGCGATGAAGGATGACCGTTTCCTCGAACCGGTCTCACGCCTCGACGCCGGCAACCCGATGAGCGGCCCGATGTACCCGAGCGCCGACGGTCCGTGGGTAACGCTCGCGATGCCCGATACCGACAAGTACTGGCCCGCCTTCGCAGAGGTCGTCGGCCTCGACGTCGACGACCCGCGCTTCGACAACCACGAAAAGCGTTGCGGCGAGAACCGGCTCGAGATGATGCAGGTTCTCGACAAGCTCTTCGCGAAACACCCCGGCTCACACTGGAAGAAGCTGCTGGCCGAGAAGCAGCTACCCGCCGATGTGATCGAGACTTACGACTACCCCGTCGAGGACCCGACCGCGAAGGCGAACCGCTACATCCTCGACATCGAGCACCCGAGCTTTGGTTCGATCCAGAGCCTCGGCTTCCCGATCTACATGAGCGAATCCCCGGCACGCTTGCGGCGGATGGCACCCACGCTCGGGCAGCACTCGGCCGAGATCCTCCAGGAACGACTCGGTTACAGCAACTCGGAAATCGAGATCTTCGAACAGGACGGCACCATCTGAACCGTCGGCAACACTCGTGGGCGACGCAATGGCCCACAGCAGAGAGGAAGGCGTGAGCAAGGCACTCGAAGGCATTCGCGTTCTCGACCTCACCCAATGGCTGCAGGGGCCGGTCTGCGCGCAATACCTCGCAGACTTCGGCGCCCAGGTAATCCACGTCGAGCGGCCCGTGACGGGTGACGGTGCGCGCGGCGTTCGCAGCATCAAAGCACTGCCGGTCGGCGACTGGAACCAGTACTTCCTGGTCATCAACCGCAACAAGAAGAGCATCGCGATCGACCTCAAGAAGGAGGCCGGGCGTGACCTGCTGTGCGATCTAGCCGCGAAGGCCGACGTCTTCCTGTCGAACTTCCCGATCGACGTGCTGCGCGGGCTCGGCCTCACCTACGAGAAATTGAGCGAGATCAACCCGGGTCTCATCTACGCAACCAACACCGGCTACGGCCACGCGGTCGAAGTGAATCGGCCGTCGTACGACATCAATGTACAGGCGCTCACGGGCATCATGACCCGCCAGGGAGAGCCCGGGCAGCCGCCGATCTACCTCGGCATGGGTTCGGGCGACACCTACGGCGGCATCATGTCCGCATTCGGCATCCTGCTCGCGCTTCACCAACGGCGCCGGACCGGACGCGGTCAATACATCGACGCGTCGCTCTATGGTGCGCAGCTCTTCATGGGCGCGCCCACGCTCCAGCCCTTCCTCGCGTCCCACAACCCGTTTTACGCCAGGCAACAGAGTCGGAAGAACGCGCGCAACCCGCTCTGGAACCGCTATCAGGCAAAAGACAAGTGGCTGTTCCTATGCGCAGAAAACACCGATGCGAACTGGTCGAAGCTCTGCGGCACGCTCGACGCACCCGACACCAGCGGCGATTCACGCTTCAGTTCACCGGAAAGCCGCGCCGAGAACCATGTCACTCTCGTCGAGGCGCTCGGAGCTGCCATCGCAGAGACCTCCGCACAGGAGTGGCTGGACCGTTGGCAGCGGGTCGGCCTCGTCGCAAGCCCAATCCAGAACCTCAAGGAACTCTCCGAAGATCCGCAGGCCTGGCAGAACGACTACCTGATGAAGACGCACTGCAATGAGGTCGACCGCGAGGTCGAGATCCGCGGGCTGCCCGTCACGCTCAGCAAGACTCCGGGTTCGGTCGAGACGCTCGGGCCCGAACTCGGCCAGGACACCGAGATCCTGCTGATGGAAGTCCTCGAAATGGAATGGGACCGGATCGAGGAGCTCAAGGCCGAAGGCGTCATCCCGTGAACGAAGGTCCGCTCGCCGGAATCCGCGTCCTCGACATCGCCACCATGCTTGCGGGCCCCTACGCCGCCACACTGCTCGGCGACCTCGGCGCGGATGTGATCAAGGTCGAATCGCACTATGGCGACGATTCGCGCCACCTCGGCCCGCGCTGCAAAGACCAGCGCACCTCGTACCTGAGCCTGAATCGCAACAAGCGTGCGATCGTGCTCGACCTGCGCGAACAAGGCGCGCGCGAGGTCTTCGCAAAGCTCGCCGCCACCACGGACATCCTGATCACGAACATCCGCGAGCCCGCGCTCTCGAATCTCGGGCTCGCCTACGAGCAGGTGAAGGCACACTGCCCGGACCTCATCTGGATCGGCATCACGGCGTTCGGTCCCGACGGCCCCTACGCGGGCCGCCCCGGCATCGACTTCCTCGCGCAGGGCTACGCGGGCCTGCTCGCGATGAACGGCCACCCCGGCGATGACCCGGTGCGGGTGACGGTCCCAGTGATCGACGTGATGACTTCCGAACTCGTCTGCACTTCGGCGCTGGCCGCAATCATCGCGCGCGGCAAGAGCGGCGAAGGACAGCGCATCGATGTCTCACTGCTCGATGCACTCACGCACGCCAGCGCACCGAACATCGGCGCGTTCGTGAACGGCGGCGAGGACCCGCCGAAGACGGGCAACCGCAGCCAGTACTTCTCACCCTCGGGCGTCTACACCAGCGGCGACGGCCGCGCGGTCGTGATCACCTGCCCGTCCGACAAGTTCTTCCGCAACCTCTGCGTTGCCATCGAACTCGACCTCGCGGACGACCCGAAGTTTGCGAGCGTGGAAGCGCGCCAGCAAAACGAAGAGGAGCTCGACCGGCTGATCGGCGAACGCTGCCGCGCCTACGGGCGCGACGATCTCGTCGAGCGTCTGATCGCAGCCGATGTCCTGACCGCGCCGATCAAAAGCATCCCCGAAGTCGTCGAGGACGAGCAGATCCTCCACAACGACATGATCGTCGAAAGCGAGCACCCGACCGCGGGGACGATCCGCGTGACCGGCGTGCCGGTCAAGCTGCGGGGCACGCCGGGATCGGTGCATCGGCCGCCGCCGCTGCTCGGCGAGAACACGCAGGAGCTGCTCGACGAACTCGGTTACGAACAGGACGCGATCGAGTCGCTGCGCAGCGACAAGCTCGTCGCAACCGCGGACGACGTACAGCGCGCGAAGCAAGAGCGGCGCCGACGCAAGCAGCCGGGCTGATCGCGGAGCTGCTCTTGTTGCGGATCCTCATTCACGATCGCCCAGCTCAGAAACGAGGAGAAGAGTCATGAGGTTCGGATTCCACCTGTTCATGGTCGACCCTGTCGAGTTTCTCGATATCGCCCGAACCGCCGATGAGGGGGGCTGGGACAGCGTTCAGGTTGCCGACGCCCCCTTCTTCCCGGAGGTGATCTCCGTCCCCTACCCCTATACGCCGGACGGCACACGCTTCTGGCCCCTGGATCAACCCGTCCTGGATCCCTGGGTGGCCATCGCCACCATGGCCACGGTGACGGAGCACATCCGCTTCATTCCCTCCGTGCTCCGGCTGGCCGTCCGCCAGCCATTGCTGGAGGCCAAGAGTCTGTGCTCGGTGGCAGCGGTCTCGAACGACCGCGTGGCCCTGGGCGTAGGGCTGGCCTGGATGCCCGAGGAGTTCAAGTGGCTCGGCCAGGACAAGAAGACCCGCGGCGCCCGCCAGGACGAGGCCATCCAGATCATCCGCCTGCTTCTGGGCGGTGGCATGGTGGAGTTCCACGGCAAGTACTACGACTTCGACCGCCTGATCATGGCGCCGGTGCCCAAGAAACGCATTCCGATCTATGTGGGCGGCACGACGACGCCCGCTCTGCGGCGCGCGGCCCGCTACGGCGACGGCTGGATCAGCGTCATTCACTCCATGGCGGAGGTCGAGGGGCTGATGGCGGAGCTGAACGCCTTTCGCCGGGAGTTCGGGCGGGAGAACGAAGGCTTCGACGTCATGATGCACTGCCCCGACGCCGAGACCCTGGACGACATCCGCCGCCTGGAGGACCTGGGGGTCACCGATCTCCAGGTCACGCCGTGGAGCGAGCGCATCCTGGCTGAAATGGGCGTGGGGGCCATCATGCAACAACAGCCTTCGCTGGCCGTGAAGCAGGACGCCATCAGGCGCTACGCCGAGGAGGTGATCGCCAAGCTCTAGCTGGCCCCGAATTCCGTTCGGAACAGGGGCACCTCGAAGGCCCGCACCAAAGCTGCCCCAATGGGCGTCTCGCGCCGCAGCCGGTACAGTATTCGGTTCGCGCGCAACGGAACGACTCATCAGGCCGAAATGGACCCATGCGATCGCCGCTTCACTGCAAAACAATTTCTACTGTGCATGCATCGTTGATCACAGTCCGTGACGCTTTTCTTGCATACCAACGTCTAGACCAATGGGAAAGAACTCCATGAGCACAGAGCAGTTCAAGAATCTCTTCTCACCCCTGCAAGTGGGGCCGATGCAGGTGCCGAACCGCATCTGCGAGACCACCAACACCATCAACTCGTCGATGATCCCGGGTGAGGTCGACGAGAACTTCATCGCGCATCATGGCGCCAAGGCCCGCGGCGGCACCGGCTGGATCGGCAGCGAAACCTGGCTGCTCAACCTTCCGTTTCCGCCGGAGACGCCCGACGAAGTCGGTCTCGCCGTCGGATTCGCCGCTCATTTCGCGGCCTACCAGAATCCCCCCTACGTCGAGGGCATGAAGAAGTTCTACCAGGAGGTTCACGACGCCGGCTCCATCGCGATCGCTCAGTTGACCCACCTCAGTGCCGTCTGGGCTCCTTCGTCAGTACCCGTCATCTCGGCCCAGGACTACACGCCGCATGTGATGGGTGAGGAGGAGATCGAGTTCTGCATCAACTCCTACGCCGATGCGGCAGAGGTTGCCAAGAGCATCGGCGCGGACGGAATACAGATTCACTGCGCCCATGAGACGTTGTGTTACAGCTTCTTGTCGCCGGTGACGAACAGGCGCAGCGACCGATGGGGCGGAGGCCCTGAGGAGCGCATCCGCTTCGTCGCGGAATCGCTGAAGCGCGTCCGCGAACGCATCGGTGACTCGCTCGCGTTGGGTATTCGCATTTCCGGCAAGGAGTTCCGGCAGGGCGGCGCCGACCATCTCCAGATGCGCGAGATGACCCATCACCTCGGCGAAACCGGCCTGATCGATTTCGTGGACATCGATGTCGGTCACTGCTGGGGTGCGCCCTCCTATGTGCCGTCGTCGTACTACGACGAGGCGGAGTTTCGCGAAGTCGGCAAAGCGGCGCGCACCGACCTGGATTCGAAGATCGCCGTCCTGTTTTCCGGGCGCGTCAACGACCCCGGCATCGCGGAGGGGCTGCTCAAGGACGGGTATTGCGATCTGGTGGGCATGGTGCGAGCGGGCATCGCCGATGCCGAATTCGCCAACAAGGCGCGCGAGGGCCGCCTGATGGAGATACGCCGCTGCATCAGCTGCACGCGCTGCATCGACGAAGCATCGGAACCCATGACCTTCCCCTACGCGCCGACCTGTTCCATCAATCCGGAAATCGGCCATGAGCTGCAGTGGAAGGAACAGTTCAAGCCGGCGGAGACACCGAAACGCGTCGTGGTCGTCGGTGGTGGTATCGCGGGCTGCGAAGCAGCGCGGGTAGCAGCCATGCGCGGCCATCAGGTGACCCTGATCGAGCAGGGCAATCGACTGGGAGGCCAATTGCTCATCGGCAAACTGGCCCGCGGACGCGAATCCTTCGAAGACCAGATCTACTTCGAGGAAAACGAGATGACGCGTACGGGAGTCGAGGTAAAACTCGAAACCAGTGCGGACGTCGACTCGATCAAGGCGCTGTCGCCAGAAGCTGTGGTCATTGCAACGGGCTCGCTTCCGCGCGTACCCTTTGACATTCCCGGTATCGACCTGCCGCATGTAGTGCAGGGCTGGGATGTGATGCAGGGCAAGGCCTCGACTGGAGATCGGGTTGCCATCATTTCGCAGGAAGACTATTACGAAACGCCCTGTGTTGCGGAATTCCTGACCGATCGCGGCAAGCAGGTGGAGATCTTCCACAAGTCTGTTCATCTGGGCTTCGAGATCGCCAGGTATTCGATCGCCATGGTCTTGAAGCGCATGGAGGAATGCGGTGTAAAGGTTCACCCGAACCTGGTTCTGAACGAGGTTCAGGCCGACGGCTTCGAGCTCTTGTCGTCTTTCGGCGAGAAGACCTACCGCGAGGAAGGCTTCGACAGCGTGGTCCTGGTGTACGGGTCGGTTCCGCAACACGATCTGTACGATCAGCTCAAGGCCGATGGCAGCATTCCGCAGCTCTACGTGGCGGGCTCGGCCTGGCTGCCGCGCTTCATGGCAGAGGCAACACAGCATGGCGCCAGCATCGGGCTGGCGATCTGAGTCGACGACGATCTAACCAGAGGGGTTGCATAGAACATGTCCAATCGTGAGAACATGGCAAAGCCGGACTTCTTGTCGGATGAAGACTGGGAGACGTTGAAGGATCAGACCTCATCGCTGGAGCGTATCCGGGGTGATGCCAAGGCGGATGTCGAGGCCTACCTGGCCGATCCCGAGGGCCGGTCGACCGGGGCCGGGCCATCGGGACTCCCCACGCTGTTGTTGACCTGCATCGGACGCAAATCCGGCGAGAAACGCACCACGCCACTGGTCTTCATGCAAAACGGCGAAGACATGGTCATTGTCGGGTCGCTGGCCGGGTACGACACGCATCCTGCCTGGTATCTCAATATCTGCGCGAACCCCGAGTGCTGGGTGCAGCGTGATCACGACAAAGTGGCAGCCGTTGCCCGCGACGCGACCGATGCAGAGCGAGAAGAGTTGTGGCCCAAATTGACCGCGATGTTCCCGCCCTGGGGCTTCTTCCAGAAACAGACCGATCGTCCCTTTTCGATCGCAATTCTCTCACCAACCGGCCCAGCATGACCCTGTGCGGGATTCGAAACTCCGAGGATCCCCTGATCCGGCGGTGCCGCGTGTAAATTCCTTCACCGCACCAACATTGGAGCCTCCCCGATGCCCCCCGCACACCTGAACCGAACCGACGCTCCCTATCAGTTTCACGCCTTCGAGGTGTCGTACTTCTCCGCCAAGGTGCGCCCGGCGCTGCGCTACAAGGGGCTCTGGGTCGAGGAACGCCGCGCGGATCTGAAGGAGATCCGCGAGAGAACAGGCCTCACCTTCATCCCGATCGTCGTCACACCCGATGACGAAACCTGGCAGGATTCGACCGAGATCTATCGCCTGCTCGAAGAGCGGCACCCCCAGCCGCCGCTGTTCCCGAGCGGTGGCCTGCAGCGGCTGGCCGCCCATCTGATCGAACTCTACTGCGACGAGTTCGCCTTGATTCCAGCAATGCATTACCGCTGGGGCAGCGAGCTCGGAGAGGCCACGGCCCGCGCCCGCTTCTGCGGCATGGTGGGCAACCACAAGCTGGGCAACCTGGCGGCGGACCGCATGGTGGCGGCTCGGTTCCTCGTCGGGGCCAGTGTCGCGGCGGGCCCGCAGATCGAGGAGCACACCCACGACCTGCTCGGTTCTCTCTCGAGCCACTTCGAAGCCCACCCCTACCTGCTCGGAGGCCGCCAGTCCTTCGCCGACTGCGCCCTCATGGGCCCCGTCGACGGTCATTTCTTCTGTGATCTGGTATCGCGCCGGCTGCTGCTCGAGACCGCCGAGCTCGTGGTCGGCTGGATCGAGCGCTGCAAGTTCCCCAATACCGACCAACAGGGCGAATGGCTCGAAGGCGACGCCCTGGCGCCCAGCCTGATCCGAGTGCTCGATGTCATGGGCGGCGATGCGGTACCGATCGTGCTCGATCTCCTGCGCGCCTTCGAGGACTGGGCCGATCAGCGTCCGGCGGATCAGAGCGAGCCGCCCCGCGGCATCGGCAGCTGCAGGACTTCACTCCGGGGCGCCCCCATCGATCGCGCCATCATGGCCTACACGCTCTACAGCGCACAACAGGTCATCGATTGCTACAAAGGGCTCACGACGGCGGACCGGAGCCGGGTCGATACCGCGCTCGCAGACACCGCCTGGCCGCAGCTGCTCGCCTACGCGCCGCGCCACCGGCTCCACAAAGAAAGATTCAAGCTCGTCTTCGATTCGAGCTGAACACGCAGAAGAAGACGCAAGGGAGAACCGCCATGTCGCAAGCCGAAGGCCTCGACTTCATCGTCGACAAGAGCGCCTGGAACGAGACCCGCTTCGTCGAGACGGAGGTGTCGACGGATCTCGCACCGGCCCAGGTGCTCTTCCGAGTCGACCGCTTCGCCTTCACGGCCAACAACATCTCCTACGCGATGGCGGGGGAAATGTTGCGCTACTGGTACTTCTTCCCCAAGGA
>JAFDEI010000137.1 GCA_019310425.1 Deltaproteobacteria bacterium | reverse complement strand
GATCCGGTGTGCCTCGCGGCCGCGAACGCGGTTCGGCTCGCGGAGGCCCGGCTGGGCATCGTCTGAGCCGTTGCCGTGACGACCTTCCGGCTCACGCTCGAATACGACGGTGCGAATTTCGATGGTTGGCAGGTCCAGGCTGCCGGCAGCCGCACGATTCAGGGCTGTCTCGAGGACGCGGTCGAGCGGGTTTGCGGGCAGCGGGTACGGGTCGAAGGCTCCGGCCGGACCGACGCCGGGGTCCACGCGCTGGGGCAGGTCGCGAGCCTGAGGGTCGAATCGCGCCTCGACGCCCCGGCGTTGCTGCGGGCCCTGAACGGCGTGCTGCCGGCCGATGTCGCGGTGCTGGGTGCGGCGGTCGCTGCGGGTGATTTTCACGCGCGGCACGATGCTTGCGCGAAGCTCTACAGCTACCGGATCTGGAACGGTGCGACGCGTTCGCCGCTGCGAGCAGCGCGCAGCCACTGGGTCGCTCCGGCCCTCGATCTCACCGCGATGCGGGCTGCGGCGCTGAACTTCTGCGGCCGACATGACTTCGCCTCGCTCCAGGCCGCGGGCTCCGACGTCGTGCAGACCGAGCGGACCTTGCACCGGCTCGAACTAGCCGGGGAATCCCGCGGGGAAATCGAGATTCAGGTCGAGGGGGATGGCTTTCTGCGCCATATGGTGCGAAATCTGACCGGGACGCTGATCGAGGTCGGCCTCGGACGGCGCGCAGCAGACTCGATCCCGGAATTGCTCGAGCGCCGCGATCGACGCCTGGCCGGGCCGACGGCTCCCGCCCAGGGCCTCACGCTGATCTGGGTCTCGTACTGATTCCGCTGGAAAATCGGAGGCTTGAGCCTCCATCCACCTTGACGTTGGGGAGCTGTTCCGGTATCCGTCTTCCTCCCGTCATTTCGGGGGGCCGCGGGCCCGCGCGTCGCATTCGTTCGCGCCCGCGCCACTGAGCAGAGTCGGCAAAACCGGTGAGGCCGGGAAGCCGGAACCAGCGGCGCCCCCGATCAGGATTCGATCCGCTAGGAGATTCCTTCATGGGAGTACAGGCGTACCTCGCCACCCAGAGCACCCGACCGCAGGATGTGAATCCGCAGTGGTACGTCATCGACGCGGACGACCAGGTGCTCGGGCGCTTGGCCACACGCGTCGCGATGATTCTGCGCGGCAAGCATCGGCCGACCTACACGCCGCATGTCGACACCGGCGACTTCGTGATCGTCGTGAATGCCGAGAAGGTCAAGCTGACGGGCAACAAGCGCGAGCAGAAGACCTACTACCGGCACACCGGTTACACCGGGAGTTTGAGGTCGATCAATGCCGATAAACTCTTGAATTCAGAACATGCCGACCGCGTTGTCAGCAACGCGGTGCGCGGCATGCTGCCGAAGAACAATCTCGGGCGGCAGATCTTCAAGAAGCTGAAGGTCTACGCCGGCCCCGATCACCCGCACGCGGCCCAGATGCCGGAGGAGATCAAACTTGGCTGAGGCACTCGCACTTGTTGCGGCCACTGGAAAGCGCAAGACCGCGGTTGCCCGCGTTCGCATGAACTACGGCTCCGGCCAAGTGAAAGTCAATGGCAAGCCGATGGCTGACTACTTCCCGCGCGAGGTGCTGCTGATGCGCATCAACGCCGCGTTCGAGGCCGTCAACGCGATGGAGAAGTTCGACGTGGATGCGAGAGTCCGCGGCGGCGGGCCGTCCGGGCAGGCCGACGCGGTGCGCCACGGGATCGCACGGGCGCTCGAGAAGATCGATCCGGAATCGCGCGGGCCGCTCAAGCGCAAGGGTTTTCTAACGCGCGACGCGCGCAAGAAGGAACGCAAGAAGTACGGGCAGAAGGGCGCCCGTGCGCGCTTCCAGTTCTCGAAGCGCTAGTCGAGCCGGATCTCGAGGCGCCGCTTGCGCGAAGCGGCGGAACCATTCAGACGGGAGGCCCGCTCGGGCCTCCCGTTCTTTGTTTCAGGAGCTTGGACATGCGAGTCGCCGTCGTCGGAGCCAGTGGCTACACCGGCCTCGAGCTCATGCGAATCCTGCTGCAGCACCCGCATTTCGAGGTGGTGGCTGCGACCTCGGAGCAGCGCGCCGGCATGCCCGTCGGCGACGCCTTTCCGTCGCTGCGCGGCTGTCAGGAGCTGGTATTCGAAGCGAACGATCCCTCGAACCTGATCGGTCGCATCGATTTCGCATTCTGCGCGCTGCCGCACGCGGCCTCGGCGCCGACGGTCTGCGCGCTGCGCGAGGCGAACATCCCCGTGGCGGACCTTTCCGCGGACTTCCGGTTGCGCGACGCGGCCGTCTACGCCGAATGGTATGGCGATCACCCCGCCCCCGAGCTCATCGGGACCGCGGTCTACGGGCTGCCGGAGTTCCACCGAGGTGACCTCGAGAAGGCACCGCTGGTGGCGGTTCCGGGCTGCTACCCGACCTCGGTGTTGCTGCCCCTCGTGCCGTTTCTGCGGGCCGGATTGATCGAGACCGAGGGCCTCGTCGTCGACGCCAAGTCCGGCGTCTCGGGCGCGGGCCGCTCGTCCGACCCGAAGTTCCTCTACGCCGAGCGCGACGGCAATTGCGAGGCCTACAAGGTCGGTTACGCGCATCGGCACGTGCCGGAAATGGAGCAGGAGGCCTCGGCGGCAGCCGGGCAGGGTGTAAAGATCAGTTTCATCCCGCACCTGCTGCCGACGACGCGCGGCATGGCGACGTCGGTCTACGCTCGGCCACGCTCCGGCCTCTCGGCGCGAGCTGCGCGCGAGGTGCTCGCGGAAGCCTACGACGGTGAGCGCTTCGTGCGGGTGTTGCCCGAGGGTGAGACGCCGAGCCTCGCGACGGTGCGCGGCAGCAATTTCTGCGATGTCGCCGCCTTCGCGGATGAGCGCAACGGCAACCTGATCCTGCTGTCGACGCTCGACAATCTGGGCAAGGGCGCGAGCGGCCAGGCGGTCCAATGCGCCAACCTGATGAGCGGCTTCGCCGAAGAAACCGGCCTTCTCGGCGCTCCACTGGTGCTCTAGCCGGAAGCCGGGAGTTCTTGCCGCAGCGCGTGTCGGGTCGGGGGGCCTGCCACTCCCTTCAAACGGTCGCGGCAGGCCCCCCGACCCGACCCACTCCAGGCGATTTCCAACGACCTGTTGGAGAGGCGCCGCGGGCACCCAGCAAGAGCACTTCGGCTCAGGGGACCCTTTCGCAACCGTTTGAAGGGCGCGGAAGGGTCCCCTGAGCCGAAGTGCGTCTACGTTCGAGCCCCCCAGGCAGCGAAACAATCGGTGAGCTTGTCGAATCTTACCTGGCGGGTAATCGCGCTGTGCCGCGAGCCGTTCGATACTTCCCTCCACTCATGGAGGCCAGAATGAACGAATCCCAGACTCTTCGACATGCATTCACGGGCAACGCCATCTTCTCCCTGGTTTCAGCGACGATTTTCGTCGTTGGAGGCGGCGCGATCGCGAGCCTGGTAGGACTCCCGAGCGAGCTTCCGCTCCAGCTCGTGGGGGCCGGCCTGGTGCCGTTCGGTGTCTATCTGCTGTGGCTCTCGCGTCGCGACGAGCTTACGCGAAGGGATGGGCGCATCGTGAGCCTGATCGATGCGGAGTGGGTGTTCGGCACGGTGATCCTGCTGATCGGTTGGCCCGAGCTCATGAACACCACGGGACACGCCGTAGCGGTCGCGATTGCGGCGGTCGTCGGGGGCTTCGCGATCTGGCAATGGGCGGGTTCACAGCGCATTCTCCAGACCCGGTAGCGGGCTGCCCAGGGGGCTCGCTGATCCGGGAGGCCCGCATGACGGCAGCAATGACCTCGGCCGGCGCACTGCTCCGCGAGTGGCGCCACCAGCGCGGCATCAGCCAGCTTCACCTCGCGATGGACGCGAGTGTGTCGGCCCGCCACATCAGCTTCGTCGAGAATGGCCGTTCGCGGCCGAGCCGCGAGATGATCGTGTGCCTTTCCGAAGCGCTGGAGATCCCGTTGCGCGAGCGCAATCGCATCCTCGAGGTGGCGGGCTTTGCGGCGCTCTACCGTCACACTGCGCTCGACGATCCGGCCCTCGACCACATTCGCAGCGTGATCGATGTGATCCTCGACAACCAGCTGCCGGCCGGTGCGATTGCGGTCGACTGGAACTGGAACGTGCTGCGCGCGAACCGCGCGATGCTGCTCATCGTTGCGCGATTCGTCGATCCGGCGCTGCTCGCGGAGCCGCCGATCAACCTGATGCGACTGGTGTTCTCGCCGGATGGGCTGCACCGCTTCGTCGAGAACTGGGAGGAGGTCGGCCCGATCATGGTGAGCCGGATCCGTCGCGAGGCTGAGCACGTGGGCAAGGACGACGCCCGGGCGCTGCTCGACGAGTTGCTTGCATCGCCCGCGGTCGCGACCGACTGGGGGCGTGACGCAATCGCACCGCCGCCGCTTCTGATCCCGCTGCACCTGCGTCGCGACGACTTCGAGCTGCGGCTGTTCTCGACCATCACCACACTCGGCACGCCGCAGGACGTCACGCTGCAGGAGCTGCGGATCGAGTCCTTCTACCCGATGGACGCCGCGAGCCAGGCGACGCTCGAGCGGCTCTGTGCTGGGTCCTGAGGCGCCACACGGCCGCCTCTGGAACCTACGGATGCTTGCATAACGCCGGTTGGTCGCGGCTGGTTTGACGGCCAGCGGGGGCCGGTCTATAAACCATCAAACCAAGCCCGGCGGGGATGGTGTCCCAGAAAAATTCGACCGAACGACCGACGTCCCAAGCTGCGCGGGCGGACGCACCTCTGCAGCATGATGTCGATCCGCTGCGCCACGAATCCGACGGTGGCGCCTCGACGTTCTGCGAGGCTCATAGGCGGAGTCGTGGGCGATGAACCGGCGGCAAGGCTGAGATAAGGGAGAGAAATGGCTGCGGCTCGGGCGACGAAACACATCTTCATTACCGGCGGGGTGCTCTCCTCGCTGGGCAAGGGTCTGGCCTCGGCTTCGATCGGCGCGTTGCTCGAAGCGCGCGGGCTGCGCATTACTTTCCTGAAGCTCGATCCCTACCTGAACGTCGATCCCGGCACCATGAATCCGTTCCAGCACGGCGAGGTCTACGTGACCGAGGACGGTGCGGAGACGGACCTCGACCTGGGGCACTACGAGCGCTTCAGCCACGCGAAGATGGGCAAGGTCAACAACGTCACCGCCGGCCAGATCTACGACGCGGTGCTGTCGAAGGAGCGCCGCGGTGACTATCTGGGTGGCACCGTCCAGGTCATTCCGCACGTCACCGACGAGATCAAGTTGAGGATCGAAGAAGCCTCCGAGGGTGTCGATGTGCTGCTCACCGAGATCGGTGGCACCGTCGGTGACATCGAGTCGCTGCCGTTCCTCGAAGCCATCCGCCAGGTGCGTGCCGACGTCGGCCGAGAGAACGTCTGTTACATCCACACGGCGCTCGTGCCCTACGTGGCAACCGCGGGCGAGCTCAAGAGCAAGCCCGTCCAGCACTCGGTGAAGGAACTGCGCACGGTCGGTATCGCGCCGGACATCATCCTGTGCCGAACCGATCGCTTCCTGCCGAAGTCGGTCAAGCAGAAGATCTCGCTCTTCTGCAATGTCGACGAGGATGCGGTCATTACCGCGAAGGACGTCGATATCATCTACGAAGTGCCGATCATTCTGCACAACGAGGGTGTCGACGAGAAGATCACCCAGATCTTGAACATCTGGACCGGACGGCCCGACCTGCGGCCGTGGGAAGACATCATTCAGCGCGCCATGAACCCCGAGGTCGTGCTCACGATCGGCATGGTGGGCAAGTACGTCGACCTCACCGAGTCGTACAAGAGCCTGAACGAGGCGCTCTACCACGGGGGCTTCGCCAACAAGGCGAAGGTGAACATCGAGTACTTCGACTCCGAGAAGCTCGACGACGCGTCAGTACTGGCAAAGGTCGATGGCATTCTCGTGCCGCACGGCTTCGGCTCTCGCGGTGCCGAGGGCAAGGTCACTGCAGTGAGCTATGCGCGCGAGCAGAAGGTTCCGTTCCTGGGCATTTGCTTCGGCATGCAGTTCTCGGTGATCGAGTACGCGCGCAACGTTGCGGGCCTCGCGGGCGCGAATTCGAGTGAGGTCGACGAGGCGACCCCGTATCCGGTGATCGACCTGCTGCCCGAGCAGCGCGAGATCGAGGAGAAGGGCGCGACCATGCGGCTCGGCAACTGGCCGTGCGTACTCAAGCCCGGCACCAGGGCCCACAAGGCCTATGGGACCGAGCGCATCGCCGAGCGTCACCGTCACCGCTACGAGTTCAACCCCGAATACCGTGAGAAGCTCGAGAACGAGGCCGGCCTCATCATCGCGGGTACTTCGCCCGACGGGCGGCTGGTCGAGGTGGTCGAGGTCGAGGACCACCCCTGGTTCGTGGCTTGCCAGTTCCATCCGGAGTTCGCCTCGACGCCGTTTCGGCCGGCGCCGCTCTTCGTCGACTTCATCGCCGCCGCGCGCAAATACTCGAACAAGCGGGGAGTCGATTCCGAATCGAACGGATGAACGGTGAGCTTGCCGCGCACAGCGGTTTGAAGCGAGCACTCCGGAACGGCAGCCTCGCGCTGGCCGTCGCCACGCTCGGGCTCGGGCTGCTGGTGCTCTTCGGTTGGTACACCGGCAACCGCACGCTGGTGCAGGTCCTGCCCCAGTTCGTCCCGATGCAGTACAACACCGCGCTCGGTTTCCTACTGTGCGGCGCAGGCTTGGTGTTTCGCATCCTCGGGTGGGATACCGCCTCCCGGTCTTTCGGTTCGCTCGCCACGGTCGTCGGGGTGTTGACCCTCTTCGAGTACGTCGCAGGCGTCAACCTCGGTATCGACGAGTTCTTCATGAAGCACGAGGTCACGGTGGAGACCTCACATCCGGGCCGCATGGCACCCAACACAGCGGCGTGTTTGCTGTTGATGGGGATCGCGTTGGCGTGGCCGCGGCAGGAGGGCGGGTCGCGCAGCCGTACGTTACTCGGGATCGTGATGGCATCCCTCGTGTTCGGGCTCAGCTTCGTCGCGTTCTCGGGTTATCTTTCCGGCCTCGAAACCGCCTACGGCTGGGGCAACCTCACCCGTATGGCGCTCCACACGGCCGTGGGGTTCATCACGGTTGCGCTCGGATTGTTGTGCTTCCTGTGGAGCGGGGACCTCGCTGAGGACTCGTGGCTCCCCGCATGGATGCCGGTACCCCTCGCCATCGGGATCCTGACTGCGACCGTGTCGTTCTGGCAGGCCCTCGCTGCCGAAGCGGCGCGAATCCACCGCGAGTACGGGGAGATCACGTCGCTGTCGCTGCTCGCGACGGGGGTGTTGCTCGTTGGCGCGCTGCTCGCATTCGCGCTGGCGCTGGCCGCCTATCTGTCGCAGAAGGCGAGCCATCGCTCCCGCGAGGTGGTGCAAAGCAATCAGGCCTTGCGAGAGGAAATGGATCAGCGTCGTGCTGCGCAGCGCGACCTGCAGGCCCATCGTGACAATCTGGAAGCCCTGATCGCGGAGCGCACTCGGGAACTCGACGAAGCGCGCAAGTCCGCCGAGGACGCGAACCGCGCCAAGAGCACCTTCCTGGCGAACATGAGCCACGAGTTGCGGACGCCCCTCAATGCCATCATCGGCTACAGCGAAATGCTCGCGGAGGAATGCGAGGACGACGGCCACGCGGACTACGTCCCGGACCTCAAGAAGATCGACGCGTCGGGCCGGCATCTGCTGGCATTGATCAACGACATCCTCGACCTGTCGAAGGTCGAGGCGGGCCGGATGGATCTCTACGTCGAGCACTTCGATCTGGCTGGGTTGCTCAGCGACGTAGCGGCAACCGTCAACCCGCTCGTGTTGAAGAATGAGAACCGGCTCGTGAGCGAAATTCCACCGGACCTGGGCGCCATGCACAGCGACGCGACCAAAGTGCGCCAGGCGCTCTTCAACCTGCTCTCGAACGCCGCGAAGTTCACCGAGAACGGCGAGATCCGGCTCACTGCGGTGCGCGAGCGCCGCGATGACGGCGAGTGGATTCGCCTGGCGGTGGCGGACAGCGGAATCGGCATCCCCGAGGACAAGCAGGCTCGCGTCTTCGAGGAATTCTCCCAGGCCGAGGAAACGACCACCCGTAACTACGGGGGTACGGGGCTCGGCCTCGCGATTACCCGTCGCTTCTGCCGGATGATGGGAGGCGACGTCACGCTCGAGAGCGAGCTGGGGCGCGGCTCGACCTTTACGATGGAGCTTCCCGCGGAGACCTCGACCGAAACGGAGCCGCCGGCGGCGGAAGCGGCGGGCGGTGCCGAGCAGGTGGCGCCCGGGGATTCCCCGCTGGTGCTCGTGATCGACGACGATGCAGACGCACGTGATGTCCTCTCACGGACCCTCGAGGCGGACGGCAACCGGGTCGTGACGGCTGCGGGGGGCGCCGCGGGCCTGAAGCTCGCAGCCGAAGTGCACCCGGACGTGATCACCCTCGACATCATGATGGCGGGGATGGACGGCTGGTCGACCCTGCAGCGGCTGAAGGCCGACCCCGACCTGCGCGGGATCCCGGTCGTCATGGTCAGCGTGGTCGACGATGCGGGCCGCATCGCGTTCTCGATGGGAGCTGCGGAGTACCTCAGCAAGCCCATCGATCGCGAACGCCTCGTCGAAGTCGTTCACGCGCTGAGCGGGGAGGGGAGGCGAGTGTTGATCGTGGAAGACGACGCCAACACCCGCGAGCTGCTGCGCCGCACGCTCGAAGACGAGGGCTGGCAGGTCGACGAAGCCGAGAACGGTGCGGTCGCGCTCGAGCGCATTCGCGCCGCCGTACCGAACCTCATCCTGCTCGACCTGATGATGCCGGTGATGGATGGGTTCGAGTTCATGACGCGGCTGCGCGAAGATCCGAATACGGCTCACCTGCCGACCGTCGTGTTGACCGCCAAGGACCTCACGCCGGACGAGAAGCACTTCCTCGAGACCCACGCGCGCAGCATCGTGCATAAGGGACCCGACGACCGTGCCGAGCTGCTGCGTTTCACGCGACAGCTGACTTCGGGGAGCACGTCGGGAGGCGGGTCACCGGGCTGATCCCACGCTCGCCGAGACGCGCCCCGAAGGGGCGGCCACAGCTGCGTATTCGTGTAGTGCGACGAGGCGTCGAATCGGCTCAGTCGCTGATCTCGGAGACCGACCCGTCTGTGCGTACCCTGTTCGGGTGAGGACCGCGTAGAATGCCAACCGGGCGTTGTCGCTACGCGCGAAGCTGCCGCCTTGCGATCCCGGGCCGGCGGATTCCTCTCGTGCGCTGGCTACACCCTATTGCGTGTTCTGTCGATGCATAGAATTGAACCGCGGGCTTGGTGGGCCGGGAACTTCGAATCACGTTCCTACCCGCCAGGCGTTCCGCTCGAACGGGAATTGCCGATGAAGAATCAGATGCGAACGATGAAGCTGCTACGGACCCTGATGCTCACCGGCATCCTGTCGATGACATTTGTCGGGATTGCGTCTGCGACCCCGGTGACGTACGAAATTACCAACCTGGTACAAACCGGTACCGGTCTCGCCGCTTTCGGTGTTACGACCTTGTCTTCCTCCACAGCTGGCGCGGGTGACATCACCATTTCGGGCGGCCAGATCGTTTCGGGCTCGGGCTCGGGCGCTGACTGGGTGATGAATATCGACATCAGCGCCATCCTCGCCGGCCAATTCGTGGATGTCGCCTATACCGACCAGGACCTCTTTGCGATCAGCTCCACCGCCGGCAACGTCACTGCCAACGGTGAGACCGTGAATACCACCTGCGCGGGTCCTGGTTCCGGCCTTCTCTGCGGCAGTGTGGCCACGGGAGCGGACATTTCCTGGACCTGGCCGACTCCCGACGACGCCTTCGGAAACCCGGAGACCGCCACGATCGCGAACTTCGTGGGCACGGACACGAACTTCTCCTTCGACGTCTTCGTCTACAGCAATAACGACTTGGGCGCGAATGGCACAGTCGAAGTGACCCAGACCTGGCACTTCCAGGCCGCACCGGAGCCCAGTACGGGCATGCTGCTCTGCGGCGGCCTGATCGGCATGGCCATGCTGCGCCGGCGAGGTCGCACCTAGCGACCTCCGCCCACCGCGCGGAACAGGCCCCAAGACGCCTCCACGGCTGCGAAAAAGGCCGCGGATTCAGGTGCTTGCAGAATCCGAGCGCGTTCCCTACACCCTCACACCCAGCGCGGGACATTAGCTCAGTTGGTTAGAGCGCTGTGTTCACACCGCAGAGGTCACTGGTTCGAATCCAGTATGTCCCACCACGATTTTCATTTAGAGTGGCCCGGTAGCTCAGCTGGATAGAGCACCAGCCTCCGAAGCTGGGGGTCGCGCGTTCGAATCGCGCCCGGGTCACCATTTCTTTTCGCGTACTTACGCCACTCGGCCTAGCGAGCGCTGCGCATCAAATCACCGAACCAGA
>JAFDEI010000315.1 GCA_019310425.1 Deltaproteobacteria bacterium | reverse complement strand
CGCGACCACGCCCAGGCTGCGCTCCCAGAGTTTCGTAACCGATTCGATGACCGCCTCGGGCAGCGGCCCGATCAACTCCTGGTTCTCGACCGCCCAGAAGATCTGGAAGTAGTCCGGGTGTTCGACGTAGTGGCGCAGGTAGAAGCGGCCGAGTTGGCGGATCTGGTCGGGCGCGGACAGCGAGGAGTCGATCGCGCGCGCGAGCTTGTCCTCGAACTGCTTGCCGTCGTGGGCGAGGACGGCGACGTAGAGTTCGGCCTTGTTGTCGAAGTAGCGATACAGCGTTCCCTTCGCGACGCCCGCGCAGACCGCGACCTCGTCGAGGTTCGCGTCCTTGAAGCCGTCGCGGAAGAAGATCGTCTTTGCGGCCTCGAGGATCCGTCGCTGCGATGCGGCCTTCTTGCGCTCCCGCAGATTGCTGCCGCGCGGTCCCGCTTCGCGGGATCTGGGCTCGCTTCGCTCGTCGGGCGGGGCGAAGGTCGGGGCGAGGGGTCTACTCGCGGCCACGGCGTAGCTCCTCGATCAGATAGGGCCGCATCGCCTCGGGCTGGATCAGGGTCTCGAGCGAACCGACGTCGCGCGCGCGCTCGACACTGTGGATGGCGTCGAACTCTGCGGCGATTTCGCTCTGCTTGTCGAGCAGCACCTCCTCCCAGGTCTGCTCGAAGGCCTCTCGTGCCTCGACGCTGGAGTGCCCCTGTGCGGCCCGACGCCGCTCGACCACGCGCGGGTCGGTAGCGGCGCGGGCACGTACCTCGCGCGAGAACACCACGGCAGCGGCCGGGCCACCGCCGATCACCGAGGCGAACGAGCCGGTGAGAGCGGCTGGACGCAGGCGCTCGTTGAGCGCGCCCGAGAAGACCACGTAGGCGCCGCCGTGATAGCGTGAGACCACCAGGAACACCAGCGGCCCGTCGAAGTTCACCACCGCGCGAGCGATCTCGGCACCGTACTCGAGCTGGAGCTTGCGCATCGATTCGGGCGAGCCGTCGAAGCCGGACAAGTTTGCGAGGATCACGACCGGGCGGTTGCCGCTCGCGGCGTTGAGCGCGCGCGCGACCTTCTTCGACGACTGCGGGAACAGCGTGCCGCCGGTCCAGACCGCGGGCCCGTCGGCGTCGTGGTCGCCGTCGCGCGGCAGGTTTCGGCTCTCGATGCCGATCAGGCTGACGGGCCGGCCGCCGAGGTGGGCGTCCCAGACGATCGCAGTTTCGGCGCCTTCCCAGTTGCGCCAGCGCTCGAGCTGCCCGCCATCCTGGTCGATCACGGCCTGCATCAGCTGGCGCATCGCGAACGGCCGCTTGCGATCCGCGTTTGCGCTGTCGAAGATCTCGCCGATGGTGTCGAAGTCGTGGCCGTTGCCGCGTTCGCAGCGGTAGGAAGTCACCGCGCGATCGTCCGGATCCGTGGTTTCGGCGATGCGCGGGCCGGCCTCACCGGGTGCGACGTAGCTGTAGCGGTAGTGGTCGTAGAGCAGCTGGTAGGCTGCAACGAGGTTGTGGGCGTAGTACTGCGCTTCACCGTTGGGCCCCATTACACGCTCGAAGCCGCCGATCGCAGCTTCATCCTCCGCCGACACCGAGCCCGACGCTTCGAGTGCGGCCCGGCCCGTGAGGACCATCGATGCCCCCGGCGTCATGATCAGCACGCCGCGTGTGTGTTGGAGCATGGTCGCGAGTGCGTTGAAGTAGCTCTGGGCGCCGACGTTCACGCCTTGGACGAGAATGTGGATTGCACCACCGGCCTGAGTGAACGTGACGATGCGGCGCACCACGCGCGCGGTTGCGTCAAGGTTCTCGGTGCCGCTGTCCATTGCGATGCGTGCGCCGCTCGACACCGGCACCCACTCGACCGGCAGACGCTCTGCTTCGGCGAGGTCGAGCGCGGCGGTAATGCGGTCGCATTCGGGCGCGGCGAGTGAGCCCATGCCCTGCGTCGGGTCGGACAGGATCAGCACCCGGCGCATGCCCTCCGGGTGTTTCGTGGTCGTGGTGTCGATGATTCCGAACACGATCGAGCTCGGGTTCAGCCCCGGCTTGCGGCCCGCGGCGCTGACGGCCACCGGCGGCCCGGACGCGTCGCGCAGCTCGAACTCCTCGAACCTGCTCGGCGGAAGCTCGGCGCCGGTGCCCGCCGCGCCGTTCTCGAGCATGCGAATGATCTCGTACGGGTAGACGAGCTTGCGGCGTCGCGCTGCGACCACCTTGCGTTCGTACTCCCGTGCGGGCAGCAGCGCTTCGTGATGCGGCGTTCGCCACGACATCTCCATGTGGCTACCGGTCGGATCCGCAATCACGATCTCGACCGGCCGGGCGCCTTGCTCCGGCGCTTCGGCGTCGAGCACGTTCAGCCGCGCGATCACCTTCTCGAGGCCGAGGTGACGAGTGACGGGGTAGAGGCGGCGGGTCAGGCGGTCGACGGCCTCGGAGTCGAGCAGCAGCGGCGGGGCGACGAACAGCGCGAGTCGGTTCCAGTGCAGCCGCCGCCGTGGGTCGCGCAGGCTGAGCGCATTGCGCAGCGTGCGCGAAGCGTCGAGGAAAGCGCGTTCGAATGCGGGCAGGTGCAGCGTCATTTCACTGCCCGCATCCGGTGAGCGGCCCCGCACGTCGGCGAGCACGAAGATCCGCTCGTCGCCCGAGGTGTCGCGGCTGCTGAGGTGGAAGCAGAAGATGTCGTCGGGGGCATCGAGGCGCTCGAGCTCGAAGCCCTGCAGCCGATCGAGGCCGATGCGTGCGGCGGTCTCGGGGTGCAGCGCGTGCAGATCGGGCTGCTCTTCGAGCCCGGTGTTGCCGGTGACGAAGCTCGAATGAGCGGTGCGACCTTCCGTTGTTACCGCCGTGAGGGTGAGTCGGTGCGCGGGCAGGCCTTCTCGCAGGAAGGGTGCGGCGGCCGCGTGCAGTTCCTCGAAGTTCCAGTCGTCGTCGACCGGGATCAGCAACTCGATCGCGTGAACGCCACCGGACGGCGCTTGGCGGCTCGCAACTGCACTCTTTTCGGCGGCACGGGCGGCGCGGGCGAGGCGCTCGAAGGTCGGCGCCATGTCGCTCGGCCTGGCGACACTTCCGAGGATGATCCGGCCGTCGACGAGGTCGAGGCGTTCCACCAGGATGCCGCCGATCACGCCCGAAGTGTGGGAACTCGGGGTGCTGGTGGCGTAAAAGCGGCACAGATAGGCGGCGACTGCGACCGCCCTGCGCCGCGGGTCGTCGTCGTCGAGCCAGCGCCC
>JAFDEI010000136.1 GCA_019310425.1 Deltaproteobacteria bacterium | reverse complement strand
CGCCTCTTCCGTCTTGTCGAGATGCTGCGACATGAACCACTCGAAGGTCTGGGCGTGTCCGCTGCGGAAGTCGTACTGCGGTTCGAAGCCCAGCACGCTCCGGGCTTTTTCGATACTGAGGATTCCGTGGTGCGCGGCGCCGAAGAGGTGGCTGTAGGCGGGCTTCTCGGTCTTCCCGATCAAGCGCGACGGCATGTAGACGACATCGGCGGGCTTGCCGACGATGTCGGCGAGTGTTGCGACATACTCGTTCGTGGTGACGCCTTCGGCCGTCACGTTGAAGATTTCGCCCGCCGCTTTGGGGTGTTGAGCCATGTCGACCATCACGCGGCAGAGATCGTCGACATGGCCGTACGAGGCGGTAACGAGACCGTTGAGCGGCAGGATCAGCGGCAGGCCACGCAACAGCCGCAGGAAGTAGGCCATCTCCATGTCGTAGATGTTGTTGTCGGGCCCGTAGATCGCTGCGGGCCGCACCACCGACGCCGGGAAGCCGTTCCGGCCGTGCCGCTCGAGCAGGGTCTCTTCGCACATCTTCTTGAAGCCGCCGTAGCCGTTCGGACCTTCGTCGACGGATGGGAAGCTCTCGTCCCATGGGAAGCTGCCGGAGGGTGCGTAGGCCATGATCGAGCTGGTGTAGACGTACGCACCCACACGGCCGTCGAGCAGATCGATCAGTTCGGAGAGATTCGAGCCCATTGCGGCCATTACGAAGCCCGAGACGTCGAAGACCGCGTCCCAATCCTTGCCCGCAAGCGCTGCACGCATCGAGGCGCCGTCGGTGCGGTCGGCGACCAGCCTCTCGACACCGGGCAGTAGCTCCGTCGTGGTCTTGCCGCGGTTCAATACAGTGACGTCATGCCCGCGCGCGACCAGCTCGCGAACGGTGTGGAGTCCGACGAACTGTGATCCGCCGAGTACCAATGCCTTCATCTCGAGTCCTATTCGTATGGAGTGAGGCCGCCGAGACTAACAGTCGACTCGTAGCTGCGCTCTCGCCGCGCAGCGCGTATTCGGGCGTCGGCGCAAACGGTCGGCGCCCATCTTCTCGGAGGAGCGCGGGGAAGCGGAAGCCGCCGGATGACGTCCGGAATCGACACGAAATGGGGCATTCTGGGCACGGCTTCTGGGGTAACCTCCGCCGGTCTGCGGCCCACGGGTTCGACTGGAGGTGGACGCCCCTCGTCGGACGAGAGATCGTGAGCCTGGAAGGCGATGTCGAGGTCAGCGTGTCGAGTTGATCGCGTTTCGCCGTACCCCCGAAGCAGAATCCAAGGAGAGACCCCCTATGAAGCTCGGCTTACTCGCTGGCTACTCCCCCGCAACCATGTCCGTACCGATGGATCTGATCAAAGAGGCTGAATCCCTCGGATTCTCTTCCGTCTGGACTGCCGAAGCCTGGGGATCCGACGCGGTTTCCCCCGCTGCATGGATTCTCGCGCAGACCGAGAAGATCCACGTCGGAACGGCGATCATGCAGATGCCGGGGCGCACGCCCGCGATGACGGCCATGACCGCGATGACCCTCTACGCGCTCTCGGAAGGACGATTCATTCTCGGCCTCGGGCCGTCGGGCCCGCAAGTCGTAGAGGGCTGGCACGGAGTCGCGTACGGTCGGCCGCTGACGCGTACGAAGGAATACATCTCGATCATCCGCACGATCCTCGCGCGTGAAGAACGGCTGACGCACGAGGGCTATCACTATCAGATTCCCTACCGCGGCGAAGGTGCGACCGGGTTGGGCAAGCCGCTGAAGAGCATCTTGCACGGCGATCCCGCGCTCCAGATCTATACGGCTTCGATTTCACCGAAGGGGATGGAGTGCGCGGGCGAAGTTGCCGACGGCGTGTTCCCGGTCTGGATGAACCCCGAGCGCTTCGACATCTTCGACGAGTCGCTCGAGAAGGGCTTCGCGAAGGCGGGCGGCGGCAAGAGCCTGGCCGACTTCGAGGTGGCTCCGTTCGTCACGACCATCATGGGTGATGACGTCGAGAAGTGCCGAGCGCCGATCAAGGCGAGCATGGCGCTGTACATCGGCGGCATGGGGGCGCGCGGCAAGAACTTCTACAACGACTACGCCAAGCGCCTCGGTTACGAAGAGGCAGCCGTTACCATCCAAGACCTCTATCTCGACGGCAAGAAGGCCGAGGCGGCGGCCGCGGTGCCGGACGCGCTCATCGACGATGTCGCGTTGGTGGGTCCGGAGGCTCGCATCCGCGACCGCTTGCAGATCTGGAAGGAAGCGGGCCGCAAGGGGCACGTCGGATCGATGCTGATCGGTGGCGGTGGACCCTCACTGGCGGTCCTCGCCGAAGAGATGCTCTGATTCCGGGGCGGCCCGCAGTGTGAGCTATGGGCCGCCGCTCGGGGCGCGCATCCGCAAGCCCCCGCTACGGACCTTCATGAATCAAATGGCTAAGCGGGCGTGCCCGTTCGGCCCTCGAATCGCTCGTCGGACCGGATCTTCGCGTAGGCGTCGAGAACCGGCACCACCTGCCGGGGTGTGCTGGCGTGGATGATGACGCCGTCCGCACCGGCTTCGAACTGATCGACGAATCGCTGCGCGCAGGTCTCGGGATCGCCAACCGCGGCGGGCAGCCATGCTTCCGGGATCAGGTCGCGGATCTCGCGTAGCTGATCCGGGGTAGCGACGCTGTCGATGCCGCCGGGCATGGTCCGGACGACCTCGGCTGCTCGAAAGCGCTCGAGGATGGCGGGATCCCACTCGTTGATGTCGACGAGCAGTTCGCCATAGCCTGGCGCCTGCAAGTAGGTGCCCATGCGGGCCGTGATGTAAGTGAGGTTGGTCTCCTCCGACATGTCACACGACGTCGCCAGCAGAGACCAGATCTTGACGGCATTGGGGTCGCGTCCGGCCTCCTCCGCACCCTTGCGGATGAGGTTGCGCGCGCGGGAAACGGCTTCATCGGACATGAAGGTGTGGAGCACGACGCCGTCGAAGACCTTGCCGACGAAGCCGAGGCTCTTGCGGCCGAATGCGCAGATGAGCAACGGAATGCGTTCGTTGAACCAGTCGGCGATGTAGAGGTAGGGGAACTTGCCGGCGGGACCGTCGTGACCGACCACCCGCTCACCACGCCAGAGCCTGCGCATGATGCCAGCGAAGTCCGCGAGCTCCGCGTTGCGGGCATTTCGAAGCCCCATCATCTGGCTGCGCACGCCGATGCCCCGCGCCAGTCCGAGCGCGAAGCGGCCCTTCGAAAGGCGGCTCATGGTTGCGCCGAACGTGGCCGTGACCTGGGGGTGGCGGATGAAGTGGTTGGTCGCGCCGGTACAGATATGAATCGAGTTCGTTACTGCGGCCGCGGCTCCCGAGCAGGTCGGCACGTCCTTGACGTCGAATCGCTCGGAGATCCAGACCGAGCCAAAGCCCAGGGCTTCCGCGTCCCGGACCTCGTCGAGCAACTCGCCGGGGTCCTTGCTGTGACCGGGCAGCGTGTAGATGCCGAGTTCGGGAAATCGCATGGGAGTACTCCTCTTGGGGCGGGTGGGCTTCAGGCGATGAGGCGCGCCCCGATTCGAGCGAAGGTAGGATGGAGCGCCCGGGCTCGCTCCCAGCGACGGTCTTCCTCTTCTTCGCGTTTCTCAGAGGTCCGGTTGTCAGTCGCCGCGGCGCTTGCCGATGGGCATCACGCCGAGCGGCTCCACGTCTTCGGGTAGCTGCAGCACCCGGGCGAGTTGGCGGTCGTGGAAGGCGCCGACCATCACGGTACCGAGGTCGAGCGCCATCGCCTGGAGGTAGACGTTCTGCGCTGCGTGGCCCACCTCCATGTGGACGTAGCGCGGTGCACGTCGGCCGTACTTGCGCTCGCTTCGCCGGTAGACGGCACAGATCACCAGCACGCCGGGTGCTTCGGCCACCCACTCCTGCTCGAGCGCGGCATCGGCCAGCTCGCCCCGCGGATCGCCTTTCATGTGGAGAAGTAGTCGGTGTCGCTTCGGCTGGTAGCGGTACACACCGACCTCGAGGCCCGTCACCGCCCCCGCCACCAGGTAGAGCTCGAGCGGGTACAGCGCGCCGGCCGAGGGCGCCGTTCGCTGCCCGTCGCGGCCCGTGATGCCCTGCGCGGCCCACAGGAGCTGCGACACGGCCGCCAGCGTCAACGGACCCTTCGCGAATTCGCGGACCGAGCGCCGCCGCGCCAGCACATCCGCAAGCGAGCCCGCCCCGCCCCGTTGCGGCGCGGGTAGTGCGACGTCGCCGGTCTGTGCCAGCGCCGTGCCGAACTCCCCCGAGCTGAGGAGCGCGCAGGTGATCAGTGCGGCGATTCGTCGACGACGGGTCATGCCGGACCTCTCCTGCCACCACGAGAGAATAGGTGGACGCGAACGAAGCGTCATACGCGTCCGCGCGACTGGCCCTTCACCATGGCGGCGCCAATCAGGTGGGCCATCCGAAGCGGCTCGGGCAGGTTGGCCTTGTTGAGAGATGCCCGCAGGATCGCCTCCGCATCCGCCTGCTCGACGCCCGCCGCCGCCACGAAGAGACCGTCGTGCATGCGCCGCGCTGGGGGTGTGCGCTCCACGATGGCCAGTCGATGAACGAGACCCGCTGTGCGCAGCGCGCTCGCGAGCTCGCTCCGGGCGGTGTCGCGGCGCGTCACTGCCAGAACCGGTATCCCGAGTCGCTCGGCCAGGGCTCGGATGTCGACGACCCCGAGCCCCGCCAGGGTCAATCCACCCAACACCACCGCCTGAAGCGCCGAGTGCCAGCGCAAGCCGCTCACCCAGGCTGTGAGGAAGGCCGTCGCGTCCTCTCCGTCCACCGCGAAACGACCCACGGCCACGCCCTCGACGAGGCTCGCACCCTCCATCATCACGCCGACGATGGGCACCTCGTCCGACTGCCCCTTCTCGAAGGGAGCGTCGTCGATCCCGAGCACATGAGGTCGCAACCCCCTCATAGCCTCCTCCGATAGCTGGAGTTCAGCGCATGAACACGCGGGTCATTCGACGCCTGAATTCGGTTGCGTCTGCCAGCTCGCGATGTACTCGGCGTCGCCCAAGCTCGGCGCCGGTGAGCGTATGGAGAACTCGCCCTTGCAGCCCGCCTCGGCGGTAGCCAAGTCGAAGTGGCACATCGCGATACCCATGTCGACCATCTGAAGATCGATGCCGCGCATCAACTCGTTGTAGTGGGGCGTGCGCTTCAGGTGGAAATCGAAGCACTCGGCGTCACTCTGCTCGATGATCCTCCAGGGCTGCTTGTTGCTCGCGGAAGGGGCCAGGCGCAGACAGGCCAGCGCAGCATCGAAACGCCCGCCCCGGGGCAACGGCGTGTTTCGGTTCCCGAGAAAGAACATCGACTCCCAGGGCTTGCGCTGATCCGAGCCGGCCAGCCGGCGCATCACGCGCTCGCGCAGACTCTTCTGCTTGCGCGCATAACCCACTGGGGTTACCACGGGAATGATCTCACCGTCCCGGACACCGACGTTGCGGGCAAAATTCGCGCGTCGGAAGGTCCCGCCCATCCAGCACGTCCCCAGCCCGAGTCGCGTGGCTTCCAGGATGATCTTCTCGAGGCAATATCCAACATCCACGCGCGCGGAGACCGTATCTTCGATCGCCGCCACCAGATAGAGCCGAGCGCCCGTGATGATCCCATAGGTTCCCAGGCTGCGAGCTTCGCTCGTCGCCAGTTCATCGACGTCGATCAGTTCGATTCGCACCCGGTTGCCCAGTGGCCCCACGCAGTTCTCCGCCACGACTTCTCGTAGGCGCGCCCGTAGTTGGGGGTGCACAGAACGCTTGGCATCGTAGGCGCGAACGGAAATGCGTTCACCAGCAATCTGAGTGATCGAACCCGGTCCCACCGGATCACTCGAAGTAGCCGAGATCGCGCCCAAGGAAGAAGAGGCCGATCAGGATCGCGGGACCGGCTGTGACGAAGAACATGGTTACCGTGATCTTGACCCAGAACCGCCAGTCGCTGGCATCTCGTTCGACGAACGAGTAGAGAAAATTGATGGCGTGTTCTTCGAGTCTCCCGAGAGCCGACTTCTGGGAATCCTTGTCGCCGGTTGCTGCCATCCCGAACTCCTTCCCCGGTTGCACTCGAATCGTATCACGGCCTCCGGACACTGCACCCGGGCGGTCCGGGAGGCACGTCCGGGTGTGTCGTCGAGTGCCCGGAGTGTCTCAGTACGGTCGGGATCGAGTCGACATCCGTCAATTGACCGAGGCGGTCCGCTCCAGTCTCCAGCAAGTTTGTATTCGTATAATCGGCAATGTTGCCTTCAGCCCACAGAATGGCTGATGGGATAGCCTCCCTTGGAAGAGCAGCGTGATGTCATTACTCTGTTGAGTACCGAACGACGCGAGCCACGATGCGGGCGAGAGGAGGTCTGTAATGGCGAGACCCTTCGATGCGGTGGAGGTGCCTGAAGGCGGTGCTGCGCCACTTCCGGGCGATAGGAAGCGGGACGCTGGTGCGGCGGTCGAATCGCTGTTGGCGCGCGCCTCGAGAGTCACGGATGTAAGCCGGGCTGAAGTCGATGAGGCCTGCAGGGCCCTGGGAGTGGACTCCCCGAGCAGTGTTCAGAGTGAATTCGAGTCCCTCTATGGTCGCTTCCTCGACCACTGTCTGGAGGATCGCAAGCTCAGCGCTGAGGAGTCGGAGGACCTCGAACATCTGCAGGGGATCTTTGGACTCGACGACTCCGATATCGCCGGCGTGCAGGACGAAGCCGCGATCCGGGTGTACGGGAGTGCAGTCGCCGAGGTTCTGGAGGATCTGAAGATCGATCCGGAAGAGGCCAGGTTCCTCGCGAGGCTCCGAGATGAGCTGCACCTCCCGGAGTGGAAGGCGGAGCGTATTCTCGACGACGGCCGGTCCGAGGTGCGTGCGCGTTCTCTCGACCAGGCCATGGGGGCGCATCCGTCCGGCGGCCTGTTGCAGGGGCTCGCGGGTGTCCCCGTGTCGCAATATCTGAAGATCCTCCTGCCGCTTACGGCCGTATTCATGCTCGCCATCTTCCTCGAGTACCGCGCAGATGTGGGGGTCGACCGGGCGCGACTCCTCGCCCAGGAGGTCTCCGTCATCCAGAATGGCGTTCTTCGGATCGAGCGTGGGCTGGAGATCGCAGCGGGTGATCTCTCCTACGTCGTCGATCTCGTCGCGGAGGTGGCCGACGACCAGGCCCCGGACCGTATAGCGGCACTCGAACGGAACCTGCTCGCGTTCGTGCGACACCGGCCCGGTTATTTCCGGATTCGGTTCATCGGCGCCACGGGGCACGAGATCATCCGCATCGGGAACACGCCTGGTGGGCCGCGGATCACGCCCGAGAGCGAGTTCCAGGACTTGAGCGACCTCAGCGACTTCAACGACACCATGCGTCTCGAACCAGGCGAGGTGTTCGTCTCACCCATAGAGTTGAATGCCGAGCGCGGTGCGCTCGAGGGATCGTACGAGTCGGCGGTCCGTCTGGCGACACCGATCGACGGCGCCGCGGGACAGCGACGGGGAATCGTAGTCCTGACCGTGCATGGTGGAAACTTCCTGCGCGCCTTCGAACGGGACACCGACGAGTCAGGCACCAGACGCATGATCATCAACAGCGAGGGGTACTGGTTCCAGCGCCGGTCGGATGTCGAATCGGGCGTCGTGCTCGAGCGCGGAAGGAGCTTCCAGCGCACGTTCCCCGATGTATGGCCGCAGCTTCTGGCGAGACCGCAGAGCTGGGTCGAGAGCCGTGAGGGTCTCTTCTATCTCGAAACCGTCACACCAGCACCAGCCGCTTCGAGTCCGGGCGGCGAAGCACATGAGCTGCCTCTCTGGGTGTTCGTATCGTTGGTTCCGCATCAACTCCTTGCCGATATCAAAGTCCGGGCCGCAACACCCCTGCTCGTGATCGCGACGCCGTTGTATTTCACATGTGTGGTGATCGGTTGCCTCCTGGCGGGCGCCCTCCACAGACGCGATGAAGCACTGTTGGGGCTCGAAAAAGTCAGAAGCGCCATGATGACTGCAGCGCTCGACGGGATCGTCATCATGGACGAAACGGGCACCACGCTGCAATTCAACCCCTCGGCACAGAAGATCTTCGGCTACACGCTCGAGGAAGCGCGAGGCAAGCTGGTCGCAGACCTCATCATCCCGCCGGCCCACCGTGAGACCCATCGATTGGGATTGGAGCGTTACCTGGCGACGGGTGAGGGGCGCATCATCGACAAGCACATCAGTGAGCTCGAGCTGACCGTCTGTCATCCGGTCACGGTCGCGGGGAAGCGGCTCTTCTACGGCTTCCTTCGCGATCTCAGCGAGCCCCGCCGCGGCAAGGTCGAGGACGACCCGCAGAACCCTCGAGTTCTACCGGGTTGAATGCCCTGCCTCCATCGGACCTGACTCGCCACTTACCCTGATTCGTGGTCACTGGACGTCGCGGGCTTCAGCAGATGATCTCGCGGGGCCTGCATTTCGTGTGTGTCAGATGTGGAGATCCTCCACGACCCAGCGCTTTGGGTCGCGAAAGCGATTGCGCGAGAGCGGAGCGAGACACTCTTCGTCGTTGCGCCCCGAATCGATGAGCTCTGTGATTGCCCCCGCGATTCCATAAGACTGCATGACGCCACGCCCCGTAAACGAATGTGCCTCGAATAGATTCGAGAACCCCTCGACCTCACCCGCGATTCCGCTGCGGTCGGGTGTGACGGCGTAGAGCCCCGACCAGCCGCGCACATGGCGACAGCACTCGAACGCGCTCGCGCGATGTGCGAGGCGTGGCCAGATCTCGTCCTCGAAGAAGCGCTCGCCGTCGTATGAGAAGTCGAATCCCGGCGGCTCATCAGGAGTCGAGTAGCCCGCGAGGATGTGCGAGCCTTCGGGGTGGAAATACAAGTTGCTCGCGTCTACCACCATTCCCGCTTGCGCGAGCGACTCAGTCGAACTGACGGTCACTCGGCCGGCTTCGCTTGACCGGTTCGGCGAATCCGGTTGCGGATCCACGAGTGCGATCTGCCGGCGCACGGGTTCGGTGACGTCGCTGATGCCGATCTTGGCCGAGAAGATCGGCGACCAGGCGCCGAGGCAGTTGACCACCAGATCGCAAGTAAGCCGCGTTTCTTCGACGATCAGTGCGGGAGAGACGCGGTGTGTGGTGAGGATCTCCTGAATGGCACCGGATTCGTCCGTCGGGTCTCCCAGACGCACAGCGCAGACATCGACCGCCGCTACTCGCCGCTGCGTGCGGCCGAGAGTCGACACCGTTTCGGTCTCGACGCCCGCGATGTAGTGACGATTGAGGAAGCGAACCCCGCCGGTTTCGGCGGTCTCGCGGTACCACTGGCGAACGGCATTGGGGTTGAGGAGCCCGTCCTTGGGGGAGAACGTGGCGCCCACGATTTCATCTTGTGCACGATCGAGGAAGGGGAACCGCTCGAATGTGCTCGCGGGATCGAGAACTTCAACCCCGAGGCCGAAGGAATTCTGAAGCGCCGAGCTCGCGCGCGCGCGGCGCAGCAGATCCGGGTCGTCGAACAGCCAGAGATAGCCGCGCTGACGGAAGCCGAATGTGTCCGCGTGCTCGCGGAAGAATTCGAGGGTCGCCGCACAGGTGGCGATGTTTACGGGCTGCCACCAGGTTGCGCGAGCGCCCCCCGCGTTGAGCTCGGAGGAAGCGTAGACGCCAGCCAGGTCGAGGTCGACCACCACCACGCCATCGATGCCGCGCTGCGCGAGCCGACACGCAATCGCGGACCCGATGATTCCTCCGCCGGCGATGAGTACGTTGGCGTGAGCCACCGTCCCTCCCGGCAGCCCCTCCTTCCGGGCCGCATTGTGAAGTGTGGATTGTGCCCCAAAGAAGATGGCTGGGGAAGCCGGACGTGTTCCGGGTCGTACCTGTCCGAACGTTCGCCAGAACGCGTAACGAAGCTGATACAGCTTCGACGACGGCAATCGACCCGTCCTGGTCCGGCCCGCGCACATGTGTTGCCGAAGAGACTTCACTTCACGAAGATCTCCGGAACGACGTCACCACCCCAGGGAGATCTCTCCAGCATGCCCCAACACGCACCCTCCGCGATGCGCGGCCGATGACGCTTCGATCCGACAAGACCACCGAGGCGTGGCAGCTGTTCCGCAAGATGCTCGATGACATGACGCAGATGGTCGAGAGCGATGCCGAGAATGAGCTCGAGAAGCTCGAAGGGCTGCGGGTGCTCGGCCGAACGGCCGCGCTCTGCCTCGAACTCAATCTCGATGTCGAGGAAGACGCTCCACGTTTCTATTCCATGGCGACTCCGGTGCGCTTCGTGGGTGGCCCCAATCCCTCTGGCGGTTATTACCTCACCATGATCGACGGTACGCGCGGCTATCGCATTCGCGGTATCCGGGGAACATCCACCTACCTTGGTTTTCAAATACTCGCCGGCCGCGGACTCACCCCGCGGAGGATGGGTGCGTATCACTCGGATCGTGATCTTGCTCTGTCCCCCGACGGCACCTTTTCTTTCGTGCTGGCAGCATCCGAGCCCGACTTCGAGGACTCGGGAGCAGAGCAGTGGGTCCGGATCCCCGATGATTCCTCGGCCATCGTCGTGCGCGAGTACATGTCGGATCCCGAGGCCGAGACACCCGCACAGCTATCCATCGAGCCGCTTCAGGCGCCGGGGCCACCGGTTACCAATGATGAGGAAATCGCCGAGAAACTGACGGCCGCTGCGTGGACCATGGCGAAGCTCATGACGCTACATCACACGGTAATGCCGGAACTCCTCGAGCAGCCGAATCGTTTCTTCACCGCCGAGGCCGCGGAACTCGGCTCGGAGAATACGACGCCGGACAATCTGTACATGTTTGGCACGTTTCGTCTCGCCGATGACGAGGCGCTGGTGATCGAGCTTTCACCACCCGCCACGCGCTACTGGAGTGTCACACTCGAAAGCGTCTGGCACGAATGCATCGAGCCCCATCGACGCAGGAGTTCGATCACCAATGGAGGCGCCATTGCGCGACCCGATGGAACGGTGCGGCTCGTCATCGCCCACCGGGACCCGGGTGCAGCGAACTGGCTCGATACCGGAGGCCGCGGCCGGGGATTCATTACCGTCCGCTGGCTCGACAACCCCTCCGCGCCACCCGCATCGACCGAACTCGTTCCGCTCTCTGAGGCGAGTGACTGATGAAGGCCGGGCCGGGCATCGCCGTTCGCACTCCTCGAACCTGACGGAGTGCGCGGCGGACCTTCATGAATAATGCGGGCTAGGATCCCCCCGGATTCTTCAATACCAACGTCGTGATCTTGTACTCAGCGACGGTCTCACTGTCTTGATTGATCACGCTGATTCGTGTGGTGATGATTCCTCGGTCCGGTTTGGACTTCGATTCGCGTCTCTCCGTCACCTCGGATTTGATGCGAACGACATCACCCGCAAACACAGGCTTGAAGAAACGCACATCGTCCCAGCCCAATCCCGCAACTGCCGCAACCTCATCGTCCATGAAACTGTGACTCAATTTCACGCCTACGGCGACCGTGTGAATGCTCGAAGCGAAAAGGGCACCGATGGGCGTGCCTGCTGCCAACTCCTCATCGGTATGGAAGGGCATTGGGTCCCATTTGTGCGCGAAAGCCTTGATTTCTTGAGCCGAAAACGTGTAGCTCTCTTCCGATTCATTACTCACGCCCAAGGGCATGTCTTCATAGTACTTCATCTGATCTCTCTCATATTCGAGACGGCTGAAAATTTGCGTTCCAGAGAGGCGCGAGCACTATAGCGAAGAGCCCGCGCAGACGTTCGCGCCTGGTTTCACTCCCATGAGGCCAGGATTCTCACCTGGAGTAGACTCAGCCTTCGCCTGCTCAAAGCAGAAGCATGAGCCATGAAGAGGGAGCGTGATGCCGGCACCGACCTTCGACCAGCTGAAGAAATGGGCTGAGAATTACGTCGAGTACTGGAATTCCGGGAACAAGGAGGCATGGGTCGAGAACTGGCGCGACGTAGCTACAGGCGGCTTCCGCATGCTCGACCCCGTCGGCACGCCCGAGAAGTTCGGCTTCGAGGAGTGCTGCTTGGAGGCCTACGATCTATTTCAGCCCAACGTGCAATTCAAGATCGCAGATGGTGCGCTCTTCATCTGTGCCAATGAGGTGGCGTGGCTGCTGGAGAACCGCGTCACCACCGAGGGAAGGGACGAGTTCGTCGGGCTTTCGATCGAAACCTACCGTTTCGAAGAAGATGGCTCGGTGGTGATCCGAACCTATTACAAGGTCCCGAAACGCACCGATGACGAGCTCGGCGAGATCTTCAAGGAATACCTTCCGGAAGGCGAGTGACAGAGGTGGCGGACGTCTGCCCGCTCAGCAATTTCTTTGCACCTCGCCGTGGCAGGCAGCCTACAATCCACTGATCTCGGAGCACACGCCGGAGCGATTCGTGCGGCGGTGCCGGGAACGCATTCGCAGCACGGAGGCCAGATGAAGGAGTTGCAGGGGAGAGTCGCCGTGGTGACAGGCGCGAGCACCGGAATCGGGCGCTCCATAGCGGTGGAGTGCGGCCGTGCCGGCATGCGCGTGGTCCTCGCGAGCCAGAACGCCGAGCGGCTCGCCGCCGCCGTGGACGAGGTCCGCGCTACCGATGCGCAGGCGATCGGTCTGCCCACGGACGTGAGTGATCGTGCGGCCGTCGAGCGGCTGGCCGAAGCAACGCTGCGCGAGTTCGGAGCGGCGCACCTGCTGGTAAACAACGCCGGCGTCTACGCCCCCGGCTATGCGTGGGAGACTCCGCTCGAGGAATGGGAGTGGGTGATCGGCGTCAACCTCTGGGGTCCCCTCTACGCCATCCGAGCCTTCATGCCGCAGTTGCTGGCGCAGCCTGAGGCCCACATCGTCAACGTCTCGTCGACCGGAGGTCTCATGACCACGCCTGTGCAAGGCCCCTACACCAGCTCGAAGCATGCGCTCGTCGGGCTCAGCAAGGGGCTGAGGGCCGACTTCGTGATCAAAGAAGCCAACGTGGGAGTGACGGTCGTGTGCCCGGGAATGGTGGCCACGAACATCATCTCACAGATGCAGACCACGGGGCCGGGCGGCAAGCCGCGCCCCAAGGCCGAGCTGGCGCCCGAGGTGCAGGAGATGTGGAACGTAATGTCCACGCTCACGAACGCGGGCATTCCCGCCGACGATGTGGGCCCCATGGTGCTCGAGGCGGTGCGTGAGAACCGCTTCTGGTTGCTGCCGAACGGCGAGCAGTTCTTCGACGTCTTCGACGCCGAGCTCGAGGCGTTGAAGGCCGGGCAGTGAAGGGGCGCCGGTGACACTCCGCCGCCTCAGCGTGGCCATTGTGGCAGCCATTCTGCTCGCGGGTTGTGCCACCGCTCCCGGGTGGCGACTCCGCGCGCCGGTGGTGGCGACGCCCTGGTCGATCGCCTTCGGCGGAAGCGCGTCCGAGCCGGTCGTTTCAGACGGCTGGCTCTACGTAGGGTCAGCAGATGGTTTCGTCTCTGCCTCGGACGCGCGCACGGGTGTGCTGCGCTGGCGCTTCGCCGCAAACGCCGCGGTGAATGTCACGCCTCTGGTGCACGGTCGCAGCATCTTCGTGGGCTCCGATGGCGGCGACTTCTTCGCGCTGGACGCCGCGAGCGGGAACCTGCACTGGTCCATCGATGCTGGCCGCCCCGTGTCGTCCGCAGCGTTGGTGGTGGCCGGGCGTGTCTACTTCGTCGCCAACGAGCTTCGACGGATCCCCGGCAGTCGTCCGATTGCCCGCGGTACCCTCTTTGCCCTCGACGCGGAGAGTGGGGCGGAGCACTGGTCGTGGGGCGGTGACGAACTCCTGTCACCTCCGCTGCGCGTGGGTGATCTGCTCATCGTTGTCGCCCGCGAAGTGGTGGCAGGCAGTTCGCATTGGTCCCTGCATGCCCTCGACTCGGATTCAGGGGAGCCACGCTGGAGTCGGGAACTGCGCGGACGCCAGCCCGGCCCACTCCTGCTGGCCGACGGCCGGCTCTTCGTGGTCGCCAAGGCGGCCTCGGCGGGCCGAGACAACGGCCCGTTCATCCCTTCGCTCTATGCCTTCGATCCGGCCTCCGGGACGCAGCTCTGGCAGCACCGCGGTGCGCCCCATCAGTCGGGCATCCGTGCCGCCGTGCTCGGGAAGACCGCACTCGTCGGCACCAACCGCGGCATCCAGGCGCTGGACGCAGCGTCCGGGGCACGACTATGGAGTTGGGATCCCGAAGGCCAAGTGTCGAGCGAGAGCCTCCAGGCTGCGGGGCTCGTGGTCGTTCCCGCGCAAGCGGCGGAGAAAGTGGAAGCGAGGGCGACGCACAGCCATGCGCACCTCGAGAGCCGCACTCACGCTCTCGATCCCGCCACGGGCGAACTCCGTTGGTCGGCACAAGCGGGCGATAATCCCGTGGTCCGCGGGATCATCGATGAAATCGTCTACGTCCAGTCCGACGATCGCATGACTGCGCTGGACCTCGCGACCGGCCGTCGCCTCTGGTCATTCACCACTGGCAAGGTGGAGCTCCACTTCGCCCAATTCAGCGCCGGCCCCGTCGCCTTCGACGGGATGGTCTGCTTCGTCACACGTACGAACGCCCCTTACCAGCAGCCGGTGATTCCGGGTCGGCTCTTCTGTGTCGACGTAGAAACGGGAACCCTGCCCAGCGAGTAGCCTGACTTCAACGGTCCTGCGAAGACGGAGCAGTGGGAGGTTTCCAGAAGAGCGTCATCAGCGCCGGCGCGAGCATCAGGTTCGCGATCAGCGCGGTCACGATCGAAAAGCCGAGCAGGATCCCGAATGCACGTTGGGCCGAGAAGGTGGCCGTCAGGAAGACCAGGAAGCCGCCCAGCAATGCGACCGAGGTGAAGACGAGCGCGCGGCCCACGTGATGGAGGGTCAGCCGCGTGGCCTCTACGCTGTCATGCGTCTCGATCGAGTACTTTCGAAAGTGATGCATGAAGTGGATCGTATCGTCGACCGCGATCCCGATGATGATGCAGCCGATCAGCGTCGTCAGCATGTTGAGCGGGATGCCGAGCCAGCCCATCAGGCCGAGTGTAAACAGGATCGGGAGCAGGTTGGGGATGGAGGCCAGGATTCCCCCGCGGAAGCCCCCCATCATGAAGGCCATCAACAAGAACACCATTGCGCAGGCGAGCACGTAGCTCTTGATCATGGTGGTCAAGATGGCGTGCAGCGTACGGGAGAAGATCGCCATCACGCCCGTAAACTGCACGCTGTCTTCGGGATAGCCGTGGCGGGCCGCGATGGCGTTGAACTCATCCAGAAGGGTACTCATGAATCCGTCGTAGTAGATCACGTTCGACCAGGTGAGCGCGAGGGTCGAGCGCGTGCGGCGGAGTTGTGAATCGCTGAGGTCTTCGAGATCGTCGCTGCCGCCATTTTCGAACAGGAAGAGCTCTTGCGCGATCACGCCGCGCTCGTCGGGTACGGCGTAGAATTCCTCACGGCCTTCATGCAGGGCGCGATGGGTCTGCTTGATGACGGTGAGAATCGAGTTGAACTTCTTGGGCACGACATCGCCATGGCGATGAGAGAGCGCTTCGTCTTCCATCTCTTCGAGGGCCTTCATGTAGCGCGGCTCGTAGAGCCCGTCTTCCTCACCCGAGTCGAATACGATCTCGAGTGTCTGGGTGCCGCTCATCACTCGATCGTAGAGCTCGGCGGCGTACCGCACGGGGTGTTGTTCGGGGTACCAGCGCAGCGGATCGTGGCTGAGTGAAGTCTGCGCGACGCCCGCGATCGAAAAGACGGTCAACAGGATCGCGACCCCCACAACGACCCAGGGCCGAGTCGTCGAATAATGGCCGAGTGCCGCGATGCGGACGTCTAGCCACTCGAGCAGTCGCGACTCACCGCCGCCGATATTCGAGCTCCAGGGATGACGGCGAATCGGGAAGATGGCCAGCAGCGCAGGCACCAGCGCGACCGTGTAGATCAACGCGAGCATGACTCCGATTGCGCCAAAGATCCCCAGGCCGCGCACCGGCATCAGGTCCGCCGATGCAAAGGAGATGAGCCCCGCCGCGGTGGTGATGCTCGTCAGCGCAATAGCAAAGCCGGTGTGCTTCATCGCATAGGTGATGGCCTCGTGCTGCTGCCCGGTCGATTCATAGCGAGCGTAGAAGATCGCCAGGATATGGACGGCATCCGCGACCCCGACCGCCATCAAGAAGGCGGGCATCACCTGCGTATTGCCTGTGATGGGCCAGCCGAGAATCGGGAAGAGCGCCATCGAGGTCATGAGTGAAAGCAGCACCGTGACGAGAGGCAAGAGGAGCCCGGAAATACGCCGGAAGAGCAGCAGGAGAAGCAGTGAGATGATCCCCGACGCGAGCAGCAGCTGCTTCTGCATGTCGCTCCCCATATCGGTAGCCAGCTCGTAGTTCATGACGGGGATGCCGGCCACCGTGACCCTGAAGCCCGGCTCGTCGTACTGGCTTGCAAACTCGATCACGGCCAGGGCGAACGCCGTCTCCTCCTCTGGCGTGATGGAACGCCGCTCGTCCAGTGAGCCCGCGAGGTCGGCGGCGAGATCCACCTCGAAGCTCTCGTCGAAGCCCGACTCGTCGAGTGGATCCACCCCGTCGTCCAGCAATTCACTGAAAGGCTCGAGCTCGAGAATGAAAGATGCGTAGCGGCCGTCTTCTGAGATGAAGTTTCCGATGTAGCTCTGGTTCCCAAGCACGAGTTCGCGAAAGGCCGGCATTTCGTCGGCAGTCTGCGGCCAGCGCTCTGCGAGATCCTCGACGATCAGTTCGTCGTCTTCGCCCCGGATGTTGCTGACATTGACGAGGCTCGTGAGCCCACGTGTATGCGGGACCCTTGCGTCGAGCTCGTCGTGGAGCTTGCGCAGTCGGGCCAGGGTTTCGAGCTGGAAGATGCTCTCGGTCTCGACGGTTACGAGCGCCACCGAATCGCCGCCGAAGTCTCGTTTGAAGCTTTCGAAAGCAATCAGAGACGGGTCGCCGGTCGGCAAGTAGGACTCGACCGACACGTCCACTGTGAGATTCGCGAGCTGTGGGGACAGGCCGAATGTGGCCGCAAGAACCGCGGCGAGGACCCACCAGCGACGAGCGACGACGAACTCACTCCAGCTTCCGAAGAGCGCCTCAGTGGACGCGCGAATCGACATGACGTCGCAGGGGTATAGCGAAAAGTGCCGCTCCCCTCGGGCCCGATTTACTACCTACCGGGTCGCTTTGGATCCCATCCACCCGTAGATGGACGGGGCCACACTCTTCTCGCTCGAGTACTACCAGCGCGAGAAAGGCCCAGTGTTCGGCAGTGGACTCGAGGATTCTCGAACCAGGAGCGGAGTGTGGGGCCGTCTGCTTCGACTGGATCTAGAAGAGGAAGTCGAGCTTCAGCTGGAGGGTGTGGGCGAGGTAGTCGTCCGGGGCGAGGTCGGGTTCGTAGCTGACGCGGATGTCCATCCAACGCCCGGCCTGCCAGCCGAAGCCGACTGCGGGAGTCGCGTACCAGTTCACGGCGGCGTCGTCGATGGCGAAGTTGCTGAAGTGGATGCCGACATCGAGATAGATGCCCATTCCCGGATACCAGGTCGCTTCGACGCCGTTTCGAAAGTAGAGCTGGGAGAGGTCGGTTTCGAAATCGTAGCCCCCGATGTCGCCGGTCGGGATCCCGCCGTAGTACAGGATCTCGTTCGCCATCAGGACTTCGAAGGAGTCGAACTGCTTTGCCACGCCGTTGACCAGGCCGCCACCCATGATGAGGCCGCCGGCCGCGAGATTCTTCGAGAAACCGGCACCCGCCTGGATCACGGGGGTGAGCTGCCAATACCAGCTGCTCTTGTCGTCGGGCCTCAGGAATGTCAGCGGCAGGGCGAGTTCGAGGCCCAGGTCGCCGATCTTGGCCCCGTCGTAGTTCCGGTACTGGCCGATCACCGTGAAGCTCAGTCCGACGAGCTTGCCGAAGTTACCGGCGATCATCAGGGAGGGGTCGACCGTCCAGAGATCGTCGAAGCCCTCGACATCGAGGCTGCTGCCGCCGATGTCCAGTCGCACGTCGAGCCCCCCATATCGCCCGACCTGGGTCTGGTAGCCGAAGCGCGAGCGGCTGTCGTCGAAGCCGAAGCGGCGGTAGGCGCTCGACCCCAGCAGGGCGACGGTCGACTTCGGGTTTCCCGAGGTGACGGCCAGGGGGCTGTGGGCGTTGGCTTCGCGCAGAAAATCGAACCATTCTTTGGCGCCGGCATCCTTCACCCAATCTTCGATTTCATCGTACAGCGCGTTGGGGTTCGTGACAGTGAACGCCTGGGTCAGGCCCGTCTCCGGAATGATGATTCTGGCGGATAGTCCCCCAGCGTCTACTTCGATCCGGATCGCATCGTCCCAGCCCAGATAGTCGAAGGTCCCGACGTAGCCGTTGACGAACGCCTCCACTGCTAGAGGAGGCCCGAAGTCTCCTTTGAGTTCGACTACGTCCTCGATGAGGCTTAGGAGGTCGTTGTCCCGAGTCGATCCCGAGGTGGACGAGCCGTTTACGTCGACGTCGGCGCGAAGGATTGGGTCGCTGGCGCCAGCGGGGGCGGCGAAGGCAAGTGCGGCGATCAACAGCGGGATCCGGGTGGAGATTCGATTCATGGGGAGTTCCCTTTTCGTGGTGCTTGGACTCATGGGTTCATGGCCGAACCGCAAGATACTGCAACTTC
>JAFDEI010000135.1 GCA_019310425.1 Deltaproteobacteria bacterium | reverse complement strand
CCGCCGATACCGGTCTGGAGTGTGGCGCCGTCCGGAATGAAGCGCGCCACGTGTTCGGCGATGGCGCGGTCGACATCACTCGCCTCGGGGTCGGCGAGGGTGGGGACGTCGCGATCGCTCTCGATCACGAAGTCCACGTCTTCGGCGCGCAGCTGGTGGGGGTGGTGGGGCGGCAGGCCCAGCGTTCGGGGCAGCTGCGGGTTCACTTCGACGATCAGCACGCGTTCCGGGTCGCGGCCGCAGCGCACCAGGGCATCGACGGTTGCGCCTGCGTGCAGCGACAGGCTGAAGTTCCCGTCGGCATCGGCGTGCGCGACGGAAGTGGCCATCACACGCGGGTTCAGCGCTTCGATGATGCTGGCGAAGCGGCGGAAGTCGCCCGGAATGAAATGTACAGCGTGCCCGGTCGCGGCGAGTGCGCGCTCGGCCTGGCCGAAGAAGCCGCTGCGCAGCTCGACGCCCGCGCGTGCGAACAGCGGGTAGAGGTCGAGCAGCAGCGCGCCGAAGACCTGGAGGTGGTTGGGACGGCGAGGGTGTCGGTGGGGCGGACGAGCGACGCGGCTTCGTCGAGGCTCAGCGCTTTCATCTCAGCGGGTTCCGATGTTGGGGTGGCGCGGGGCGGCGGCACGGGACACGATACTGAAGCACGCTACGGGATGCAGCCGAGATGGAAGTGACACCGAACTGCGCAGTTCACACCGGGTCGTCGGGCCGACGCGGCGCAGCTGCGGCCCGCTCACGGCACGCTGCGTGTTGATCGACGCGCGCAAAGAGGCGCCGAAGCAGGAGATCGACACCGACCTCTGCATCATCGGCGCCGGCGCGGCGGGTATTGCGATTGCACGCGAATTCGCCGGGACCGCTGTGCGCGTGACGCTACTCGAGAGCGGCGGCCGAACGCCGGACGCAGCCACGCAGTCGCTCTATCGCGGCACCTCGATGGCGCAGAAGTACTTCCGGCTCGATGCCGCCCGCTCGCGCTACCTCGGCGGCTCGACGAACTGCTGGATGGGCTTTTGTCGACCGCTCGACGAGGACGATTTCGAACGCCGTGACTGGATTCCCCACAGCGGCTGGCCGTACGACCGGGCGACCCTGGAGCCCTACTACCGTCGCGCGCAGGCGGTCTGTGCGCTCAGGCCGTTCGGCTATCGCGGTGTCGATTTCGCGACCCCACGCCGCCCCGAACTCATCTTTCCCGATGCGCGGGTGCTGACGCATTGCTTCCAGATCGCCCCGACCCGGTTCGGCGAGCTCTACCGCGACGAGCTCGCGGCAGCACGGAACGTCGATACCTGGTTGTACGCGAACGTGGTCGAGATCGAGCCGGATCCGGGCACCCGGCGGGTAGCAAAGCTGCGCGTGCGAGTGCTCGACGGCCCCGAGTTCTCGGTGCGTTCGCGCGTAGTGGTGCTCGCGACCGGGGGCATCGAGAACGCACGGCTGCTGCTGGCTTCGAATCGCGTGGAGGCGGCGGGTCTCGGGAACCGCCACGATCTCGTGGGGCGCTTCTTCATGGAGCATCCCCACACGCACAGCGGTGAGTTCCTGCCCTCGCCCGTGGCGCGCCCGCTCGGGCTCTATCAGCTGCACCGCCGTGGGAGGGTGGAGGTGCTGGGCGTGCTCGCGTTGTCGGCGGCGGTTCGGCGCGACGCGCGCCTCGCCAACTTCACCGCGTCGCTCGCGCCGCGCCCGCAGGCCGGCGCGTTCGAGCGCGACCTCGGCGTCGTGATCGCGGGCTTCGATGCCGAGGGGGAACGAGCGCAGGGGATTCCGCGTTTCGTGTTTTCGAACGAGTGCGAGCAGGTGCCGAACCCGGAGAGCCGCGTACAGCTCGCCTATGAACGCGACGCGCTCGGGATGAACCGCGTGACGCTCAAGTGGCGGCTCACGAGTGAAGACCGCGATAGTCTTCGCCGGAGCCACGAGATCCTCGCGCGTGAGATCGGCCGCGCCGGGCTCGGCCGCGTGAAGCCCGGTCTGGGCGGCGCCGACGGCGCCTGGCCCGCCGACCTGAACGGTGCCCGCCATCACATGGGGACGACGCGCATGCACTCGGATCCGAAGCAGGGTGTGGTGGACGCCGACTCACGCGTGCACGGGATCGCGAATCTGTTCGTCGCGGGCAGCTCGGTCTTTCCGACATCGGGAGCGGCGAATCCCACCCTCACGATCGTGGCGCTGGCACTGCGGCTCGCGGATCACCTGAAGCAGGAGTTCGTATGAGCGAGCGCGATCTTCACCGCCGCGAGTTCCTGGCGCAGCTCGGCGTGGGGGCTGCTTCGGCGTTGGCGTTCTCGGGCGCGGGCGTGCTCGCGTGCGGTGACGCCCGCGATCCGCTGGTCGGCGCCCTCGAGGGCCTGTTCGACGATCCCGAGGCAGCGCGTGCGATCGGCGCAGCCTGGATCGCGGAGCAGCCCACCCCGCCGGACGCCGAGGCACTGCTCACCGCGATTGCGGACGGCCGGATCGAGGCGGCCCGGGCACTCGCGCGTTCCGATCCGGCGGCCCTGCTCGCGCAGCTGCGCGCGCGTCACCACGCCGACTTCGATTTCGGTCGCACGGCCGAAGTGCGCGGCTGGCTGCTGTCGCTCACCGAAGCGCGGGTGTGCGGGGCGCTGGCCCGGGCGGGCGGTCGCGGCTGAGCGCGCTCTTGTGCGCGGCGCCTGGTCGCGTGATATTCCGCCCTTCCCCGGGGCGGCCCGCCGGCCGCTCCGAAACGAATTGGAGACAGGATGGATCTGGTACTGCGCGAAGGCGCTTTCGAGGGCGAAACCCACATCGTCACCGGCGCGAGCCAGGGGATCGGCAATGCGATCGCGGCGGCGCTGGCCGCCCACGGCGCCTGCGTGGCGCTGGTCGACCTCGACGCGGACAAGCTCGCTGCGGTGCGGGACGAAATCGCGCGCGAGGCGCCGGTTGCACCGCTGGTGGTGCCCGCGAACGTGACGGACGAGCAACAGGTCGCGGATGCGGTGTCGGCGGTGCTCGACTCGACGGGCTGCATCAACGGCGTGGTGAATGTCGCGGGCATCACGCGCGACTCGCGCATCACCAAGAAGACCTACGATGACTTCAAAGCCGTACTTGCGGTGCACCTCCACGGCACCTTCCTGTTCACGCGCGAGGTCGCGAACCAGCACTGGCACCCGATGTTCAAGGAAAACGGCAACGCACCGCTCGACGACGGTGTGAACCGCAGCATCGTGAACTTCTCATCCGTGAGCGCGCGCAACGGCAACATTGGCCAGGTGGACTACACGGCCGCGAAGGGTGCGATCGAGGCCGTGACGCGCACCACGGCGCGTGAGTTCTCGAGCTACCGCGCGCGCGTGAACGCGATCGCGCCGGGCCCGGTGAACACGCCGATGCTCGAAGCGATCGGGGAAGAGGGCGTGGCGGCGATGAGCCGTGCGACGCTGGTGGGGCGCATTGCGGAGCCCGAGGAGATGGCGGCCACGGTCTGTGCGATTCAGGACCCGCGACTGTTCGGTTTTACGACCGGGCAGGTGTTTCCTTGTAACGGTGGGATGTACATGGCGTAGGGGTGCCGGTAGAGGCTCGGATCTGTTTCTCCGAGTAGCCGTGGTCACCGAGTCTTGCATGACGCCGCGAGGGCCGGGTGGATTCCGTTCTTCCTGCGGGCTGTGGCTTGGGTGCCGGAGCGAAGTTCGAGAGGAGCGGCGTCTCCGTTGCTCTGGGGCGGCTGTTCCAGATATTACCAGCCCTCCGGAAGAACGGAGTCCACCCGTCCACGGGGATGGCTGCCGGCGCGTTCTCGGTAGGGGGGTGGGTTGCTCTCGCATCCCGGGGTTGATTGGGTCGCGTGTTATGCGACTGCCTGTTATGCGGCTGCCGCATAATGTGCGCCCGGATAACGCGCAGAACGGTCCAAGTACTTGAATTGATGCGAATTTCGTGGGTTGGGTGCACGTGGAATCGTGTATTATGCGGCGGAGTCGAGCATTGGGCTCGGCCGTTGAATAAGTAGTTAGCCAGCCCTACGAGGTCCGGGTGCCGTTTACCGATCCATGGTTCTGGGCGTTTCTCGCGGCCGTGGGCTGGGGCTTGGCGTTCGGCCTTATCGGTACGCAGACCCTTGGACGCAGCCTGGGATTCGGCGTGACGGTGTTCATCTTGGCTGAACTCCCGCGACTGCTCCTGCCGCTGCCTTTCGTATCTCAGCCCCGTATCGACCCGAACGTGTCCCTGCTCGTCGTAGCGGGTGTTGCCGTCCTTGTGGGAAGCCTTTTGTTCGCTGGGCCGGTTTTTCGGATCGTTGCGCTCACGGGTCCGGACCACCATGAACCTCTTCGAACCGACGGCCTCTACTCGATAGTTCGTCACCCGCTCATGGTCTGCGACATATTCTGGCCGCTCGGCTGGTCCCTCATGTTTGGCTCGATCATTGGTGTTCTTCTCACGCCAGCATGGCTGCTTGTAATCTGGGCAGGAACACTACTCGAGGAGGAGGCGCTCGTTCGGGAGTACGGAGACGCCTATCGTGAGTACCAAGCGCGTGTCCCGCGTCTCATTCCGCGCCTCTCATTGCTCAGTCGGAGACTGAACGGCCGGACACATCGTTAACGCTTTAGTCCGGGGACATCCTTTACACCTGTGGGTTTCTCATTCTTCTTCCGAGCGCATCCTCGACCTTGAGAATGCGCTCGTCCATTTGGCCCAACCGAACGTGGCTGTAGTACACGTCCCAGATCCCGTCTCCAACTTCTTCGAGTCCAATGTACTGCCCCTCGAGCAGATGCGAGAGGGGCACTCGCTTGCTGGCCCACCTGAATCCTCCGTTGCGACTCATGAGCCGCTTCTCGAAGTGGGCGGGGTACTCGATGGCCGGGATCTTTGCAGGAAACTCGCGCGGTGAAGGCTGATATCGCGAAGCGGGTGTCTCTTGGTCCAAGGCTTCATGGGGACGCTCGTCGTTGAATTCCCTGCGGAAGTGATCGAAGCGCCGCTGTTGTCCCCGGAACGTCGCGGCAGGAGGCCGCGTGGTCTGCTGCTTGAGCGTCTTGTGCATTCGCTCGTGGCTGGCTGGTCCGCTTCGGTACGTACTCACGTAGCAGGCGTTGCAGACCGGCCATCAACAGCTCGGCTCAATTGGCCTTGGGTGCTGTCTGGCGGCATACTGTGTCGGCCGGGTCGGGTTCGGCCAGCGCTGTTGCTGGCCGCTGAACGCCGAGCCGTTACGCCGCACCAACGGTGGTGAGATGAAGATCGAGTGGCAGGGCGAGATTACTTCGGTGCAGCCCCGCTTCCGCCTGCTTCGGTCCTTCGATCAACGTCATCATGTGTACCTGGGGTACGCTCTTCGCGTCCGGGGCAGCGTCGCGGGGGAACCAGGCGAAGCGTGGTTCGGCGTGGGCAAGGTCTCCCAGCAAAAGCACCAGTTCGAGGTAGGCCAGACGGCTAGCGGACAAGCTCGCCCGGTAGTAGATCCTCGAATGGAATCTGCTGACTTCTACAAGGTGAGCCGTCTCGCGATCCAATGCAGGCAAGGGACCGTAGGTGCCACGCCGCCGTGGCACGGACCAGCACCGCCGATCGAGACCTATCGCGAACGGGGTCACCGCCGCCTTTTCAAGAGAACGTACCACTCGGCTGCCTGTTCCAGCTGCATCTGGGGTGCGCGGATGCCCGTTGAGATCGTCGTCGACCAATGGAATCCCGATCAGAAGCGATACCGGTTCGAGACGTTCTGCTACGGCCCCAAGTCTTGTTCTCGATATCGGGCGGGACCCACTCGAAAGGTTCCCGGTCGGCGCGGTATGACCTACGAAGAAGAGGACTGGGTCGACGCCGAGCTGACGGCCCATCGCGGGGCCGATGACTAGCAGGCTCACCCCTGCGGTTCGTGGGCGCGACATGATCATAGTTGGGTGAACGAAGGAGCACCTCCATGGCGCTGGTTCTCAAGAACCTCCTCTTCACGGTGCTGGTACCCGGCACGGTCGTGGTCTACATCCCGCTGCAGATCGCCGAGAGCCGCTCTCCGGTTTCGGGCCCGATGCTCGCCATCGCCGCTGCCGTCCTTATCACGGGTGCGGCCATCTACGCCTGGTGTGTGTGGGATTTCGCCAGCTTCGGGAGGGGTACGCCTGCGCCGATCGATGCTCCCAAGGAGCTCGTCGTGCGAGGCCTCTACCGTTACACGCGTAATCCGATGTACCTCGGAGTTCTCACGGTGATCCTGGGCTGGGCGGTCTTCTTCCGAGCCGTGAACCTGGTCCTCTACGCTCTCGCGGTCGGAACCTGCTTTCATCTGTTCGTCGTTCTCTACGAAGAGCGCCACCTCGCCGCCTACTTCGGAGATGACTACGCGGCGTACTGCTCGCAGGTCGCTCGCTGGCTCCCGCGCTCCCCGAGCGGGCGATCCAGCTAGCCTCAAGGCCCAAGCCATGGATGCCCAAACAGCGAGACTGCCGTCGGTTCCCGGCACCTATGCGCTGCTACTCGAATTGCCAGCTGTCTCGAGTCTTCGGGTGGGTCGACTGGGCCCCATGACGTTCGAGGCACCGGTCTACCTCTATTCGGGCAGTGCTTTTGGTCCCGGAGGTCTCGCCGCGCGCCTCACGCATCACCTCCGCACGTCGCCGAAGCCGCACTGGCATATCGACTACCTGCGAAGCATCGCCTCGGTATCAAGAGTCTGGACGACGGCCGATCCCAGAAGGTTGGAGTGCGCATGGTCGGCTGCGGCCCGGTCACTTCGCGGCGCGCGCGAAGTCGCCGGCTTTGGTGCCTCCGATTGCCGATGCACCTCCCACCTCGTCGAATTGCCCCGAATCCCCAGGTGCTCGACCTTTCGACGCCATCTTCACGGCCTGGTCCCTTCGTGCGATCCGATCAGTCGGTTCTCGGCTGAGTGCCGATTCAGCGTCCAGCAATCTCTTGCGGCTGATGGGGCGCCGCGCGGCTCCACCGACCCGTGGTAGTGTTCGACAACGACCAACCGCGCTTCGGGTAGACCGCAGCCGCGGCGCCGCATCCGACACCCGATCCGCTATGTGGTCTCCATCTGCGGCCCTTTACGCGAGGCAGGTATGGAAGAGAACGAACAAGTCATCAGGAGATTCATCGAGGCTTGGTCACGCCTCGATGCTGTCGAGCTTGCAGGCTACTTCGCTGAAGATGGGGTCTACCACAACATGCCCGCCGGGCCGGTAGCGGGTCGCGCGAATATCGAGAACTTCATTCGAGGCTTCAGCGCATCGTGGACCGAGACCACCTGGGATCTCCTCAACATCGCCTCCTCGGGCAACGTCGTCATCGCGGAGCGCCTCGACCGGACGCGGGCGGGCGACAAGTCGGTCGACCTGCCGTGCGTAGGGGTCTTCGAACTCGAAGCCGGCAAGATCAAGATCTGGCGCGACTACTTCGACTTTGCGACGTATCAGAAGGGTCTCGCTTGAGCGGTATCGGCCCGGGTCTGAACCCCACATCGCATCCGTATCCATCGACGGGTAGGTTCTGCAGGTGATCTATTGGCATGAATTGGATGTTGAATGATCTGCTCTAACCGACCGCCGTACCGAGAGTGCTGAAGTTCTCGCTCGTTCTCTTCTTGCTACTCGGTCTCGGTTTTGTGGTTGTCGGGTTGATCTACTTCACGACCAGCGAGTTCATGCCATACCACTCGCAAGCCATACAGACCGATTGGTCCGCCTTGCACCCGAACCATCAGGGCCTCTTTCTCGGGTTGCTTAAGGGACTGGCGGCGGGCGAGATCATCGCCGGCCTCGCGACGGCGTTCATGTCGCTGATGTCATTGCGTTTCTCGGCCCGGCCGTACGTAATTCTCCTGCCGGTCGTGTGCCTCGGGTATTCGATACTGATCACGTACGCGACCTACGTAGTCCATACGACAACCCCCGGAGAGCCGCCGCTGATGCTCGGGGTCCTGTCGATCCTGCAGGCCGCGATCGCGTCGGTGTTGCTGCAAGTAGGCGTTCGACGCGAATTGGCCGACGGCTGAAATCGAAAGCCCGGGAAGCAGGCGGATCGCGAACGCGGAGTGTAAGCTGGTCGTACCGACTCCCGATTGCGAGGATGCCGCCATGACCCTGACTGCTCCGATCTCCACCATCATGACTCGCAGCGTCCACACCCTCGACGTGAGTTCGAAGCTCTCCGAGGCGCGGCGGGCTCTGATCACCAACGAGTTCCACCACATGCCCATCGTCGATGGGGAGCGGCTCGTGGGCATGATCAGCTGGCGTGATCTCGTGCGCGCCTATCGGGCTGCGCGCAATGCCGATGCGTCCGACCCATTCGGCATCGACGACGTGCTCGATCGGAGTTCGCGAATCGATGCGGCGATGACGCGCGAACTCGTCACCGTTCGCGACGATGATTCGATCGACCGCGCCATCGACCTGATCGCCGACGCGCACATTCATTCAGTGTTGGTTCTCGATTCGGAGGAACGGCTCGTCGGCATCGTGACCGACAAGGACATCGTGGATTACCTGTCGAGCTAGCCACGCCGCTCAGTTGGGCGTTTGCCGGATCGGCGAGGTGTAGGCACGTTCCTTGAAGTGCACGGGAATTTCCTTCCCATCTTCGTTTCGAAGCGCTTTGCGTCGTAGCTGGTCCAACGCACGGTGGGATTGCGGGCGCGCGCACGTAGTGGAACAGAACGCCTGCTCCCCGCGTAAAGTCACACGTAGTGGGCGGTGTCAAGTGGGGAAAGACCCCAGAGCGCACTCCTTGTCGGCCGATCTGCCGAAAACAGGTGGGCCTCCATCCGCTCTACCTCAGGTGCGGTCTCGTCCCGCAGCATTTCGAACAGGGGCTGCCCATCGCTTTGGCAATCGACTGCTGCTCCCCCTCAGCTACGCTCTGCGCTGGCGTACACGGAATCACGACGCCTGATACGGCGAGGCCGGCTGAATCCCGGTGCGAGCGGAAGCGAGCGATGCCGGCTTTGCCGGTGACGGCGATCATGACTACTTGCATGTCAGTCCCAATCTTCCATTCTCGTCGCTAGGTAGCAGCCGCTTCACCGTTCCCCCGATCGAGGAGAAACAACATGCTCGAAGCCAGCCACCACTACTTCCACCAAGCCGCCGACGTGATCGGCCTGGCGCCGAAGGTGCGCGAGATCCTTCTGACCCCGAATCGGGTCATCAAAGTGGAGATCGTGGAGGAGGCCGACGACGGCCAGTTGATGCACTACACCGGCTTTCGGGTCCAGCACAACAATGCGCGCGGGCCCTGCAAGGGCGGCCTGCGTTACCACCCCACGATGGACGAAGACCACGCGGCGGCCCTGGCGAACCTGATGACATGGAAGACCGCCATCGTCGACGTGCCCTTCGGCGGCGCCAAGGGAGGTATCGACTGCGATCCGAGTCAGATGAGCCGCTTCGAGCTCGAGCGGGTTACGCGGAGATTCGTCGAGCAGTGCAAGGAGATCATCGGGCCCACGATCGACATCCCGGCGCCGGACGTCAATACGAATGCCGACGTGATGGCGTGGATCATGGACGAATATTCGCGCCACGCCGGTTTCTCGCCGGGGGTCGTGACGGGCAAGCCCCTTCACCTCTTCGGCTCCGACGGGCGCGAGGAGGCCACGGGGCGTGGCGTCATGTATGCGCTCGAAGAGGCGCTGCGCGATCGCGGCGGGGAGATCTCGGGGACTACCGTGGCGCTCCAGGGCTTCGGCAACGTCGGGAGTCACGCCGCGCGCCTGATCGCCGAGCGGGGGGGCAAGATCGTGGCCGTTGGGGATCACGTGGGCGGCGTGTCGAACGAAGCCGGGTTGGACGTGACGGCACTCGTGGCCTGGGCGACCGAGCACCGAACCGTTGCCGGATTCGCTGGCGGAGATGCGTTCGAAGGTCCCGAGATCATCACATGGCCGGCAGACGTGCTGATCCCGGCTGCTCTCGAAGATGCGATCGACGAGAACAACGCGGCCGACGTACGTGCGCAGATCATCATCGAAGCTGCAAACGCCCCCACCACGCCGGAGGCCAATGCCATCCTGCACGACAAGGGCGTGCTGATCGTCCCGGACATCCTCGCCAACGCGGGCGGTGTGACGGTGAGCTACTTCGAGTGGGCGCAGAACATTCAGCAGTTTCGCTGGGAACTCGATCGCGTGAACACCGAGCTCGAGAAGTATATGCGTCGGGCCTATGGGAGCGTCCGTGAAGTTGCCCGCGAAAAGAACGTCGACCTCCGTACGGCGGCTTTCGTTCTGGCCATTCAGCGAGTGGGCCGTGCAGCTCTGTCCCGTCGAAGCGTGCACGAGACGATTGACTTGAGTTGAGACGCGGCTGATCGATCAGCCGCTCACATCCCGGGAGCGGATTGGCAACGCCGCCTGATGCTCGAGAGACGGATGCAATCTCAATGAGTCGTACGAGGAGATGACCGATCATGAAGGCTTCGGAACTACTGGTGCGTTGCCTCGAGAACGAGGGCATCGACGCCATCTACGGCATCCCGGGCGAAGAGAACATCGACGTGATGGATGCGTTGCTCGACAGTGATCTCGAGTTCGTCCTGACGCGCCACGAGCAGGCGGCCGCCTTCATGGCGGACGTCCACGGCCGGCTGACCGGCCGCGCGGGTGTGTGTCTCGCCACGTTGGGGCCGGGCGCCTGCAATCTGGTGACGGGCGTCGCCGACGCCAACATGGACCGTGCCCCGGTCGTCGCGATCGTGGGCCAGGCCGACACCGGCCGCATGCACAAGGAGAGCCACCAGTACCTCGATCTGGTGCAGATGTTCCAGCCGATTTCGAAGTACGCGACCCAGATCCGGCGGGCCGAGATCATCCCCGAGGTAGTGCGCAAGGCCTTCAAGGTGGCCGAGACCGAGAAGCCGGGACTGAGTTTCCTCGAGCTGCCCGAGGACGTGGCCGAGGAGGAGGTGGAGGACCTGGCGCCGCCTCAAGGTGCAGGCGCCGACGCTCCCCTACCCGCCGCCGGACAAGGTCGCGCAGGCCGCCGAGGTGATCTCGACTTCGAAGCACCCGCTCGTGATGGTGGGCAACGGAGTGATTCGCGGCGGTGCCTGCGGAGCGTTGCGGGAGTTCATCGAGGGGCTGCACCTGCCCGTGGCGACCACGTTCATGGCGAAGGGCGCGATCCCGTTCTCCCATACGTACTCCCTCGGTACGGTGGGAATGGGGGCGCATGATTTCGTGAACTGCGGCTTCGACGAGGCGGATGTGATCGTGTGTGTGGGCTACGACATGGTCGAGTACCACCCGCGCCTGTGGCACCAGGGGCGCGACAAGAAGATCGTGCATATCGATGTCTCGCCCGCCGAGGTCGATGAGAACTACGTGCTCGAGGTCGGTGTGGTGGGCGACATCGCGCAGTCGCTCGATGCGATCACGGAGCGCGCCGAGCCGGTGGACACCCGCGCAGTCAAGGCGTTGCGCGACACCATCCGGGATGAGCTCGAAGGCCATGCGGCGGACCGGAGCTTCCCGCTCAAGCCGCAGAAGATCGTCTGGGACCTGCGCCAGGTGCTCGCCGACGAGGACATCGTGATCAGTGACGTGGGTGCACACAAGATGTGGATCGCCCGCATGTATCAGGCCGAGGCGCCCAACACCTGCATCATCTCGAACGGTTTTGCCAGCATGGGGATCGCGCTGCCGGGCGTGATCGCGGCGCGTCGTCTTCATCCCGACCGCAAGGCCGTGGCGGTCTGCGGCGATGCGGGTTTCATGATGAATTCGCAGGAGCTCGAGACGGCGTTGCGTCTGGACCTGGATTTGGTGGTCTTGATCTGGCGCGACGACAAGTACGGCCTGATCGAGTGGCACCAGAATCGCAAGTTCGGGCGCACGAGCCATATCGGCTTCACGAACCCCGATTTCGTGAAGTTCGCGGAGAGCTTCGGTGCGCGCGGCTACCGCGTGGAGAGTGCCGGTGAGCTCGTTCCGGTGCTCGAGCAGGCACTCGGCGACGGAACCGTGTCGGTGATCGACTGCCCCGTCGACTACTCGGAGAACATGAAGCTCACGGAGCAGCTCGGAAATCTCCACCTGAGGATCTGACCATGCCCGACCATTATCCCCTGTTGGTTCCGGGCGCAGCGGCTCCGGGCAAGCCGATGGAAGTCGACGCGCCGTGGGACGGCAGAGTCATCGCGACGGT
>JAFDEI010000314.1 GCA_019310425.1 Deltaproteobacteria bacterium | reverse complement strand
ATCCTCGTCGGAGCGACGATGACCCCCGAACTTCGCAAACGCATCGAGAACACCATCCGCTTTCTGGCCGTCGATGCCGTCGAGCGAGCGGGCTGCGGCCATCCCGGCGCGCCCATGGGTCTGGCCGCGGCGGCCTTCGAAATCTGGGACCGTCACCTGCGCTTCGACCCCAGCGACCCGAGCTGGCCGCTGCGCGATCGCTTCATTCTGTCGAACGGTCACGCGTCGATGCTGCTCTACAGCCTGCTGCACCTGTTCGGCTACGACCTCTCGCTCGACGACTTGAAGAACTTCCGCGTGCTCGGTTCTCGCACACCGGGCCACCCCGAGTACGGTCACGCGCCCGGTATCGAGGTTACGACCGGACCGCTCGGCCAGGGGTTTGCGCACGGTGTCGGCATGGCGCTGGCGGGCAAGCTGGTGGCCGCGCGCTTCGGCGTCGATGGTGCGGGCCCCGGGCATCACATCGTCTACGGCATCGTGAGCGACGGCGATCTGATGGAGGGCATCTCATCCGAAGCCGGCTCATTTGCGGGAAACCTCGGCCTCGGCAATCTCATCTACTTCTACGACGACAACTCCATCACGATCGACGGTCCGACTTCGATCTCGTTCAGCGAAGACGTCGAGAAGCGCTTCGAAGCGCAGCGTTGGCATGTGCAGAGTGTCGACGGCGAGGATGCCGACGGGCAGCATGCGGCCATTGAGGCTGCGCGCGCAGAAGTCGAGCGGCCGTCGATCATCATTGCGAAGACAACCATCGGCTACGGCAGCCCCAACCGCGCGGGTAAGTCGAAGGCGCACGGTGAAAAGCTCGGCAGTGACGAGGTGCGGCTCACCAAGGAGGCATTGGGCTGGCCGGTCGACGCCGAGTTCCTCGTGCCGGACGACGTGCGCGAATACTTCTCGCAACGGATCGAGCTGGCGCGGCGTGATCGCCAGCAGGCCGACGCCCAGCTCGATGCCTGGCGTGGGGATCATCCGGAACACGCCGCGGCCTGGGATGCGGCGCGCGCGGGGGCACTTCCCACGGACATCCGCGAGCAGCTCGTCGAAGGGCTCGAAGGAGTCGACAACCCGACGCGCAAGCACGGCGCGGTTGCGCTCCAACGGCTGGTCGACGCCGCGCCCTACACGGTTGGCGGCTCGGCCGACCTCGCGGGTTCGGCGGCGCCGCCGATCATCAAGGGTCGAGGTACGGTTGGTCCGGGAGCCGAGCCGGGCTCGGACCCGTTCGCCGGAAACAATATTCACTTCGGCGTGCGCGAACACGCAATGGGCGCGATTTCGAACGGTATCGCGCTCGACGGAACGCTACGTCCGTACTGCGGCACATTCCTGATCTTCAGCGACTACATGCGGCCGTCGATCCGGCTGGCTGCGCTGATGGGTCTGCCCACATTGTTCGTGTTCACCCACGACTCGATCTTCCTCGGCGAGGATGGGCCGACCCACCAGCCCATCGAACAGGTCGATTCGCTGCGCGCGATCCCCGGGCTTACCCTCTGGCGGCCAGCGGACGGCGTCGAGACCGCGATGGCGTGGGCCTGGGCGGCCGAGCACCGTGACGGCCCGACCGTGTTCTCGCTTACGCGCCAGACTGTGAAGGCGCTCGATCGCAGCAGCGACTTCACTCTCGACGACGTTCTGCGCGGCGGCTACGCGGTGAAGGATCCGGGTGACAACGCCCAGGTGGTGCTCGTCGCGACCGGTTCCGAAGTAGCGCTCGCGTGCGAGGCCGAAGAGAAGCTCCGGGCAGAGGGCATCGGAGCGCGCGTGGTGTCGCTGCCGTGCCTCGAGGTCTTCCTCGCGCAGCCCGAAGCCTATCGGCGTTCGCTGCTCGGCGACGGCAGTACGCCGGTGGTTGCGGTCGAAGCGGGTGTGGGCGAGAGCCTGCGGCGGTTGGTTGGCACGCTCGGCATCGTTTACGGGATCGATCGCTTCGGCGCATCGGCACCGGCCGCCGATCTCGCCGAGGAGTTCGGTTTTACGCCGGATCAGCTCGCCGGAACCGTGATCGAGCAGCTGCGAAAGGACTGGAGCGCGGAATCGTGAGCCTCGTCGCCGGCTGTGCTCTCGCGGTGCTCGTGGTCGGTTGGCTGATCGTCTCGTTTACGTCGCCAAGCCCCAGGCGGGAAGGGGTCGAGTGGCTGTCGGCAGCCGCGCTGTATGGGTTGTTGATGACCCTGTTCATCGAACTGATCCAGCGGGCCCGAGAGCAGGGCAATGACTTCGCGCTGGTGGCATTCGGCTTCCTGGGTGTGCTCTTCGGCATGGGTTTGCTCGTGACGCTGTACCGAGCGGTCGCCACGATGCGAGGCGGCGGTGACTCCGGGATCAGTGCGACGAACTGAGCGGCCCTACCGGATCCGGCTGGTTCGGCGCTGCGCCCGATTTCTGGTGCTGGTGTCGCTGCTTGCGGCCACGTCGACGCCGGCAGCTCCGATCGTGGTGCCCGAGTCGCCCGTGGTTGCAGCAGTCGAGCGCGGCTTTGCGGAGTACAAGGCCGCGCTGAAACAGCGCGACGGTATGCGCGCGGCCGCTGCGGTGAGCGAAAACTCGTTCCGTTACTACGATCGCATGCGCAAGATGCGCGACGAACTCGCGCTCCTCGAAGGCACCGAGCGCATGCTCGTACTCGCGCTGCGTCAGCAGGCGCCGCTCGAGTTGCTCACGAACGGCACGCCCGAAGAGCTGGTTGCACATGCGGTAACGACCGAGGCGATGACCGACACCAGCGTCGCCCGCACCGAACTCGGCGAGATCCGGGCGGAGGGTGGGCTTGCTCGCGGTTGGATCGTCGTCGACGACAAGCCGACGCAGGGAGTCCTGCAGTTCGTGCTCGAAGGTGATCGCTGGAAGTTCGACCTCGAGTTCGCGATGAAATCTTCGGCGGGCTTGATTGCCGCAATCGCGGAGCAGAGCGGCCTGTCCGAGGACGAGGTGATCTTGAAGCTGCTCGAGCAGGGGGGGCAGCAGCCCATCGGCCCGGAGATCTGGCGGCCGCCAGTGCCGAAATGAACTCCCTGCGTTCCCACATCCGTGCGGCCGTCGCGCTTGCGATCCTCGCGCTCGTAGCCGCGGTCGGCTGCGAAAAGCCGCCGAAGCACCTCGTACTGGTGACGCTCGACACGGCTCGCGCCGACCGCCTGAGTGCCTACGGGCACCGCGTCCCGACTTCGCCCGCGCTCGCTACGCTCGCGCAACGCGGCGTGCGCTTCGACGATGCGATCGCACAGGCGATCGTGACGCCGCCGAGCCACGCATCGATCCTGACCGGCAAGAACCCGCCGCGGCACGGCCTGCGCCAGCTTTCGAGCGAGGCGCTCGCGCCGGGCGAGGTGACGCTGGCCGAGCTGCTGCACACGGAGGGCTTCACCACGGCCGCATTCGTGGGCGCGATCCCGCTGCTCGCGAGTCGCGGCCTCGACCAGGGCTTCGACGTCTACGACCAGGTATTTCCGGACGGCATGATCGAGCGGCGCGCGGGGCGGACCAATCGCGCCGTCCGCGAGTGGCTCGCCGACCCGCCCGCGGGCCGCGTGTTCCTGTGGGTCCACTACTTCGACCCCCACCACCCCTACAACCCGCCGAGGCCCTACAAACAGAAGTTCACGGGTGGACCGGTCGTGAAGGAGGATCTGCCGGACCCCCGCAACGCAAACCCGCGCACCGCGCGCAAGGGCCGCGCCGCAGTGCCGGGGCCCGCAGCTACCCGGATCATGCGCAACCTCTACGATGCCGAACTCCGTTACACCGACGACGCGATGGCAGAGTTGTTCAAGATGCTCGACGGGGCAGGCCTGCTCGCAGACGCCGTCGTCGCGGTGGTGGCCGACCACGGCGAGTCGCTCGGTGAGCACGGCTACTATTTCGGGCATTGGGGCCTGTTCTGGGAGAACGCTCGCGTGCCGATGGTGCTCGCGCACCCGGACGGTCGTTACGCTGGCACGAAAGTGCGTGAGCTCGTACGCACCATCGATCTGATGCCGACGCTGCTCGCGTGGCTCGGCCTGCCGGCGCCGGACGGCCTCGATGGTGTCGACCTCACGGAGCTGATCGAGGGTGGCCCGTCGCGGACCCTCGAGGCCTATACGGAGCAGCACGAGTACTTCCCCGTTCGGTCGCTGCGCACCCGCGACTGGTTGTTGGTGCGCGATAACGCATCGCAGCGCAGCGGCACCGAAGCTCGTTTCCGTCTGTATCGCCGCGTCGATGGCCGAGCACTGCCGGAGGACGTCGCGGCCGGGAATCCCGAGGTCCTCGCGCGGCTCACCGCCCGCCTCGCTGCGCTGCACGATGTGGACGACCCGGGTGAGCCCGTCGCGATCCCGGTACCCGACGCGGTGCGGCAGCAGCTGCGCGCGCTCGGCTACCTGCAGGAGGAATGATCAGCGGTAGTCGTGTGAATGGGGCAGCGCCTGCCCGGACATGAGCGGTTCGAGTTGCCGCACCCGCACGTGGATCACGCCGTCGACATTTTGGAGCGGGCCCGCGAGGAAGAGGAGCTTCGAGGCGTGTAGCGGAACACGGAAGCGCTGGAACTGCTTCGGCGTAAGAATTGCGTTCGCGGTGCCGGTCTCGTCCTCGAGCGTGAGGAAGCAGAAGCCCTTGGCGGTTCCGGGGCGTTGACGGACGATCACGTGGCCCGCGATGCGTACGAAGCGGCCATCAGGGAGTTCACGCAGCGCCGCCGCGGTGACCGCACCGCGCGTGTGCAGTTCCGCGCGCAGACCCGCGAGCAGGTGTGGGCCAGTGGTGATGCCGCTGCGCTGGTAGTCGGCCAGCGTCACGTCCAGCGGTGTCATCTCCGGTAGCGGTGACTCGCTCTCGGGCGGCGGTTGGCCCGCGAACAGCGAATCGGGGTCGCGCTCGAGCGCGGCCACCTGCCACTGCGCGGCGCGCCGGCTGCGGGCCGCGGAGTCGATGGATGCGAGCGCGCCGAGTTCGGCGAGCACGTCGAGCTCGGCGCGGCGCAGTGGCGAGCGCTTTGCGAGGTCGGCGACGTTGCGAAACGGCGCCTCGGTGCGGGCCGCGACAATGGCCTCGCCGGACTCGCGACGCAGGCCGTTCGCATAGCGCAATCCGAGCCGCACTGCGGAGGGCCGCGGCGTGTCCGGCGTCGGAGGAGCGGAGATCGCTTCGAGTGTGCAGCACCAGTCGGAGTGCGCGACGTCGATCGGGCGCACGCACACGCCGTGGCGTTGCGTGTCCTTTACGAGTGTGGCCGGGCTGTAGAAGCCCATGGGGTACGCGTTCAGCAGGCCGGCCAGGAATGCGGCGGGGTGGTGGCACTTGAGATACGCGGACGCGTACGCGATCAGCGCGAACGATGCCGAGTGCGACTCTGGGAAGCCGTAGAGTGCGAACGAGTGGATCCCGCGGATGATTTCCTCCTGGTCCTCGCCGACGATTCCTCGCTCGCGCATGCCGCTGCGCAGCCTCTCCTCGAGCCGCTCCATGCGTTCGACGGATCGCTTGAACCCCATCGCGCGCCGCAACTCCTCGGCTTCACCGCCGCTGAAGCCCGCCGCTGTCATCGCAATGCGCAGCAGCTGTTCCTGGAACAGCGGAATGCCGAGGGTGCGCTCGAGAATCGGTTCGAGCGACGGGTGGGGGTAGCGAACGGGTTCGCGGCCCGCGCGCCGGTTCAGGTAGGGGTTCACCATCTGCCCGGTGATCGGGCCCGGGCGAATGATGGCGATCTCGACCACCAGGTCGTAGAAACGCTCGGGCTTCATGCGCGGCAGCGTGGCCATCTGCGCGCGGCTCTCGATCTGGAACACGCCGACGGTGTCGGCGCGGCGGATCATCGCATAGGTGGCGGGGTCGTCGGCCGGCAG
>JAFDEI010000313.1 GCA_019310425.1 Deltaproteobacteria bacterium | reverse complement strand
CGGTCGCGAGTTCTCCTTCCATGACATCGAGAATCGTCAGGCGCGGCGGCACCACATGACGATGCTCCGGTGACGGCGAGAGCCTGAGCTCGTTTCCCTCCTTCCGGGTGTGATGATGGACGGCATCGGCGATGCTCTCCCGAATCCTGCGAATCTCACTTCTGAAGTGCTCCAGTCTCGTTGTGCTCATCGCATGCTCCCTTCCGGACATCCTTCCTCTGGTTCAGAATAGCCGTCTGGTGGGGCGCCGCCGAGCTGCTCCAATCACTGTGTGTTCTCAGAATTCATCCGTGACCTCAGATGGCCTCTTGTCTGCGGATGGGCGGGGACGGCGCGTGCTTCGTTCTCGACTCAGCGGTTGTGCGTCCTCGAGTACTTCCGGAGAACAAGCAGATACACGAGGAGGTTTACGGCGACGACCAGGCCGGCCAGCCCGAGCTGCACCGGGTGGGTGAGCGCCGACGGATAGACGACCGGCACGAGGTAGTGCTCGATGAATCCACCCGGGTAGCCCGACGAGCCCGCTGTGCGGCGCAGAGCGTTCTCGAGGGGCGTAAGCGGACAAACTCCTCCTGAAACCTCGATGAAGATTCCCCACAAGGCCGCGGGAAGGTGGAGGAGCGGCGTCCAGCGCCAACGCAGAGCGAGGAGCCCGCCCGCGACCACGAAGATGATGAACGCGAGGTGAAGGACGAGGACGAGATCGGCCAGGGCGCGATAGACCATGACGCACTCTTCGGTCCGTCGGGCCGCCCAACGGACGTGGCGCTCGCTGGCCTGCCCGCTGACCCGGTTGCGGGAACCGCCTGGTTGCGGTTCCTCAGGATACCACGGGCGGTGGAGCCGAGCGGGTCACGAAGATACGGGAACTCTAGGCTCGGAAAGTCACCGGCATACTCTCGATACCGTTGATCAAGGTCGAGGGCACGCGCCTGCTCTCGCCCGCAAGTTCGAAGTAAGGGAAGCGGGCCAGCAGCTCTTCGAACATGACGCGCGCCTCGAGTCGCGCCAGGTGTGCGCCCAGGCAGATGTGCTGGCCGAAGCCGAAGGCGAGGTGGGGTCGGGTTGGTCTGCGCGTGACGTCGAAGCTCTCACTGGTGGGGCCGTATGCATCTTCGTCGCGATTCGCCGCCCCGTAACAGAGCACCAGGAAGTCGTCCTTCGCGATCGGCTGCTCGCGGATCTCCACATCCCGCGTGGCGGTACGGGCGAAGCACCGGACAGGCGACACCCAGCGGAGCATTTCCTCGACTGCGTTCTCGATGAGAGAAGGGTCGCGCACGAGCTTCTCGCGCTGCTCGGGATGCTGCATGAGCGCTCGAGCGGCCCCGGAGATCAGGTTTCGGGTCGTCTCGTTTCCGGCGACCAGCAGTGAGACACCGAAGATTCCCAGCTCGGCCTCGGTGAGGAACTGACCATCCAAGCGTGCATTGGCGGCGATGGAAATCAGATCGTCACGCGGCGATGAACGTCGTTCCATGGCCTGGGCGATCACGTAGCTGAAGAGTTCGGCAACCCGGCCCTGTGCTTCAGTGTCCCCCTCATTGGCTGCGATGCAGTCGTCCGACCACACCTTGAACCGCTCCCTCTCGGAAGTGGGAATACCCATGAGGTCGGCAATCACCAGCACCGGCAGCGGGGCCGAGACTGCGTCGACGAAGTCGCAGGTCTCGCCGGGAGAGATCGTGTCGAGCGCCTCCCGCGCGAACTCACGTATCCGCGGCTCGAGCTTCGCGACCTGGCGGTGGGTGAAGTACTGGTTGACGAGCTTCCGGTACTGCGTGTGCTGCGGGGGATCCATGCCGAGCATGGAAGGGGGAATCCCCGGAAGACCCTGCCCGGTGCGGATATCGTCGTTGATCCGAAAGCCCTTGCGACTGCAGAAAGTCGCCGGATCGCTCGAGACATGGCGAACGTCGGCGTACTTGCTGAGCACCCAGAATTCACCCGGCTGGTACCAGTGGACTGGCGACTCCTCGCGAAGCTGGCGGTAGACCTCATTGCGTTCTTGCAAGAAGTAGCTCGGGTCATCGGGTCGGAATTCGGGGATCGCTGTCATGTCGTCTCCTCTAAGGCATGCGGGATCGGCAGCGTGGCGGCGCCGGGCAATCATGAAGCTGTCAAAATACACTAACGATCGTCCGAGAGTCGACTCGCCCCGGTATCGCGCCAGAGGTCAGCCTGGCCGAGCTGCCAGCAATTCCGCGGTTTTGGAGGTGTGGCGGCGCACGCTAACTTGGCTGCGGAGGTGTTCCAGATGGAGCGAACCGTCGGAGAGAAATTCGGAAAGGCAATCGGAGCCGGCATCGACGTGATGGTCGAAAGCGTCGCGAAGATCGGCCACGACTTGCAGCTCGACCTGCTGGCGGAGGCGGCCCGTGACGGCGCCGAGGCCGCAGGCGACTTCGTCAAGGATGGCTGGACCGAGTGGCACCACGCGCAGCCGCTCACCTCGACGGCGGTCACTGCGGCCGCCGCAGCGACGATGGTCCTCGCAGCCGTCGCAGGCAAGCGAGGTCTGATGATGGCACTGTCGGGAAGCGCGATCGCAGCAACACTGCTGCTCCCCATCTTCCTCGTGGAGTTGATGCAGGCCGAAGAAGCGTCCCGATGACCGAACGCATCAATCGCCAGTGGCTCCTGGCCAGCCGGCCCGTTGGCATGGTAAGCCCGTCGAATTTCGAGTTCAGGCAGGAGCCCGTTCCTGAACTTGTCGATGGTCAATACCTGGTGCGCAACCTCTATATTTCTTTCGATCCGACGATGCGCGGCTGGATGGAAGACAAAGAGAGCTATATGCCGCCGGTCTCGATTGGTGAGGTGATGCGCTGCAGCGCGGTCGGGCAGGTCATCGAATCGAAGAATCCCGCATTTGCGGAGGGCGAACTCGTTAGCGGTCTGCTCGGAATGCAGGAATACGCAGTAGCGGGGCAGGGCTTCGTTCATGGAGCCCCGGTGCCCGACGGGACGCCACCAACATGGCCTCTCGGCGTGGCGGGCCTCACCGGGATGACGGCCTACTTCGGTCTACTCGACATCGGAAAGCCGGTTCCCGGTGAAACGGTGCTCGTTTCGGGTGCGGCCGGAGCCACGGGCTCGGTCGCCGCACAGATCGCAAAGCTCGAAGGCTGCCGCGTCGTCGGGATTGCGGGTGGACCCGAGAAATGCGCAGTGTTGACCGACGAGTTCGGTCTCGACGGTGCCATCGACTACAAGGCGGGCGATGTCGAGCAACGCATCAAGGTACTCTGCCCCGATG
>JAFDEI010000134.1 GCA_019310425.1 Deltaproteobacteria bacterium | reverse complement strand
CCTGGCGGTCGGGTAGTTCGTCGGTGGCGGAGGCGTCCTCCAACGTCGGTACCGGCGCTTGAGTGTCTCGATGGTGGGTGCATCCGGCGTCTTGCCTTCGTGGACGAGGTACATCCACCCGACCAGCACGCCTCCCAGATGGCCCAGGTGAGAGACGTTCGACGAGCCGGTCATGAACTCCATGACGAAGACGAAGGGAATCAGCCAGATCGCCTTGAGGGGGATCGGAGGGAAGATGAGGCGGATGGTGCTGTAGGGCCAGGTGAAGGAGAAGGCGAGCAGTACGCCCATGATGGCGCCCGAAGCGCCCAGGGTGGTCTTGGTGAGTTCCTCGGTCCACGGGGGCCAGCCCGCCAGCCCCGGCAGGAAGGGGACGGTGGCAATCAGGAAGCCCGCGCCGAAACCGCAGTTGAGGTAGTAACGAAGGAAACGCTTCTCTCCCCAATAGAGGGCGAGCTCCGAGCCAAACATCCACAGCATGAACATATTCATCGCCAGGTGCAGCGGTAGGACACTGATGTGGTGGAACCACATGTACGTGAAGGGGCGCCAGATCTGGCGCTGGATCCAGACAAGATCAGGACTGACGACACCGGCAGGAGTGAGGTTCGGAATCGCGATCTGCGCGACGAACACCGCCACGTTTGCGAGCATCAGTCGCTTGATGATCCGCGGGGTGACGGGCGGACCGAAGCTCACCCTGTAGCTGTTGCCGCTATTCAAGCGAATGACTCCGTCGTCGACAGCAGACGGGCGCCGCACCCCGGTGCCGAATCCCAAAAAGGATAAGAATCCCAGTCACTTCCGTCAATGCGATGTCCATTCGAACGAGACCGGATCCAATCGAGTCCTAGCGGAGCTGGAGCTCCTCGTGACGAGCGGTGATCATCCGATCGATGCCCGCCTGCCACGAGACCTCGCAGCGGCCCGTCAACCGGGAGCGCTTGGTCGAATCGAGCCAGTACTGGTGGATACCATCGTCGCTCTCCACCACTTTCGCTTCGCGGCCGATCCGTTTGGCGATGTACGCGGCAAGCTCGGGAATCGAAACGGGCTCGTCCCCTCCCCAATTCACGATCGTGGCCGGGACAGCCGCAGCCTCGAGCAGATCCGGTGTGTGGGCGTAGATATCCGCCTCGTGAATGGGGGTCGCGAGCTGGCCGTGACCGTCGGGTAGGACGGGGATCGGGAGGTCGCGGAGAATCATTTCGAGGAGCATCGCTGGATACCCGCCATTGTCGCCGTAGGCGACGTTCATACGGGCGATCGTCGTGGGAAGAGCGAACTGCTCGGCTGCATACTGCGCCACCGCCTCCTGCGCAATCTTCGAAACGCAATACGTGGCTGCGTATGGCTGAGGCGTGCCACCGAGTGGATCCGATTCGATGACGGGCTTGCTGTAATCACGCGCTGCCGCGTAGACGCCGCAGGTCGACATCACCAGGCACGACCTGGCCTTCCGGAACCGCGACATCAGGTGGCCGGTTCCCAGCGCATTGATCCGAATCGCGGCATCGAAGTCCTCTCCAGCGACGATCACCGCCGCGAGATGGAGGACGTGATCGACATCGTCGGGCATCTTCGACCAGTCGGGATCCGCGAGATCGACCACGGCCGTCCGGATACCCGCGTCTTCGCAGCGCTCTCGGGTCGAAGTGTCGCTGAACCGGGCGACGCCCCAGACCTGGTTGTCCTTCGCGAGGCGGGCCGCCAGTGGAAACGCGATCTGCCCTGCCGGTCCCGTCACCAGGATTCGTTTGTCCTCGAGTGTTGCCACTTCTCCCCTCCTGCCGTGCGAGCCGAGTTGGGAATGCTAGATGGCGCCCTCGCCATTTGCTCCCCCTTCGGGAAATCTCTACGGTCCGTTCGTTCATGAACCCCGAAGTACAAGCCGACCCCGAACGGAGAACGAGCCCCGCTCCGGCAGTCGGTTGGCTTCTCGTCAGCGTGGCGTTCTGCACGGTCGCTTGTAGCGCGGCGCGCGATACGGACCTGCCACTCGGCCTCGGCGACACGAACGTCCTGCTGCTCACGCTGTGCACTCTGCGCGCCGATCACCTGGTCAGTTACGGCTACCCGAAGAATACTTCGCCGCAGCTGGATCGCCTGGCCCGTACAGGCGTTCTCTTCGAGAAGGTTCTGGCGCCGGCACCGTGGACCCGCGCTTCCATGGCGGCCATGATCACCGGCCTCTATCCGCGCTCCCTCGAGATCGAGGATCCCGGCCGCGGGCGAAACGATCGGGTGTTGGACACGAGCTTCGAGACCCTCGCCGAGCACATGGCAAGTGCAGGCTATTTCACGATCGGCATCACGGCCAATCCCAACGGCAATGCCGCATTCAACTTCCACCAGGGCTACGCGACCTATAGTGGCACGGGCCGCCTATGGCGCGATGGCTACAAGAAGAACAAGATCAGCGCGGCGAGGGTTGCCGATTCCTTCCTGGCTCGGCTCGACCGCGTGGAAGGGCTTCCGTTCTTCGCCCACCTGGTGTTGGTAGACATGCACCTGCCCTACAAGAATGCGCTGGCGGAGAAGGCGGGAATCCCTCTCGATGGTACCGGCCCGATCGCCGAGTACGATCGACAGCTGCGCTACGTGGACAGCGTCATCGGCGACCTCCTCGCGAAACTCTCCGAGCGGGGATTCGACAACCTCCTGGTCATCGTGAACTCCGATCATGGCGAGGGCTTCGGCGAGCTCAACATCTTCGATCAGGGACACGGTGCGAATCTCTACGACTCGACGATCTGGGTTCCGTGGATCGTTCACCACCCGGCATTGACGGCCAGCCCCCGACGCCTGGGCGGGAGGGTGTCCGGCGTCGACCTGGTGCCGACGCTTCTGGATCTCCTGCAGATCCCCCACGACCCGAAGACGCTGGAGGGCCGATCGCATGCGAGTAGCATCCTCACGGGAGCGCCGATCGCGGAACGGGAAGCTGGAGTCGTGGAGACCCAATACAGGGCGGCAAAGAAGAGCGCCATCGTGGTGGACGAACACAAGCTGATCGTCGACTACGCGCTGGAGGGTGAACCAGCGCTGTTTCTCTTCGATCGATCCCGAGACGAATTGGAGAATCTCGCGCCGACCGCGCCGGAACTCGCCCGGGAGCTCCAGCAGCAGCTGACGGCATGGCAGCATGCCCATCCGGGGCGAATCGGCGCGGCGAGCAAGGCGGCTGAGCTGAGCCCTGGGGAAGTCGAGGCGCTGCGCGCGCTCGGTTACGGAGAGTAGGCGGGGCTGGGAAAACCAGACGTCCTGTCTTTCCCGCGCGGCGGTAGCGATCGAGCGCGACGGGTCGCGGATCACCGCGACCCGTGACTTCCTCCCCAGATAATTCGCGACAGAATCCGCGTGTGGCAGTGTAGGATGGCGAGGACTTTCCAAGCACGAGGCCAGCCGGCGCTCCGGGTGTGGCGTGCGCACCACCCGAGTCCGAGCGATTCGCCAGAGGAGCTGCCATGTCGATCCAGCACACTGCTAGTGCACCTCAGCATGCCACCGGATTCTCTCGCGCCCTGGTGCTGTCGTACGGCTCGTTGATCTACCTCGCCTTCCTCGTCACCTTCCTCTACCTGATCGGCTTCGTCGGCGACTTCTGGGTGCCGTTGACGATCGACTCGGGCGGGGCGGCGGCGAGCACCGGCTCGGCGATTGTCATCAACGTGTGTCTCCTCGGCCTGTTCGCGGTTCAGCACACGATCATGGCGCGCCACGGCTTCAAGAAGTGGTGGACGCGATTCGTGCCCGAGCCGGTGGAGCGCAGCACCTTCGTGCTCTTCACCCTCGCCGTGCTCATCACGATGGTGCTCTTGTGGCGGCCCATGCCCAGCGTGGTCTGGCAGCTCGAGAGTGGGCTGGTGCGTGGCATCCTGTGGACCAGCTTCGCGCTCGGCTGGGGCACAGTGCTGCTCGCGACCTGCCTGATCGATCACTTCGATCTCTTCGGCCTGAAGCAGGTGGTGGTCTTCGCGCGCGGTCACGAGTATCCGCCGCCCAACTTCGAAGAGCGCTCGCTCTATCGCTTCGTGCGCCATCCTCTGCTGCTCGGTTTCATGATCGCCTTCTGGTCGGCGCCTACGATGACTCAGGGGCATCTGCTGTTCGCGGTCGTGACCACGGCGTACATGCTGGCCGCGATCCAGATCGAGGAGCGCGGGCTGATCGCGGTGCACGGGGAATCGTACGAGGACTACCGCCGCCGGGTTCCGATGCTGCTGCCGCTGCCGCGTCGTCGCTGACACCCGTCCCGGGATCCGGGGTAGACTCGCACGAAGTGGTGCGCGAGCGGAGGTTCTCCCGGTATGTTCGGATTGAGATGAGGAACAGGGCTCCTGCCGCCATGCGGTAGCAGGGGCTAGGAGAAGCGGCAGGTATGCGGCAGCTCAATGGCATCGATGCGGACATGATCTACGGTGAAACAGCCGCCAGTCACATGCACATCCTGGGGCTTTTGATCCTCGATCCCTCCACGGCACCGGGAGACTTCGGGGTGAAGGACTGGCGACACCTGGTGGCGAGCCACCTGGAGCATCTGCCGCCCCTGCGCGAGCGACTCGTGCGGGTTCCCTTTGGCCTGGACAGACCCTACTGGGTGGACGATCCCGATCTCGATCTCGACAACCACATCCACGAACGCGCCCTGCCCGCCCCTGGTGGAGCGCGGGAGCTGGCTGCTCTGGTTGGAGAACTCGCCGGCACGAAACTCGATCTGGATGTGCCACTGTGGGAGATGTGGTTCATCGAAGGCCTGGAGGGTGGGCGAGTCGCGGTGGTGACGAAGGTGCATCACGCCTGCATCGACGGCGTCGCGGGCTCGATGATGCTGGGGAGACTCTTCACCACCCACCCCGAGGAGCCCCCTGCCGCCTCGAACACGGAGAAAGAACGCGACATCGCTCCGCTGCCCTCGGAGATCGAACTCCTGACCCGCAGCCTGGGCTCCTTGCTCGATACGCCCATGCGAGTCGCGAGGGCGGCGCGAGAGACCGCATCCTCGGTCGGAAAGTTGATCCGCCTGCGCGGTTCTCGAACCAGGGACAGCACGGCACTCCCGTTCCAGGCGCCCCCGTCCTCGTTGAATCAGCCGATTACTTCCCGGCGCAACTTCGCGTTCTGCTGTGTGCCCCTCGAGCAGGTGAAACAGATCAAACGGGCATTCGGCGTTACCGTCAACGACGTCGTGGTGGCGATGTGTGGCGGAGCGCTACGGGCCTACCTCGAGCACCGCGACGAGCTGCCCGATGCATCGTTGCTGGCCGCGATCCCCGTCTCGGTACGTTCGGAAGATCAGGCGGCGAGCTTTGGTAACTCCGTCTCAGGCATGTTCGTGACCCTCGCCACCGACCTGAAGGACCCGCTGGAGCGGCTGCATGCCGTGAGTCGCGGAACGCGCAACGCCAAGGACCTCTACGCTGTGGGGATCGAGAACGCGGTGATGGAATGGGCGAGTGTGCCCCGCCCCATCGCATTTTCGCTACTGGTGAGGCTCCTCTCATGGCTCGATCTGAGTGGGCGGTTGCCCCCCATATTCAACCTCCTGATTTCGAACGTACCCGGGCCGCCGATGCCGATCTACGCAGCAGGCGCGCAGCTGCTGGCATGCTATCCGATCGGCCCGCTCATGGACCGTATCGCTCTCAATGTGAGCGTGTTGAGCTGTAGCGGCGAAGTGGGCTTCGGCTTCCTCAGTTGCCCCGACGTGGTGGAAGATCCCTGGGCGATTGCAGATCGTATCCCCCACGCGCTGGAAGAACTCGTCGCCGCCGCCCAGATGGATGAGCGGGAGAGTCGTGGCTATCGGTGACCACTTGCTTGAACGATCGTCGATTGGCCGTGGCAGACCTGCGCCGCGGTGACTGCAGAACTTCACTGCGGATCTGTGTCACACTGCGAGGCCATGTTGGCCAGCATCGAAGCCCGAGGCGAGTGGGTCGGGGCTCCCGCACGGTGAGCTTGCGTTACGTGGCGCGCGGGGTGGTCATCGAGGTCGACTCGGGTCGCCCGCTTCCGGGTCTGATCGTCCGAGCGTACGACAAGGATCTCGTCTTCGACGACTTCCTCGGATCTACCACCACCAACGACGCGGGGAACTTCCTGATCCGCTTCAGCGAGGACGATTTCAGAGATTTTGCGGAGCTTTCACCGGACCTCTACCTCCGGGTCCACGACCCGATGACCGACCGCATGCTCCATCAGACGCCGGTCCACCGGAATTTCGCATCGGACTTGAGCTTCCGCATCGAACTGACGCTCACGACCGGCGGCGACGGTGCAACAGACTGAGCGGTGCGATCCCGCTCGCCGTACCGGAAGCCCGTCATGCTTGATTGAAGGTCCCCAATATGCCGGAAATTCAGGCCGCGCCGAAGCGCGCGACGTATAGGAACGTCATGGCATAGTGGGTGGCGCTGCCGCCCACGACGAGGACGTGAAAGATTTCGTGATAGGAGAACACGCGGGGCCACAGCCGGGGGCGCCGGGTAGTGAAAGCCACCATGCCGAGCGTGTAGAAGAATCCGCCGAGCACGAGCAGCCCCACCGCCTGCCCGCCCAGCCGCTCGTAGAGCGGTGCCAGCAGCAGCAGCCCGAACCAGCCCTGGGCGACCTGCAGGGCGACTGAGTAGCCATGACCGAGCTGCGGCCAACACAGCTTCTGGACGACCCCGACGGCGGTGATGCCCCAGACCGTTCCCAGAGCCGCGAAACGCAGCCAGCCATCGAGAACGATGGCGGCGATCGGTGTGTAGCTGCCCGCAATCAGCACGTAGATCATCGCATGATCGATGCGCTGCATCCGTCCCTGCCACAGTGAGTTCCAGCGGACCGAGTGGTAGGCGCTGCTCACGCTGTAGAGGCCGACGAGGCTCAGGCCGAAGACCAGCAGAGCGCTCTGTTGAAACAAGTCGCCGGCCGTGCGACTCCAGAGTGCCGCGGCCCCCACGACGGACAGCAGCGCCGAAACGCCGTGCAGCAGGCCTCGAACCGGATTCTGCATCCAGCCGAGAGTCGCGCGAGGAGCCGCGTGTTGCATATCTCGGGGGAATTTATGCCACCGGACCATCCGGCGAAATACGCGATGTGTCGAACTTCTGTCAATTTTCGCACCGACGCGTCCAGAAGCGGAGGCCGGGAAACGACTGGCTGGACCCTGCCTCGGAAACCAGAAATCCTCGGATCGGCTCGATCCGGCCGGCTGGCAAGGACACAGCGCCGGCTTGCCCGTGGCCTGCATCGGGCCGACAATCAGCGAGTGCGGAGCTTCGAAGTGTGTGCGCTGGTCCTGATGTGGTCTGCTCTCGCCGGGCCGGCGGCTGCGATCGTGATGAACGAGGGGGAGGGCTTCGGAACATCGCCGGATCGTCTTGTGGTGTCCGGACACGTCGGGACGGTGGCGGGCGGCGGGCTGACGATCGTCTACCTCGGGGAGGGGTGGGTCCTCACTGCGAGCCATGTCGGCGCGCAGAATGTGGAGATCGAGGGACAGGTCTACCGGAAGGCTCCCGACCCGACCGTTCAGATCTATAACGACGACCGCACCGAAGCCGACCTGATCGCGTTCCGGATCCTCGGCAACCCTGATTTCCCGGAACTCCCGCCGCTCGAAATCAGCGAGAAAACGCCGGCAAGAGGCGCGTTCGCGATTCTTGCCGGAGCGGGCCAAGAAAAAGGCAGCGAGAAGCGCAGCCTGGCCGGAGCATTGAGGCGAATCTGGCGTGGCCGCGCGAAATCAGAGCCCAGCTGGGGTACCAACACGATTGCCGGGACGAGCGAGCGAGTGGCGATCGGCGCATGGGTCACGGACGCGATCATCACCGATTACTCGTTGGTCGATGACCTGTACGCGACACCGTACGAAGCCCAGGCCGTCACCGGGGATTCCGGGGGTGCGCTCTTCGTCGCGGACGGCGACGAGTTCGTGTTGGCGGGTGTTCTCTTCGCTGCGTCGGACGGCAAGCAGAACGGCGGCGAACCGAGCCTCACCTTCGCGGTGGACCTCGCGCGTTACCGCGAGCAGATCCTCGAGGCCATCGAAGCGGAGGCGGCCGATCGGCGGCCGGAGCGAGTGCCGGACGATGTTCACGGCTCCGAGTCGGAAGTCGGAAATTGGATCGTGGCGTCGATCGCTGCCGCGGTGGCTCTGGGCGTCGGCCTGTCGGTCTACATCCGACACGCTCGCGCCGAACGCAAGGCGCGCTAGCTCGAAGCGCTCGCCCAGCGGCCGTGCGAGAATACCTCTCGGAGGATTCGATCAATGGCAGAGCGTTTCGTCGGAAAGACAGTGATCGTGACCGGTGCCGCGGGAGGCATCGGACGGGCAACGGTCGAGCTGTTCGCGCGCGAGGGCGCGCGGATCGTGTTGGTCGACCTGAAACAGAGCCCGCTCGACGAGGCACTCGATCTGGCGACCTCGACGGGAGCCGAGGCGATCGCAATCGGAGCGGATGTCACCATTCCCGGAGACGTGCAGCGATACGTCGATGAGGCAACGACGCGCTTTGGCGGCATCGATGTGTTGTTCAACAACGCCGGAATCGAAGGCAGAGTCGCGCCGATCGACCAGTACCCCACCGACGTATTCGAGCATGTGATGGCGGTCAACGTGACGGGCGTGTTCCTGGGAATCAAGCATGTGGTGCCCGCGCTTCGGGCTCGAGGCGGAGGCGCAATCGTGAACACGTCATCGGTCGCCGGGATGGTGGGCAACGCGCTCATCCCCGCCTACGTGGCAAGCAAACACGCGGTCATCGGGCTCACCCGCGCGGCCGCGCAGACGTACGGCGCCGACAGCATTCGCGTGAACGCGATCTGCCCATCGCCGATCGAGACACGCATGATGCGATCGATCGAAGCGGGTGTATCGGCGGACCAGCCCGAAGCGATCAAACACCTGATGGAGGCGAACATCCCGCTCGGCCGTTACGGCACTCCCGAAGAAGTGGCTGCGCTGGTCGCCTTCCTGTGCAGCGACGATGCGCGATTCATCAGCGGCGGCATCTATCCGGTCGACGGCGGCATGACGTCGGGTTGAACCGGTCGAGCTGCTAGAAGCGGTATTGGAAGCCGACGCCGACGCTTCCCATGTTGGCACCGTCGAGGATGCCCACTGGAACGATGTAGGTTCCCTCCAGCATCAGCGCCCAGTCTTCATTGACCCAGAAATCGACACCCCCGCCGAATCGAGGCGCGAAGCCTACACTGACATCCCAGGGTTTCTTGAAGTCGTCGTCTACGATTTCGCTGTTGAAAACCAGAAGGCCGGCTCCGAGCAGCGCATAGGGCTGCCAGCGCCCGGTCAGTAGGAAGAACTTCGTATTCAAGCTGAGGAGATGCGTGTCGATCTCGAGGTGCGGATCGATCGAGGAATTTTTCGAGTCGAAACCGGCCTGCCATTGATAATCGAACTCGAAGGCCCAGCGCGAAAAGGCCCGGTAGCCCGCGCGGAAGTCGACTCCAGCACTGTTTCCGAACTTCGGATTCGTATCGGCCGGCTGGGGCGGGACGACGTCCAGGTCCGAAGTGGTGAGGTCATAATCGGATAGGGCGTAGAAACCCCCGAGTCCGAGATACCAACCCGCTCGGTCGTATTCGGGCGGCGGCCGTTCGGCACCCGCCACCCCGGCGAACAGCGCCGAGGTCGCCAGCAAGAGCAGCTGAAGAGCCGCTGCCGGCACCATGGAGTGCCCGCTTCGACGTAAGTCCTGGCGCCTGATCGTCATCCGATATTCCCCCTGCTCGAGTTCGGCTCGAGGGGACCTTATCGGAATTCCTTCATTCGGCCATTTGGCTTGCCTCGTCCAGCCCGAAGACCTCGAGATCGTCCCAGTACTTGTCACCCTTGCCCATGGACCACACGCCCGGAGAGCCGGAATAGAAACTCCCGAAGCCGGTGGCCAGACAATCGACCTGCCAGAGTTCGGGCTCGGTCTCGGCAGCCGCCCAAACTCGGGCCCGAACGCGTGTGCCGTCATCTTCCTCGAACGCCTGGAAGCGGAAGTGGTACCACGTCTCCGGCTCCGGCTTGACCCCCGTGTTGGTCGAACCGACGCACTCGACGCTGCGGTGCGGGTGCGGGGCGAGGTGGAACGCACCACGTCCATAACGCCGCAGCCGGTAGTAGCTGTCGGAATCCGGATAGTCGCTGTAGAGCGTGACTCCGATCCCACCGGACCGTGACGAGATCCGCATACGACCGCTGTATTCGTACTCGGTCCAGTGGATGCTCTCGTCGGCCACGTAGTGAGAATGAATATTCACCCTCGTCGAGCTGGTTCCGAAGACCCGGTTGCCGTCCTCGAGCAGCATGACCTCGAAGGCTCTCGGATCCTCCTCGAGTGAATTCGACGCACCGGTGTCGAACCAGCCGTCAGGGTCCTCAGCTTGCGCGTACTGCTCGAAATCCTCGAAGTAGTCGCCGGAGTTCGGGCCCGGCTCCGGTTCGGGTTCCACGACTGGCCAGGCAGCTGTCGTTCACGGTCGACGAGTCGCCGTCGTCGCACTGGCTACCGTCGGGCAGGTTCTCGGCGCTGCAGCCGGCCAACGGATCGCAATAGCCGACCTGGCATTCGTTCGGCGCCGGGCAGCTGCGCGCGAAGCCGGCGCTGCAGACACCCGCCTGACAGCTGTCCTGTGCGGTGCAAAGGTTTTGATCGTCACAAGGCTGCCCGTTCGGTAGCGGCTCGAGCACACAGCCCAGCGTGGGATTGCAGGTCGCGGAGCTGCACTGATTCGAACCCGTGCAGACGAGCGGAGTACCCGTCACGCAGCTTCCGCTGACGCAGCGCTCCGCACCGTTGCAGGCATTGGCGTCCCCACAGTCGTTGTCCGTCGCGCACTCGGGCTCGGGC
>JAFDEI010000133.1 GCA_019310425.1 Deltaproteobacteria bacterium | reverse complement strand
CTCGGGCGTCACGGCCGGCTCCGTCATCGGGACCGACTTCGACCCCATGCTCGCCAAGGTGATCGCGCACGCGCCAACGCGCCGTGAAGCCGCGGGCCGACTCGCCCTGGCTCTCGCGCGCACCCACATAGGCGGCGTCGTCACCAATCGCGATTTCCTCGTCGGTACCCTGCGCACCTCCGAGTTCCTCGCCGGCGATACCACGACGGACTTCATCGATCGCGTGAAGCCCGCACGCTCCCTCGAGCCCAGCGAAGAAGAGCGGACGCGCATGGCGCAGGCGGCAGCCCTATGGGTGCAGGGCGGCAACCGCGCCAACGCCACGATGCTCCGCACGACGCCCTCGGGATGGCGCAATGCCCGCCTCCCGGACCAGAAACTCGTCCTCGATCATGGCGAGGAAAGCGTGACGGTGCTCTACCACTCGCTCCGCGATGGACGATTCCGGTTTGCCGACGGCGCAATCGCCCGCATTCATACCTGGAGTGAAGACGGGATCGATGTCGAAATCGCTGGACGACGGACTCGGGCCCGCATCACGCGCTCCCGCGACCGACTGATCGTCCACGGTCCGAACGGCGACCTCGCCTTCACCGAACGACCCCGCTTCATTCTGCCGGGTGCGGAGGAGACCGCGGGCGGGTTCGTAGCCCAGATGCCCGGAAAGGTGATCGACCTGCGCGTCCAGGTGGGAGAGAGCGTGAGCGCCGGCGACACCGTACTCGTTCTCGAAGCGATGAAGATGGAGCACCCGATGCGCGCCACGGAAGACGGCGTCGTCACCGAAGTGCGGGTCAGCCTCGGAGAACAGGTGGAAGCCGGAGCACTCCTCCTCGTGGTTGAGTCCACGACGCGAGAGGACTAGAGAAAGGAAGTCAGCATGGCCGATCCGATCCGTATTGCGAATTGTTCGGGCTTCTTCGGCGACCGCCTCTCGGCAGCTCGCGAGATGGTGGAAGGAGGGCCGATCGACGTTCTCACCGGCGACTGGCTCGCCGAGCTCACCATGCTGATTCTCGCGCGCACGCGCGTGAAGCACCCGAACCGTGGTTTCGCGCGCACCTTCGTGACGCAAATGGAACAGGTCATGGGGACCTGCCTCGACAACGGCATCAAGGTTGTGAGCAACGCCGGCGGTCTCGATCCGGATCGTTGTGCCGATGCCGTGGCCGAGGTTGCGGACAAGCTCGGCCTCCACCCGAAGATCGCCTACGTGCGCGGTGACGACTTGTTGCCGCCACTTCGAGACCGGCGAACCGATCAAGGACGCCTCGGCGTTCCTCACCGCAAACGCCTACCTCGGCTGCTGGGGCATCGTCGACGCGCTCGACCAGGGCGCCGACATCGTGATCACTGGCCGTACCACCGACGCGGCCATTGTGTGCGGCCCGGCGGCGTGGCATCACGGTTGGAGCCGCACGGACTGGAATGCCCTGGCGGGTGCCGTGGTCGCGGGGCATGTGATCGAGTGCGGCACCCAGGCGACCGGTGGCAACTACTCCTTCTTCACCGAGGTTCCGGGCATGGCCCGTGTCGGCTTCCCATGGGCCGAGATCGCAGAAAATGGCGAGACGGTGATCGGAAAACACGACGACACCGGCGGGCAAGTCTCGATCGGCACCATCACGTCGCAGCTCCTCTACGAAATCGGCGGTCCGGAGTACTTCGGACCGGACGTGACGACGCGCTTCGACACCATCGAGCTCAGCCAGGAAGGACCGGACCGCGTGCGCATCCACGGCGCACAGGGCGAGCCGCCGCCGTCGATGCTCAAGGTCTGCATCAATCGCCCCGGTGGTTTCAGGCAGGATCTGAACGTCTGCTTGACTGGTCTCGAGATCGAGGCGAAAGCGAAGCTCGTAGAGGAGGCCTTCTGGGCAGCCTGCCCCTACGGCCCCGAGGACTTCGCCGTAGTAGAGACGCGCATCGTCCGCACGGACAAGCCGGATCCGCAGTCGAACGAGGAAGCGACCGCCTTCTTCAAGCTCTCGATCAAGGATCCGGACGCGAACAAGGTAGGGCGTGCCGTCTCGAGTGCACTGATCGAGCTCGCACTCTCGTCGATCCCGGGCTTCACGAGTGTCGGCGGGGGGCCCGGCGGTGGACGGCCGTTCGGCGTGTACCAGCCGGCGCGCGTTCCGGCCGAAATCGTGCCGCAGGAGGTGGTGGTGCTCGGAGGCAAGACCTCCGAGATCTCCTCCGTCATCCCGAGTAGCGAGGTCAGCGTGACGCCGACTCCCGGCCCCAAGGTCGCTGCACCCGAAGGTCCGACGAAGCGATTGCCGCTCGGCACGATCTACGGCGCGCGCTCGGGCGACAAGGGAGGCAACGCGAACCTCGGCATCTTCGCGCGTAGCGACGAAGCCTGGGCCTGGCTCGACCGCTTTCTCACCACCGAGAAGTTGCAGGAACTGCTACCCGAAACTGCGGACCTCCGGGTGGATCGCTATGCGCTGCCCGCAATTCGCTCGCTCAACTTCGTGCTCCACGGCCTGCTGGGAGAGGGAGTGGCCGCCTCGACGCGCCAGGATGGGCAGGCCAAGAGCCTCGGCGAGTGGCTGCGCGCTCGGGTCGTGGATCTCCCGGAGGCACTGCTGCCTTGACGCCCGCACCCTCCGGCAAGGTTGCCCGCATGCGCTTTCCCGGTGTGCGTGCGCCCAAGCCGCTGCTGCCGCCCGAGGCCGAGCGGCAGCTCAGCGCGCGGCAGCTCGAGGTGCTCGACGAGCTGGAGGAGATGCTCCTCCGCGATGGTCTCGCGGATTTCACGATGGCGGAGATCGCGGCGCTCGTCGGCTGCTCGCTGAGAACGCTCTACGGCATCGCGCCCAGCAAGGACGAACTCCTGCTCACGATCGTCGACCGCCGTCTGCACCGCATCGGCCGTGCAGCGATCGAGGCCCTCGACGCATCGATGCCGCCGCTCGATGCTCTGCGCGCGTACCTGCAGGCCGCCAACGAAGCCGTTCAACCGGAAACCGTGGCCATTTCGGCCGACCTCGTGCAGGTCAAGGGGGCCGGACGCCTGGTCTCCACCCACGAAGCCTACTTGATTGCCGTGACACAGAACCTGTTGGACCGCGCCGTCGCAGAAGGGCAGATCGCGCCGGTCGACACCGCCTCGGTCGCCCACGTGCTCGGGCGCCTCGGTGGCGAGTTCGCACGACCCGATGTCGCCGAGATGGCACTGGCCTCGCCGAAGGAAACCGCCGACACGATCTCCGAACTCATCCTGCAAGGGTTGCTGGCAACGCGTTAGCTGAGCTGCCATTCCAACATCGGAGCATAGGAGTAGAGATCATGAGCGAAGAGGGAAGCCACCCGAGTCGCCACCAGCGAGGCCTCGACGTCTATCGCACGATCCGGAGCGATCCTTCACTCGACCTGGAGCAGACCGCGCAGGGCATGGCCTCGATGATGGGACCGATCGCCGCCTTCTCCATCGACCATGTACTCGGGGATATATGGTCGCGCCCGGGACTCGCGCGTCGCGACCGCAGCCTGGTTTCGGTTACGGCGCTCACCTGCCTCGGATGCCAGGTGGAACTCCGCACCCACCTCGCCGGGGCGTTGCACCACGGTGTCGCGGTGGACGAGATCGAAGAGTTGATGCTCCACCTCTGCGGTTACGCGGGCTACCCGCGCGCCTTGGACGGCATGCGGACCGCCATGGCGCTGTTCACGGAAAGAGAGGACGTCGAGCGGCCGCTGCCTCGGCCATCTGCGGAAGCCAAGAGCGACGCCCAGCGCCGCCAGGACGGGGCCCAAGCCTTCAAGCAGGTCATGGGCTGGGAGGCCCCAACCGACGTCGTAGTTCGAATCATGGAGGAGCGGCTCGGGGCACTGGGTGATTTCGCGATCCAGCATCTGATGGGGGAGATCTGGTCGCGTCCGCAGCTCAGCCGGCGCGACCGCAGCCTGGTCACTCTGGCCGCGCTGATCTCACTGGGCAAGGCCACCGAGCTGCGCGTCCACATCCCCGCCGCACTGCGCCACGGCATGAGCCGCGAAGAAGTCGACGAGGTCATCTTGCAGCTGAGCCTCTACCTCGGCTATCCGACCGCCGTGGAGGCCAAGAACATGAGCCGGGAGATCCTCGCAACCCTCGATGCGCAGGACGCCTCCGAGTAGTTCGAGAACCGCGAGATCAGACAGTGCGTTGGCCTGGGATCGACCCGGATCTTCGATCCGCAACTCAGAGTGTCTTGGATGTCGCGGCGCGCGCGACTCCCCGAACACGATCGCGCAGCGCGTCGATGTCGCTCTGAGTGAGACCGTGAATCACCCAGCCCGCGAGACTCGTCGCGGGGATGGTCCATAGCAGGAGCACGAGGCCGTATTCGTCTGCGATTCCGACACTCACCAGCATGGCGGCCACCGGTAGGTGGCAGAGGAAAACCGGGTAGGAGAGGTTTCCGGCGATTCCGTCCAAGCGGGCGAGCCAGTTGGATCCGGAAGCCCGCTGGAGCACCCCGAGGGAGGCGATTGCGTAACCCGCCACCGCCAGCGATGCATAGAACCCGGTAATGAACGGATTCCCCCAGATTGAAGGAGAAAAGACGGCGTTTACGAAGAACAACGCAAACGCCAGCGGGGCGTGCCAGCGCGAAGACAGAAACTGCCGGAGGTGCCCTTGCTGGGAGTAGAGAAGCGCTCCCAGTGAATAGGGAAGTGAAGCCGCGGCGATCGTCGAGTAGCGCGGTGGGAACGGATAGCCCTCGGCGACCATGAAGACCGTGTATGCAAGGCTCAACAGGAACCAGATGGCGATGCGGTAGCGGCCGCGACCGAGGCCCAGCCCCATCGCGACATAGAACCAGAGTTCGATGTCCACCGACCATGCGAGTGAAATCAACCGGTTCGTTTCCGCACGTTCGAGGTGAAGCGTGAAGATGAAGAGGTTGCGTAGCCACTCGAGCGCGTTTTCGGGAGGATGGATCTGGCCGATGTTCCGTGCAGTGACTGGATCCATCAGTCCAATTACAGCGGCGAGGACCAGTGCGGCGAAGTAGGGAGGATAGATCCGGAGACCCCGGTTGGCGAAGTAGCGCAGCGTCCCCGCGCGCGTCGGCTCGTAGCTGCGGTCGAGCACCAGCGCCATCAGATACCCGCTGAGGGCGTAGAAGGCGAAGACGGCGTAGACCCCCGTCCACAGCATGAATCCGGGCCAGACGTGGATCAGCACGACCAGCAGTGCAAGCAGATAACGAAAGGTGCCGAACATCGAGCCAGAGATTAGTACGCATCCCCGAGCACGCTATCGATCCGACCGTGGCCGATCGCCTGGAATCAGTACTGTACGATCGGCGCTTTGTGGAGCCAGGTGTCGTCGTCGAGCATTCCGATCATCGCGTGCGCGCAGTCTGCGAACGTGATCTTCGACAGACCACTGAACGCCTCGAAGCCGAGTCGGTACTCGCCACGCATCGGGCCCGGGCGCATCTGGAGCGGACGGACACCGAGCCACGTGACATCTTTGTGGCTTTCGAGCAGCGCGAGCTGATTCACCTTGTCGCGGTGCCGCAGCCCCATGAACGTGGCCGCGAACCACTCGACGAACTTCGCCCCGAAGCTGACGACATCATCGTCGACGAGATTGGCGCCACCGCCACACCAGACGAACCGGCGAACGCCGTGACGTGGCATGGCGGCGAGGATGTGGCGCGTGACGTCCGTGCAGAGATCCTCGGGCGATTGCTTGTCGACGCCGATTGCGAACAGGATCGCCTCGGCGCCGTTCGCGAGCACCCTCTCGACTGCGTCCGCGTCGAGGCCGTCGCCTTCGATGACCGTAACCCGGTCACGCAACTCGCCCGGAAGTTTCGACGGCGTGCGAGCAAGCACGGTCACGTCGTGCCCGGCTTCGAGACACTGCTTGCTGCATTCCAGACCGAGCGCGCCGGTGGCTCCAAAGATGGTGACCTTCATGGACGCCGTCTCCCTTCTCAGTCGACTATTCCATCCGAAGATACACCCTTCGCCAAGCAGAACTTCCCTGCGTCGTGAGACAGGGATCCCTGTCTCACGACGCCGACCATCCTCGCGAGCTACGCGCTCAGTGTGCTCGGCTGTTCATGGCCGGGTTTCGGACTTCCTGAGCGCGAACCTCGCCGGCCCGCGTGATCGGTTCTACGAATCACACGGCGATTGTATTCGGCACCGGATCGAAAGCGGTCTTAGACCACGAATTCGATGGAAGAATCAAAGCCGTCGAGCAGGTATTCGAAGCCGTCGTTGCCGATGTACCAGATTCCGTCCGTGCCGACGGCCGAAATCGCATACCAGGTCGCACCGTCGGAGATCCACCCGAAGGGGTCGACCAGGTGCTCGTCGTCATCGAAGGCGACGATCCATTGCCCGCCCTCGTCGATTCCGACGAGGGGATATTCCCAGCCGTCGTCCCACGAGACCGAGTGCCCCGCCGCAGACTCCTCCTCGGCCTGCGCCGTCCCTGCCGGCCCGAACACCAGCGCGCCTGCTCCAGCCACGAGCGCGCCCATCGCCACTCTACGGTTCATAAGCGTCCCTGCGCTTCGCTCGATCTCGGTCATCACTCTCTCCCTGTGGGGCTCCGTCGCGGGTCGACCCCGACCCGGACAGGAAACCGGCCGTCATCCTCTCACCGACGAGCCCAACACACAAGCGTGAATCAGAGCCGTCTACGCGATTTCCCCACGCTCCCTACCCGAAGGATTTATGAGATGGCTTCTAGGGTCAATGCCCCGTCAAGCAGCCACGAGCCGACGTTTCACGCCCCTCGAGCTTCCGAGAACAACCGTCCCCCCTGCTTGCGCACGCGGCAACCTACAAGCAGGGTGTCCAATTCGAGCAGGCTCGCGCCGTTTCGCAACGGTGCGAGCAGCGCTGCGATCGACGCGCGCCCTTTCGAGCTCGCAGTGCATGCGCGCAGCTCGTCGGCGACACGCTGGAGCATCCACACCTGGTAAGGCATTACCATCCGGCGTGCTCGGACACCCCCGAGCTCGAATTCGTGGGTGAGGGCGCCCTCGCCGCTCTGGTGCTCTTCGAAGCCCGGCGTAGCCGTAAAGGTCTTGCCCGGAAGCTCCGCACCCAGCTCGTGGGAATCGCTCGCGATGAAGGCGCGCAACACCTCGAGGCTGCTGCACAACACGGGCCACATCTCGTCGAAGAAGACACCGAGCAGCGGCAACAGGGTGTCGGGAATGGCGTCATCGGGCAGCCACTCACCGCCGTCGCTCGTCGCTGGGTGACCGACGAGTTCGCCGTCACGACCGAGAGTGTACAGACGCTGGTTGTAGCTGCGTGCATTGAGACAACCCTCGGCATTGGTGCGTTCGACCCATTCACAGACGAGCGGGAAGTACGTGCGCAGCGCAAAGCCGGCAACGGCATCGCGATAGAGGTGCGCGTAGAGTGGCCCCAGGAGCGCGAAGTCCGCGAGTGACGGGCGGCCTCCGAGCACGTAGTCGTGCACACCGAAGTGCGCTTCGAGCAGCTGCAAGATCCGGTGCTGGCTCGCCTGCCACGCCGGCTCGGTGAGCTGCGTGACACCGAGCTGCACCAGCCCCGCGTAGACTCCGCGCGGATGATCGCGCGTGTCCGAGATGCCGAACGCGGCTTCGAAGAACGCAGCCCCCGCGGCGCGGCGCGCAGCACCCGGAGCACCCGGTGCGAGAACCGTGCCCCACTGCTGCTCATTGAAGCTGCGATGGTTGAAATCGTGCCCGGCCTCGCTGAAGAACCATCGTTCCCAGAAGGCCGGAACCACCATCCATTCATCCGCTAGCAACTCGATCAGATAGCCCGCCAGACGCTGGCGCGGCGCGGAAGCCGCGGGCGGCGAAATCGCGGGGTCGGGGTGTGCCGCCTCGACGAAGTCGATGATCTCGCAGGTGTCCTGCACCCAATGGCCGTCGGGAGTCTCGAGCTGTGGCACGGTGTTGCTGCCCGAGCGCGGGATCAAGAGCCCTTGGATCAAATCGGCGGTCGCGAGCACGTCCTCGAAGCCCGGCCCGAGCCCACCGCGGCATTGCTTGTAGCGCAGGTAGGCGCGTGCCTTGCCGGAGAAGTAGCTGTGCTCCCAGGAAAACAAGCGGTACATGTTGCCTCCGAGCTGCGCGCTGGTCGCTGCGCGACCAATGCTTCCGCGTCGTCACGGGAAACACTTCGTGTTTCCGGGCTCCTTGCTGCGTTCTGGCCGCGTTGCGGCCAGAGCCTTTGCGTCTTCGCGCCAGACGCGCGAAGCGCGTCTCGTGCTCCTAAGCCATTGGTTCCGGGGAGGCTCGACGATCGTCTCCCCCGCCGTATGGTGTGGAATCGTCAGAAACAGGCGTCCAAAGCACGGATCAGGTTCGCGCCGCGCCTGTCGCCGATCAGGCTCGCGCCCATCTTGTTCATCACATAACCGACGCCGATGCGCCGCTCGGGGTCTGCAAAGCCGAACGAGCCGCCGTAGCCGGTATGCCCGAACGCGTTCGGGTTCGGGCCGTAGAGCACCTTGTGGGCGTTTCGGATGAAGCCCGCACCCCACTCGAACGGCAGCATGAACACATGGTCGATGCCCTTGTGCCGCAGCGCCGTCGCTTTCGCGAGCGTTTCGGGCGACAACAAGCGGGTGCCGTTCAGCACACCGTCGTTCGCGAGCGCGCCGTAGATCTTCGCGATCCCCGCAGCGCTCGCGTGGCCGTTCACCGAAGGGATTTCCGCTGCACGCCACGCGCGCTGGTTCGAAATCTCGGGGTCGGCCGCGGGGTTTGCGAGCGCGCAACGCTGAATGTCGTTCACGAATTCGACGGGCGGCGCTCCGATGTCGTAACCGATCATCTCCGCAACGCGATGCTCCTCGCTCTCCGGGAGCCCGATGAAGAAATCCGCGGCGAGTGGCCTGGTGATTTCGTCGTGCAAGAAGCTCCCGATGCTGCGCCCCGTGGCCCGGCGAAATAGCCCACCGACGAGGGGACCAAAGGTGGTGGCATGATAACCCGAGGCACTGCCCGGCTCGAACAGCGGCTCCTGGGCAAGCAGCAACTCGTTGATCTTCTCGGTATCGCAATAGTCGAGCCATTCGACCGGCTCACGCGGGCCCGACAACCCCGCCTGGTGGGAGAGCAGCATCGCGACAGTGACGTTCCCCTTGCCGTGCGCGTCGAACTCGGGCCAGTAGTGGGCCACGGCCTCGTCGTAGTCGAGCTCGCCGCGGTCGACCAGCATCGCGCAGCAAAGCGAGGATATGCCCTTCGTAGTCGACCAGACGTTGGCGAGCGTGTCGTGCCGCCAGGGCATCGTGCGAGCGCGATCGGCGTGGCCCGCCCAGAGGTCGACGAGTGCGCGGCCCTCGCAGGTCACCGCGAACGACGCCCCAACTTCACCACCCTGAAAATTCTTCTCGAACGCGATACGGAGGGCCTTGAAACCGGCTTCCGTGTGCCCATGGATTTCGATGCGGGCTGCGTCGGGTTGGCTCGCCATCAGTAGAAGATACGGGAGAAGCGTGGGGTCGCGAACTTCCGGAGCCGCGGAAACTGCCAGGTTGTTCTATTATTGCTGGGCCGGGTACCGGAGATTCGGCCCAGAGGGATGCGCCGCCGTCAGCCCGCGTCCGTGGCGTTCTGCCACCCATCCGAAGGCTGAAGTCGCCCGGCCTCAGTGCCGATTACACACGATGAACCGGGTTCGCGGGTCCAGGAGTCCCAATGTTCGAAACTGCTGAGTTGGGCCGGGAGGTCTCACGGGAGACGTATGATCAACGCGTCCCGAGGCTGCGGGAATCCCTGCTGATCGCGCAGAATCGGCTGAGGAGCGCCGATTTCCAGGTCATCGTGGTCTTCGCGGGGGTCGACGGTGCGGGCAAGGGCGAGAGCGTCAACCTGCTCAATCAATGGTTGGACCCGCGCTGGATCCGCAACTGCGCATTCGACGAGCCCACCCAGGACGAACTCGAACGCCCGGAATACTGGCGTTTCTGGCGTGCGCTGCCGAGACGCGGGCACATCGGCATCCTGTCGAGCACCTGGTATTCGCGGCCCTTGATCGATCGAGTCTTCAACAGCGACGACGAGGCGCGGTTCGAGTCGCGTCTCGACGAGATTCTCGCATTCGAACACACCCTTGCCGACGACGGTGCGTTGTTCCTGAAGTTCTGGCTCCATCTCGGCCGCGACGCCCAGGAGAAGCGTTTCCGCGAGCTCAGCAGTGACCCGCTCTATAGCTGGCGGGTGACCGAGACGGACTGGGAACATTGGCGCCGCTTCGACGACTTCGTCGAGGTGGGCGGCCGCATCATCAACCGTACGAGCACTGGTGTTGCGCCATGGCACATCATCGAGGGCTGGGACGAATACTACCGAGGCCTTCGAGTCGGCGAGTTGCTGCTCTCCGCCCTCGAGGACCGGCTGGACCGCTGGGATGAAGAACAGAGTCGCAACGAAGCCGCCAAGAAGGACGCACCCGATAAGCAGAAGAACGAGAGCGATCGTGCGACCGAGAATAGCCGGGAGCCGATCAGTGTATTGTCGCGTCTGGATCTCGAGAAGAGGCTGACGAAGAGCGACTACCGCGATCAGCTGGAGATCCTCCAGGGTCGCCTGAATGGACTGCAACGGCAAATGCGTGAGCTCGGCGCCACCGCCGTGATCGCATTCGAAGGCTGGGATGCGGCCGGCAAAGGTGGCGCCATCCGACGAATCACCACAGCGCTGGACTCGCGCTCGGTTCACGTGCATCCGATCTCAGCGCCCACCGACGAGGAATCGGCTCAGCACTACCTGTGGCGGTTCTGGCGACACGTCCCGCGTGCGGGGCACATCGCGATCTTCGATCGCAGCTGGTATGGGCGGGTCCTGGTCGAGCGGGTCGAGGGATTCGCGAGCGAAGATGAGTGGCGCCGCGCCTACGCGGAGATCAATGCCTTCGAAGAGCAGCTCGTGCATCACGGGACGGTGCTGCTCAAGTTCTTCGTCCATATCGACCCCGACGAGCAGGAAGAGCGTTTCAAGCAGCGACTCAAGATTCCCTACAAGCGGCACAAGCTGACCGACGAAGACCTGCGCAACCGCGAGCGCTGGTTCGAGTACGAGTCTGCTGTGCACGACATGGTCGAACAGACGAGCACCGGGACAGCACCCTGGGTTCTCGTCGAAGGAAACGACAAGCGCCACGCGCGAATCAAGATCCTGCGAACGATCTGCGAGCGACTGGAGGACAAGCTCTCATGAGTGCCGAAACCCCCGACGGACCGGCCCCCGAAGTACCCGAAGAGACGCTCGAGACGAACCCCGGCGAAACGACCGGAGAGGTGACGGCCCAGATCCTCCCGATCGCGCTGGTCGCTCCGCTGCCGGCCGAAGAGCCCGAGGTCGAGAGGGAGATCGATCTCGACAGTCCGGAGTACTACTTGAATCGCGAGCTGACCTGGCTCGAGTTCAATTGGCGCGTCCTCCACGAAGCCAGGGACGAACGCACGCCATTGCTCGAGCGGGTCAAGTTCCTCTCGATCGTGAACTCGAATCTCGACGAGTTCTTCATGAAGCGCATCGGCGGCCTCAAGCAGCAGGTCGGTGCTGGCATGCACGAGCGCAGCGTTGACGGACGCACCCCGCGTGAACAAATTGCCGAGTGCATGGCCGTGGTCGCCAATCTCGAAAATCGGTGTCTGGTGGTGCTCAAGGAGCTGACGGAGCTGCTGCGGGAGGCGGGGATCATCCTCGCGCGCGTCGCCGATCTCGACGAGAATGAGCAGGCTGCGATGCGACAGTGGTACGTCGAAAACGTCTACCCGCTGGTCACGCCCCAATCCATGGACCCCGCCCACCCGTTCCCGTTCGTCTCCAACCTCTCGCTGAATCTGCTCGTCACCGTTC
>JAFDEI010000312.1 GCA_019310425.1 Deltaproteobacteria bacterium | reverse complement strand
GCGTTCGCGCATTTCGCCCACCAGGATGATGTCGGCGTCCTGGCGGATCGCAGAGCGCAGCGCGGCGCTGAAGCTCGTGCTGTGGAGCCGGACCTCGCGGTGCGAGAAGGTGCTGTTCTGGTTGGTGTGTACGAACTCGACCGGATCTTCGATCGTAACTATGTGTTTCGCGTAGGTCTTGTTGATGCGGTCGACGATCGCCGCGAGCGTCGTCGACTTGCCCGAGCCCGTGGGGCCGGTCACGAGCACCAGGCCCTGGTCGAGGTCGGCGAGCGAGGCGATCGCGTCATTGAGGTTCAGGTCATCGACGGTCTTGATTTCCTCTGGAATGATGCGGAACACCGCCCCGGCGCCCCGGTTCTGCACGAAGTAGTTGACGCGGAAACGCGCGACCCCCTCGATCGCGTAGGCGAAGTCGAGGTCATGGGTGGTCGAGTACTGCGCCCACGAGCGCGGTGGTGTGATCTCGTTGAGCAGCTCTCGCAGCGCCTCGTCGGAGAGGGTTTCGCGGTCCTCGAGCGTGCGGATCTTGCCGTTCACGCGCACTCGGGGCTGGAGCCCGGCGGCGAGATGGAGGTCCGAGCCCCCGTTTTCCTTCAGGTACGTGAGCAGTGCATCGATCCGAGCCACGACCTCAGACTCCTTCCGTGATGAGCTGCTGGTCTTCCGCGTGGGCGAGCGCGGTCTCGCGCGTGATCAAGCCTTCGGCGACCAGCTTGTTGAGCGACTGCTCGAGCAGAACCATTCCCTGCGCGCGGCCCGTCTGGATCGAGGAGCGGATCTGCACGGTCTTCTCGTCGCGGATCAGGTTTCCGATTGCCTTGGTGACGACGAGCACTTCGAACGCAGGCACACGGCCCTGGCCGTCCGCGCGCGGTACCAGGCGCTGCGAGATCACGGCGCGCAGCGATTCGGAGAGCATGGCGCGTACCTGGGATTGCTCCGCGGGCGGGAAGGCGCCGATCATCCGCCCGATCGTCCGCACGGCGTTGTTGGTGTGGAGTGTGGCGAGGACGAAGTGGCCGGTTTCGGCCGCGGTCATCGCCAGCGAGATGGTCTCGATGTCGCGAAGTTCGCCGATCACGATGATGTCCGGGTCCTCGCGCAGAGCCCCGCGCAGAGCACGGGCGAAATTCTCGCTGTGGTGGCCTGCATGCCGTTGATTCACGATGCAGCGCTTCGAGGGGTGCAGGACCTCGATTGGATCCTCGATGGTGAGGATGTGTTCGTCGCGGTCCTCGTTTACGAGGTCCACGAATGCCGCCAGCGTCGCCGACTTGCCGCAGCCGGACGGCCCCGTAATGAGCACCATGCCCTGGTGGTAGTTCGCATACTTGGCAAGTTCGGTCGGCAGCCCGAGCGATTCGAGCGACGGGGGCTCGGCCGAGATCGTGCGGTAGACCACGTCCATGCCGCGTTGTTGTCGATAGGTGTTTGCACGAAAACGTCCGACGCCGTCGATCTCGAAGCAGTAGTCCAACTCGCCGGCATTGCATAGCTGGCGCCGCTCGTCCGGAGTGAGGGCCGCGGCGACGAGCCGTTCCGCGTCTTCGCGGGCGAGTGGGGTCGGCTCCTTGTCGACGAGTTCGCCGTGAATGCGCAGCTTGATGGTGCTGCCGCTGTGGATGTGGATGTCGCTCGCGCCCGCCTCGACCGCGCTGGCGAGGAGCTGTTCGAGGCGCTTCCTGTCGTCGGCCGTGGGGTCGGGCAGGCTGAGTTCGAGCGAGGGCACGGACGGTGTGTGAACCGCTTCGGGCGCAGCCTGGTCTTCCGGTGCGGCTGCGGGGACGGGCGGCGGTACCGGAACCGGCTGCGGGTCGCTCTGCGGCGGAGTTTCCGCGCGTACCGGCTGGGCTGTGGCTGGTTGCTCCGAGATCTCGTCCACCACCGCCGATGTCACCGGCGCCGCCTGCTGCGCGGCGCGGTCGGCGCGGGCATGGGTGTCTTCGGGCGAGGGCCGTCGAGCGGGTTGCGGTGCGCCCGGGTCCGACCGGGGGTCGCGCCGCGGCGCGGGCTTCTCGACGAGCCCGGACGCCTGGCGCGCACGGTGCTTCGCGAGCACCTGCTTCTGGGTCAGGATCAGCTTCTGAAGCTGGGAGGTGTCGACGAACCCCATCTCGACCAGGACATCGCCGATCCGTTTGTCCGGTAGTTCGGCCTGGGCCAGGATCACCTGCCGCAGCTGGTCCGGCGTGATGAATTCTAGCTGGACCGCCAGACGGCCGAGCAGCGAAACGGGCTTCTCCTCGGCCATGTCGCTCGGAGTTATCGGCAGGTGCGGACTCCCGGTTGAGCCTTGTGTCGAATGTTGCGGACCTCTTCTTCGATCCACAACGGAAAAATATCGTGCGGGTCGGCTCCTCGATCCGCCGATAGAAAATCCGTGGCACCGTCGTTCGGGTACCGGTAGTGACGGCTCCTGCTGGAGGATTCAACCATGCTGACGCGGCCTCGCCATGGTCCCCGGCTATCTGCCGTGACGCTGATCATCGTCCTGGGATGCAGTCCGATTTCAGAGGAGAGGGCCGGTGAACCGGCGCTCGGGCTAACGCGCCCTGGCGGAAGCGACCTGGTGTCGCTGGGCCCCGACGAGGGCACGCGCGTCTATTATCAGTTCATCGACGAACGCAGCCGGGTTCGATTCGTCGAGAGGCTGGAGGACGTTCCGGAGCGATGGCGTGCCACCGCGGGTTTCGTCGAGATGTCGTCTCCGCCGCCGCTGACGCCGGCAGATGCTCGCGCCACGAATTCCAGGCGTACCGAGAGCACGCGCAAGCAGCGGGTCGTTGTCCCGAGAGTCCTTCTCTACTACGCCAACTGGTGTGGATACTGTCGGAAGGCCAAAGCTCATCTGGAAAGGCGCGGCGTTCCCTTCGAGTTGAGAGATGTGGATGTGCGTGCGGTGAAGCAGGAGTTGCTGGCCAAGACCGGACGCAGCGGTATTCCGGTGCTCGATATCGGCGGACGGATTCTCCAGGGTTATCGAGCAGAGAGTCTCGATGACATGCTGGATACGGCAGGGCTCTGAGACCGGCTCTGATTCGGCGAGCGGCACGCACGGGTCGCCATCGAGTCGGATTCACTGGATTCCACCGCCATATTGATCTGTTCGGTGTTTCTGAAGTAGTCGCCACGCCGATCACTTTCCCGCAATCAAGCGCGCGACCACCCGCATGCCTTCGGCGTTCAAGTGCTGGTCGTGGATCGGGTTGACGACCAGCACGCCCGCATCGAGGCGCGCGCGCAGCGAGGGCGTTGCGTCGATCGCGGGGATGCCGAGCTTGCTGCATTCGGCTTCGACGAGTGCGAAG
>JAFDEI010000311.1 GCA_019310425.1 Deltaproteobacteria bacterium | reverse complement strand
ATCTCATCCAGCCGGCCTTCGGCGGCCTTGTTGGGCATCTCGGGATCGACGTTGAGCGCCCGCCCCATCGAGACGAGGTCGGCTCGACCCGTGGCAATCACGAACTCGGCCAGCTGCGGGGTGTTGATGCGACCCACACAGAGGATCGGGATGTCCACCACCTCCTTGATGGCAGCGGCATAGGGCGCGTTCGGCGCCAGCTCCGTACCCTGCGGCGGCCCCTGCGGCGGCACGACGGCATAGAAGGCCGTGGGAATCGAGCCGCCGGAAACTTCGATCCCGTCGACGCCCGCCGCGGCCAGCGCACGCACGATGAACTGCGTTTCCTGCAGCGTGCGACCGCCCGTGCGGTGCTCGTCCCCCGACATGCGCAGCATGATGGGGAAGTCGGCGCCGACCTTGGCCCGGACCGCCGCGATGATCTCGAGCAAGAATTGCAACCGGCCTTCGAGTGAGCCGCCGTAGCGATCGGTGCGCTTGTTGAAGAAGGGCGAGAGGAACGAACCCACCATGGCGTAGCCATGGGCGGCGTGGATCTGCACGCAGTCGAGGCCCGCTTCCTGCGCGCGGCCCACTGCCATGGCAAAATCTTCCACCACCGCCTCGACCTCGCCGGTGGTCATCTCTCGGGGAAGCGAGCGAAAGTGGCTGCGGCCGACCACCGCCGACGGGCCGACGGGTTGAATCCCGGTGAGCATCTGGATGGACTCGGGGCCTGGATCCATCAGCTGGACCCCGACTTTGGTGCCGTAGGGGTGCAGGGCCTCGGCGAGCTTCGCCCAGCTCGGAATCTGTGAGTCTTCGTACAGGCCGAGGGGGAAGAGCCCGTACTTGCGGCCGCCGTTGATGGCCGCGGCCTCGGTCACGATCAGCCCGGCACCGCCTTTCGCCCTGGCCTCGTAGTACGCGCGATGCCGGTCGGTGAGAGTCGCATCGGCGGTGCCGTAGCCCACGGTCATCGGCGGCATCCCGATGCGGTTCTTGACGGTCATCGTTCCGATCTGAATCGGAGTAAAGAGGTGCTCGAAGATCATTCGTCGTCTCCTGTTTCTACAGAGGGCAGCAAGAGGGGGAGTCGCTCGCGAATCCGCGCGGCGATCTGCTTTGCTCTTTTGAGGTCCGAATATATCGAGCCACGGCAGCACAGAGAAGGCGAAAGGACCGCATTGATTGGATGCGATATGCGCGGGCTTGGTTCGTAGCACCGATTCGATTCGATGAACGTCATTTCCCGCTGCCGGCGGCCTCGGAGCCGGATACCGGCTCGCGTGATCCGCCCCGCGGCGGGCGTCGCAATCCGGCCGGGAGAATGTGGAATGCCGCCGGATTGAGGCACCGTGGTGGTTGCTGCCCCCGGATCCGCGATAGCATGATCGCCGAATCGCGCATTGGGGGGTCACGGATATGGGCAAACAGAATCTTCGCAGCATTTCCAAGCGGCCGCGGCGAAGCGCGCTGCTGGCCTTGTTGGTTGCAGTGGCGGTTGCCGGCGTGGGATGCGCGGGCGCCAAGGTCTCGCTGACGCCGGTCCAGCTTTCCCTCTGGCCGGGAGCACAGGTCTTTACGCAGGACACACCCGTTCGCGGAATGGCGCTCAATTTGCTCGGCGGCGCCCAGGACGACGTGGCGGGGCTCGATGTCGGCCTGCTCAACACCGTCGAAAAGGAATTCACGGGAATCGGGGCCGGCGCGGTGAACCTCGGCCACGGACACGTCCGCGGAATTCAGGTCGGGCTCGGCAATACCGCGGATACCTCGCTCGCGGGCATGCAGGCCGGTATCGCGAATCAGGTGGATGGTGAAATGAAGGGCGCACAGCTCGGGATGGGAAACTTCGCCGGTAAGTGCGCCCTGTTCAACCTGAACCCGAAGGGCTTCCTGCCGTTCTTCCCGTTCTTCTTGATCGGGTTCTGACGCAGCGGCGCGCGATCGGCCGGATTGGAATGCGCCCTGCTCGGGCGGGGCGAACTTCGCCCACGAAAGGCGGGCGGAATAGGGCCGACGAATGAACCTCGAATACGCTGAGCGATACCAGGACTTCCGCCTGAAGGTCCGGGCGTTTCTCGAAGCGCACAAGCCGGACAAGAGCCTCCTCGAGGCACCACCCGCGGAGAGAGCTCGCTGGCTCACTCTCCAGATCGAGCACGGCTACTGGGCGCGCACCATCCCGAAGGCATATGGCGGCCACGGTGCCGAACCGGACCTGCTCGAGACCGTCATCATGGACGAGGAGTTCAACCGGGCGGGCACCGCACGGGGGATGATGGCGCAGGGGCCGTCGATGCTCGTCCCGACCTTGCTCGAGCACGGCACCGAAGAACAGAAGCGGCGCTGGATCGGGCCCACCCTGCGTGGTGAGATCCTGTGGTGCCAGGGTTACTCCGAGCCGGGCTCCGGCAGCGACCTCGCGAGCCTTCAGACTTCGGCACGCGAAGACGGCGACGACTTCGTGATCAACGGCCAGAAGATCTGGACCAGCAGCGCGGACACCTCGCAGATGATGTTCCTGCTGGTGCGCACGGAGCCCGAAGCCACGAAGCACGCGGGCATCAGCTACCTGCTGCTGTCGATGGACACGCCGGGCATCGAGGTGCAGCCGCTGCGGACGATGTCGGGCGACCTCGGCGAGAACTCCTTCAACCAGGTGTTCTTCAGCGACGTGCGGGTGCCCCAGACGAGCGTGGTGGGCAACCGTGGCGAGGGCTGGAAGATCGCCAACACCACACTCAAGCACGAGCGCAACAGCCTGAATGCCAACGCAGAGGGCACGCTGCTGCGCCTGATGAAGCTGATGCACAGCGAGACGGTAAACGGCGTACCCGCCATGGCGAGCCCCGTCTATCGCGACCGCCTGATGAAGCTCCAGGCCCGCGTCCTCTCGATGAAGCACCACGGCATGCGCATGCTGACCTGCAGCCTCAAGCACGAGTCGCCCGGCGTGGCGGGACTCGTGACCAAGCTCCAGAACTGCCAGCTGAACTTCGACATCGCAGCACTCGCGATCGACGTCATGGGCGAGCTCGGCGGCCTCTACGACCACACCCGCTACGAGCGCGATCGCGGTTTCTGGCAGGTCCATTCGATCTTCTCGCTCGGCTTGATCATCGGCGGTGGGACCGCGCAGATCCAGAAGAACATCATCTCCGAGCGCGGCCTCGCCCTGCCGCGCGAGCCCAAGCCCGCCAAGGCGTAGAGGAGCAATCCAGATGGACTTCGGACTCTCGGAAGAACAGCTGCTGCTCGAACAGACCCTTCGCGGCTTCCTCGCCGATCGGGTTCCGATCACACGCGTCCGGGCGCTGCGCGACGAAGACTGCCCGAACGATCGGGCCATTTGGCGCGCGCTCGCCGAGCTCGGCATGACGGGCCTGTTGATTCCCGAAGCGAACGGGGGCAGCGACCTCTCGCTCCTCGACGCGGCACTGGTCGCCCAGTCGCTCGGGCACGCGGTGACCCCCACGCCGTATCTGAGTTCCGCCATCATGCTGCCGATTGCTCTGCGAGACCTCGCAGGCGCCGAACCGGCCGGCTGGCTCAACTCGATCGCGAGCGGAGAACTGACGTTCGGCGTCGCGGTAACGGAGACCTTCTCGGTCCGCGAGGGTGCAGGCCTGGCGCTCTCCGGCGGGAAACTCAGCGGCAAGGCCATGATGGCGCTCGACAGCTGCAGCGCGGATCAGCTGCTCCTCGCCATCGACGACGACACACTCGCCGTGGTCCGCAGCGGAACAGCCGGTCTCACCCAGTCGCGCCTCAGCACCATCGACAGCACACGCTGCCTGGCGGAGCTCGTGCTCGACGCGGTCACGCCCGAGGCCGTCTTCGAAGGCGCGCATGACGCCATCGCGCGCATGCTCGATGCCGGCCGCATCGCGCTCGCGGCCGATACGCTGGGCGCCTGCGAAGCGATGATCGAGCAGGCCGTCGTCTACGCGGGGCAACGCAAGCAATTCGATCGCCTGATCGGTTCCTTCCAGGCGGTGAAGCACCTGTGCGCCGAAATGATCGCGGAGCTGGAGCCCGCGCGATCGCTGCTGTGGTACGCGGCGCACAGCTTCGATGCGCTGCCCGCAGAAGCCCCCCTGATGGCCTGCCACGCCCTCGCGCACATCTCGGAAATCGCACGCGAGATCGCCAGCACCTCGACGCAAGTGCACGGCGGCATCGGCTGGACCGACGAACAGAACCTGCACTTCTGGTTCAAGCGCATCGGAGTCGCGCGCCACCTGCTGGGTGGGCCCGAATTCCTTCGCGGCCGAGCCGCGGAACTCCAACAACTGACAGCAGCCGCCTGAGCGCCGCGGCAAGGAGAGAATCCCACGATGTATACGAAACTCGCGCAAGACCTCGGCCTCGAGTTTCCCATCTTCGCCTTCACCCATTGCCGCGACGTGGCGGCCGCCGTCTCGAAGGCGGGCGGGTTGGGCGTGCTCGGCGTCGCCGCGCACTCCGCCAAGGGTCTCGCGGCCGAGCTCGAGTGGATCGAGAAGGAAGTCGACGGCAGGCCGTATGGCGTCGACCTGTTGCTGCCCACGAACTTCGTGGGCAGCGACCAGGGCGGCCTCGACCGCTCGAGCCTGGACGACAAGATCCCGCCGGCACACCGGCAATTCGTCGCCGACCTGCTCGAACAACACGGAGTACCGCCGCTACCGGAAGACCAGCACCCTCCCGGCCTCTTCAATGTCGGCTTCGAAAAGCAGCGCGACGTAATCGACGTTGCCTTCCAACACGACATCAGCCTGATCGCGAGCGCGCTCGGCCCGCCGCCCGCGTGGATGGTCGAGCAGGGGCACGCACAGGGCGTGAAGGTGGCCGCGCTCGCGGGCACCGTCGATCACGCGCGGAAGCACGCCGAAGCGGGCGTCGACATCGTCATCGCCCAGGGCTACGAGGCGGGTGGCCATACCGGCCTGGTTTCCACCATGGTGCTGGTGCCCGAGGTCGTCGACGCCGTCGACCCGATCCCGGTGGTCTGGCTGACGACGGAAGAGGCCGAGACCCACCCCGTGGTGAAGCAGAAGTTCTTGAAGGCCACGTCGAGCGACACCGTTCGAAGTCGCTCCATCACCGGCAAGCCGGCGCGCCAGCTCCGCTCCGCCTGGACCGACGCCTGGGACGACCCCAGCAACCCCGAACCGCTGCCGATGCCGCTGCAGCCGCAGCTCGTCGCCGAGGCCCAGTATCGCATCCAGCGATCGGCCCACAAATCACCCGGCGCCGAGCAGCTGGCGAACTACTTCGTGGGCCAGATCGTCGGCTCGATGAATCACGTGAAGTCCGTGCGAACCGTCGTCGAAGAACTCGCGGGCGAATACGCGGACACCATGGAGCGGCTCGACGACATCGCGGCGGGAGACGAGGAGTAGCCGCGGGACTCCCTCGCCGCGCCCGTTGCCGACGACCTTCTTGCGGGGGCTTCCGGCCTCGTCGAAGTGCTTGACGCGGACTGCCGATTCGGGTTAAAAGCGGCGAATGATCTGTCCGGCCTGTCGGCACGAGAACCCCGAAGCTTCGAAGTTCTGTCTCGGCTGTGGGGCCGGACTCGAGCTGCACTGCCGACACTGCGAGGCCGAACTTCCTGCCGGCTCCAGCTTCTGCAATCAATGTGGCGGCGCGCAAGCAGACGACACGCAAGCCGCAGCCGGAGACTCCGCCCCCGAGCACTCGCCGCACGACTACACGCCGAAGCACATCGCCGACAAGATCCTGAGCCAGAAGTCCGCGATGGAGGGTGAGCGAAAGCAGGTGAGCGTGCTCTTCGCGGACGTGAAGAGCTCGTTGGACCTCCAGCAGGACCTGGACCCCGAGGAATGGCACGGGATCATGGATCGCTTCTTCCAGATTCTCGCCGACAGCATCCACCGCTTCGAAGGCACCGTGAACCAGTACACGGGCGACGGGATCATGGCGCTGTTCGGTGCGCCCATCGCCCACGAAGACCACGCCCAACGCGCCTGCTACGCGGCACTCCACCTCTCGGACGCGCTGCGCGAATACGCGCGCGAATTGCGACGCGAGCGCGGTCTCGATTTTTTGACACGGATGGGAATCAACTCCGGCGAAGTCGTGGTCGGCCGGATCGGAGACGACCTCCGCATGGACTACACCGCACAGGGTCAGATCGTCGGACTCGCGGCGCGGATGGAATCGCTCGCCGAGCCCGGCACGATCTACCTGACGGCCGCCACCGCGGAGAGAGTGAAGGGGTTCTTCGAACTCGAGGACCTCGGCGAGTTCAAGGTAAAGGGCATCACGGATCCGGTGCCCGTGTTCGAGCTGGCCGGAGTCGGCGCTCTGCGCACGCGTTTCGACGCATCGCGCTCACGCGGACTCACCCACTTCGTCGGGCGAACCAGCGAAATCGGCCTGCTCGAATCCGCGCTCGAGGCCGCGAAGCGCGGCAAGGGCCGCGCGGTCGGAATCGTCGCGAATGCGGGCGTCGGCAAGAGCCGGCTGTGCTTCGAGTTCACCGAACACTGCCGGGCCACGGGTGTGGCGGTGCTCCAGGCGAGTGGCGTGGCGCATGGCAAGAACATCCCGCTGCTGCCGATCCTCGAGATCTTCCGCGCCTACTTCGGTATCGACGACCGCGACGACCCGCAGGGCGCACGCGAGAAGGTCGCCGGACGCCTGTTGTTGATCGACGAAGACTTTCGCGATTTCCTGCCGCTGGTCTTCGACTTCCTCGGCATCCCCGACCCCGACCTGCCCGCTCCGGCGATCGATGCCGCCGGTCGGCAACGACGGCTCGTCGCCATCATGCGCAGCCTGATCGAACGCGGCAACCCGGGCGGCTTCGTGATCCTGATCGAAGACCTCCACTGGGTCGACTCCGCAAGTGACGCGTTCGTCGCCGAATACGTCGACGCGATCTGCGGCGGGCCGGGGCTGCTGGTGTTGAATTTCCGCCCCGAGTACCGCGCCGACTGGATGAACAAGACCTGGTACCAGCAGCTCCCACTCGAGCCACTCGGGCCCGACGAGATTCGCGAGATGCTCGACCATCTGCTCGGCAACGATCCGACGGTCGCGGGCCTCGCCGACCG
>JAFDEI010000310.1 GCA_019310425.1 Deltaproteobacteria bacterium | reverse complement strand
CCCGCGCGCCCGCGTCAGAACGTCCAGCGCAGCTTCAGCCAGATCTCGTCCTTGTCGCGGAACGAGGAGATCGCCTGATCAACGCCGTTCTTGTACGCGTTGGGTCCGGCGCGATTCCCCGCCGGAGCAAATTCGCGCACCCCCATGTCGGCCAGCTGCGTCTTGCCGAAGAAGAAGTTCATTCCGATTCCGACGGAGAGCGCATCCGTGAAGCGATAGGTCACGGATGGCAGGATGCCGCCCGAACTGGACATGAAGTCGTACACCGTCACCAGCAATGGATTCACGCGGTCCTGAAAGTAGCCGGTGAACACCGCGACGGTGAACAGCACGTTGACCGGTCCGTTGTTCACGTAGCCGTCTTCGTAATCCGTCATGTACTGGAAGAACCACTGCGAATTGATGAAGAATGTGCGGTTCTGATTCAGGAAGTTGATGAAGGTCGGGCGGTCGACCGAAACCGTCAGATTCAACACACCGGACTGGCTGACGTTGTTTTCGAAGTCATCGTTGTTGAAGAAGTTCTGCTTCGAAACCCAGGTGAATTCCATGCCCCAGCTCGACTTGGTGTAATCCTCGCCGAAGTCGAGCGAGAACCCGAGAACGTTGCGCTTCTGATAGCGGAGCATCAGCTCACCGCCGGTATGCCAGAGGAAGTCCCGCCGGCCGTATTTCGAACTTCCACCCGCGCGCGCGACATTGCGCTGGACGCCGGCAGCACCGAAGAAGCCCTTGACGTTGGTGCAGAACTGCGGGGTCACGTAGCTGCATTTACCAACCGCGAATTGATTCGAAGGATCGAAACACTCCGGATCAGTCTGGACGTCTGCCTCGAATCTGTCGCACGAAGCCTGGACGAGGAAGGTCATGAAGTTGTGCGAAAAGGCCGCCATCTCGCTGCGGAAGATCTGCGACTGAATGTTGAATCCCTGGATCGTCAGACCGCCGATCTGAATGACCCGATCTTTTGGAATCAAGAAGGCACTCTCATAGTTACGCGGCTGAACCAAACCACCGAAGTCGGTCTGCCTCTTCCCTCCATCGCCCCAGGCCAGGCGCGACACGAGCTGGGCGGCGCGCACCCGGTCGCTGAGCGGCAGGCTGGCGTCGACGGCCTCCGCCTTGAGCAGGGCGATGTCCTCTCCCGAGATGATCAGACACGTCGTCCCGATTTGTGGCTGGGCTGGGTTCGGCCCGTGTACAGCGTTGAACGGGTTGGCGAAGCAGCCCGCGTAGGGGTGCCACAGCGTTCCGGCGCCGGGCCGGGACATTCGGCTCAGCGAGTTGACCCCCGACCTGCCGTCCCAGTCAACCAGGTCCTTCCTCCGAAGGTCCGGCGGAGTGCTTGCGGGGCACCCCTCTGTCCCAGGGGCGCATCCAACGTAGAAGCCGCCGATCTTGTGGCTAGACTCCGCGTTGCACCTCGACAGATCGACCGGAGTGCCGTCTGCGTATTCGCCTAACACCGGGTGCCCGTCGATCGTCGCGCCGAGAATGCAGCCGTCGACGTCCGTCGTGTAGTGGTCGTCGAATTCGAAAACGACTGCCTCCGACTTGGGAGAGTCCGGCAGGGGGCGATGCAGCACTTTGTTGATGCCTCGGCAGCCGGGCAAGATGACCTCTTCACCGCCTTCTCCGGTGAACCGGCGGCAGAAGGCCTCGCTGATGAAGTCGATGGTTCCCGGCTGTGGCAGGCCGCTGGTCGTCAACCAGATGCCGTCCGCCGCGAAGTCCGTGCCGGCGAAGTTCTCGCCGCCGGCGGCCCACTGCGCGTATTCGGGGTGTTCCGGGTTGCTGCTGTAGCTCGGAGCAGCCGGATCCGTCGGGCCTGATCCGCTCACGACGGCTTGCATCACCGCACCGGCCTCCATGTTCATGAAGTCGATCCCGCCACCTTCGGTGCAGCCCGATCCCACCACGTCGCAGAGGGAATAACCAAAAAAGAGATTCGGGGATTTCACCGAAGTATCGCAACGCGTGCCGTAGAACGGGCCGCAGCCGAGCAACGCGCGCTGCTCGTTCGTCAGCGTGCTGTCGATCGTCAGCATGTCTTCGGGGCCCGGTAGGAATTTTGTGGCCCAGAGGAATTGCTGCCAGACGCTCCCGCCGAATGTCACCAGGGAGTCGCGATTGATCAGGGGCGTAGCTTCGAACCGCGCTTGGGCTGTGATGCTGCCGTCGTTCCAGTCGCGATTGAGCGCCACCAGGCCCGCCTCACGAGTCGCGGGGATAGCCGTCTGGTTATTCGACACGAGGCCGAGGAACCCCGAGCAGGCGCCCCCGATCTCCCCTGCGAGCAGACAGCTCACCATCTCGACGAGCGGGACCGGTGCGAACTGGGGGTCGAGCAACCTCGGGCTGCCGAACAGATTGACTGCACAAGCGCTGTCTCCGAGGCCCGACAAGACGGACGACGCCGCGTCGCAGATGCACGCAAAGGCCCCCTGGTCCACGGAGTGGTGTTCGAGCGCATTTTCGGGCGACCAGCCCTCGGAGAAGAGCGACCCATTGAAGCCCGGCTCGTTCAAGCCGACCTCGTACGGCATCGGCTCGCAGCGGTAGAGTTTCCCGTCGAACATCGCGTCTCCGTCCCCCGCGGAGCAGGGGACCGGCACCACGCCTCCAACCGGGTAGAGAGTCGGATTGACGTTCTGGTCGGACACCAACTCGGTGCCCGCTCCGGGCCGGAGCGTGCCATTGTCTTTGTCGACCCAGACGTAACGGACATTGCCGGTGTCGTCGCGGGCGACGCTGAAGCCATTCTGGTTGAGCCCTCCCGGGGCGCCGCCGGGCTTGAGGCAGGCACCCTCGCGGCCGATTCCAGCCGGAGTCATCGATCGGTAGGATTTCGGATTCCGGTCCGCCGAGGCGCTTACCACGAACCCGCTAGCGGCCACACCGCCACACGATTCGACAGCCGCAGACGCGCCGCGCGCCCGCAGCGGGCGGCCCGTTGCGACGTCGATGCGCCGTTCGTAAGCGCTCGCGGAGGACGGCGGGAACGCGAGCCCCTGGGCCACCGGGGGGTCGACGGGCGTGGAGCGGTTGCTGAGGTCGGGAGCGGGCCGCATCGGCAGCTCGTCGCTGCCGCCGATGACGCGAACATTGGTGAACGGAATGCAGCCGCCCTGCTTGATCTTCCCGTCGAGCTGTAGCTGGAGGGCCGAGCCGGGTTCGCCGTGCTCGATGGAGTAGTCGTGGATGACCGGATCTCCCGGCTCTCCGGGACAGTTGTACGGGTAGGCGGGATCACAAATCGGCGCCCCGTCGGCGTGGTTGCCGAAGGGGTAGGACCAATCCTCCGGGTGCTGCTTGTAAA
>JAFDEI010000309.1 GCA_019310425.1 Deltaproteobacteria bacterium | reverse complement strand
CTTCGAGCCAGCCCAGAACGAGCTTTCCGCCTTTGGCACGCGCGATCTCGACCTCGTTGAGTTCGCGTTTCGGGTGGCGCGGTCCCAACGACAGCAGCACGAAGAGCAGCGTCACCGACAGCACGAAGGCCGCCACCACGCCGACCGCTGCGTAGATCGCGAAGTGCGAGATCGACTTGATCGGCGCGATCGACATCGCCGCGAAGCCGGCCGCCGTCGTCAGACTGGTGAGCAGACACGGCGTGCCGACCAGGCGCAGCGTGTGCCGCGCCGCTTCACGCCGGTCGCCGAGTTCCGCGTGGTTGGCGCGAAATTCCGAGATCACGTGCACCGCGTCCGCCACCCCCACGGCGATCAGCAGTGTCGGCAGCATGATGAACATCAAGTCGAGGGCCCAGCCCATCAGGCCCGCGAAGCCGATCGCCACCAGCACCGAAAGTCCCACGACCGCCAGCGGTGCGAGCACGCCCATCAGGCGCCGAAAGAACACGAACAACAGCACCGCAATCGCCGCGAAGCACGCTCGGCCCAGCCGGTCGCTCTCGCTCGCGATGATCTCGTTGTAGATCGCGTTGAGCGGCACGTCCCCCACGTGGTGGAACACGATCCCCGCATATTCCGGCCGTCCGAGGATGTCTTCGAGCGCGGTGTTGCTGACCTGCGGGTAGAGGTTGTCGAGGCCGTCGCCACCCTCGGGATCGAGTTTCAGCGTCTCGATCGAGTCCATGCTCGAGACGTCCATTTCGACGATGACCGCGCCGTAGCGCCCATCCGGTGTGATGAGCCCGTTCAGGTACAACGGCTCGGCCAACACCTTGGTGCGCACGTCGCGCATTCCCGCCGCGTCGTCGGGAAACTCCTCCAGCAGGTCGTAGATCTCGAGGCCGTCCGCCACACCCTCGAGGTACTCGACGTTCGTGAGGCTCGTGACTTCCTTGACGAACGGCACTTCGTCTTCGATCGCCTCGGTGAGCTGCGCGATCCGGCGCATGACCTCGAGGTCGAATGGGCCTTCGGCGCGGTCCGGCGCCTCGTAGACGATGTACGAGATCTCGTCCGACCCGAAGTCGTCGCGGTAGCGGTTGTAGGCGATGTAGGTGTCGTCCTCGGTGTCGAAGTACGCCTCGAAGCTGTTGTCGAAGCGCACTCCGCTGGCGCCCCAGAGTGAGAAGCCCAGCAAGGCCGCGCAGCCGGCGAGCACCAGCGCGCGGTGGTCGTAGGACCACACGCCCAGCCGCTCGAAGTGGATGTTCAGCCACTCGATGATGTCGCGGCGTTCGCTCATCGCAGGGTCCTCCTCATCGGACGTGCCCCATGATGGGGCGAGGCGGCGAGGCCTCTGTCAGCCGAAGACAGGCCCATTGATCTCGGCCGGTGAGGCTTTGCCATCGGGCGGCCACGAGGCAACCCCCTCTTCCAGTGGGACACGAAGTCCCCGAGCCAACTTCGAGACCAGCTGCCACGTTCCCACCGCGGCGACGAGGTCGATGCTCGCATCGCGCCCCAGAGCAGCCTCGCATTGCGCCCAGCTCTGGTCACAGAGATCACCAGTCTCGAGAAGTTCATCGGTCGCGGTCAACACGGCGCAGTCACGCTCGTCGAAAAGCTCAGAGGCCCGCCAGTTGCGCAGCGCCAGCAGCTCCTCGCTGTCGCATCCGAATATCTCTTGCGCCAGGGGCCAGTGCTGGGCCCATTCATAATTGGAACCCGTCACCCAGCCGATGCGCATGATGATGAGCTCGCGCAGGCGGTGCTCGATTTCGGCCTCGAATAGCAGGGAGAGGATGAGATCCGAGATCGCCTTGGCGGTCTTGGGTCGATGAAACATCGTCCGAAAGATGTTGAGCTTCGCGATGGGCTCGTGAACACCCAACTCCCTGGCCATTTCCAGCGAAGTTTCTGTGGAGAGCATCTCCACTCGTTCCTTGGACATGAGTTTCCTCCGCTCGAGGCTTTTCGCAGCCTGTGTGTGCTGTGGGCCATTCAGCCGATGTCGAGCCTCACTCAGGGCTTCCGCCGACTATCGGAATGTCATAGGAGCCCAGCATCAAGCACTCGACCTCACTGATCTTTCTGTCACCGTGGTAACAGCTTCCGCGACCAGCGAACTTCTTTCCCTCGATGGCATCCACATCCACTTCGAATCGAAGGGTTTCACAGAGTGGAGCAGGCTTCAGGTAGGTCACTTTGAGCCATAGGGTCGGCCCAGCCTTGCCTTTGCCCATCATCGCAATCGCCAGGAGTTCATCGAAGACAGCTGCCACCAACCCGCCTTGCACCGTGTCCGGTGCACTCTCGTGGCAGTTGGAGAACTTGCAATCGGCCACCAGCGTCGTCCCTTCTACCGCCATTTCCATGCTTGGAGCGATGGGGTTGAACTCTCCTGTGGCTGCGTTGAACGGGAGCACCCCGTTGGGTTGGTTCGGATCGAACTCGAAACGGAAGGATTCCATCGCTCTCGCCTGAGTGACCTCGGCCAGCGAGTCCAGCAAGGCATCTACCTGATCCCCGGCAGATGTCAGAGCATCCAGCGATCCTCCCAGGCGAACGATCTTGCTGTTGATCTTCCTCAGACCATCGATGATCCGCGCACACTGGTCTATCTGCTCTCGACTGAAATCGGGATCATGGGAGGCGAAATCACTGGACGGCATGGTTCACCTTCTTCATTGGGACGGAATCGTCGAAGACCCAGTCAACATGAAATCCGGCGGTGACTATACTCGATGAGTCCAGGAGCGACCGATTCCCGAATGAACCCCAGCAGCCTGCCGGTTCCGTTCCGTGAGAGTGGTTGAGCGCTCCTCGGCGCTGGCCGGAATTGACCAGGATGGGGACCGAAGCGGACAGGCTTCCGCTGCCGATGGCCCGCTATTCTCCGATTTACGCCAGGAAGGACTCGAGGCAATCGATCATCCGGCGGGCCCGCCGAAGTGTCCCGCCGAACAGAATTTTCAGGACACACGATGCGGCCGATCCTCGCCCGGTCCCGCGTCGTTTCGAGGAGAAGACATGACAGCCGATTCAGATTCGAGCGACCTCCGCTTCATCATCATGGGGGCCGGAATGTCTGGAATCCTCAGCGCAATCAAGCTGCAGGAAGCAGGCCTCGACAACTACGCGATCTACGAGAAGGCCGATCGCCTCGGCGGGACCTGGCGAGAGAACGAGTATGCGGGCATCGCCTGCGACGTTCCCTCTCACATGTACTGCTACTCCTTCGCCCCCAATCCCGAGTGGAGCCATCGCCACTCGCCGGGAGCCGAGATCCAGGCCTACTTCGAGGCGCCACTCGCCGGGAGCCGAGATCCAGGCCTACTTCGAGGATGTCGCGCGCCGCTACGAGGTCGACTCGCGGATTCAGTACGGCAAGGAGATCACCCGCTGCGAGTTCGTGGATGGGCGTTGGAAGATCGAAATGTCCGACGGATCGACCGACGAGGGCGATTTCGTCATCGCTGCGACGGGTGTTCTCCATCACCCCGCCTACCCGGATATCGATGGTCTCGACTCGTTCGGGGGCACGATGTTCCACACCGCGCGCTGGAACCACGACGTGCCGCTCGAAGGCAAGCGCGTCGGCGTCATCGGAACGGGTTCGACCGCGGTCCAGATCACGACCGCCGTGGTCGACAAGGTGGCGAAATACTCGCTCTTCCAACGCACCCCTCAATGGGTCCTGCCCATCCAGAACCCGGCCTATACCGACGCGGAGAAGGCTGAGTTTCGAGAGAATCCCGCGGCCATCAAGAAGATCCGAGACGAGGTCACGCGCCAGTTCATCGACCAATTCGCCAACATCCTGCATGAGGTCGACTCTCCCAGCCTGCTGGCGATTCACGCGACCTGTGAAGCCAACCTCGACAACAACGTGAAAGACCCGGAACTCAGGGAGAAGCTCCGCCCCAACTACCGGGCGGCGTGCAAGCGCCTGGTGATGTCGGAGAACTTCTATGAGGCGATCCAACACCCCAACGCGGAACTCGTCACCGAGGGGATCGAGCGAATCGAGGAGTCCGGGGTGCGAACCTCCGACGGCCGGCTGCACGAGCTGGACGTGCTGATCCTGGCGACCGGCTTCCGCGTCGATCGTTTCATGCGACCGATGGAGGTGGTGGGTCGCGACGGCCAGAGGCTCGAGGACACGTGGGCGAAGGGGCCGTTTTCCTACAAGGCGATCTCGATTCCCGAGTTTCCGAATCTCTTCATGCTGAATGGTCCCTA
>JAFDEI010000132.1 GCA_019310425.1 Deltaproteobacteria bacterium | reverse complement strand
CTCAGTCGGCACGGCCTCGCCGTCGATCAAGTCGACGTCGGTGTAGAGAGCACCGAGCACGCCGCGATCCTTCAAGCCCTGGAGATTGCCGCTCTTGTGACTGCCCGGGATCACCCACAGGCAACCGTTCTCCTTGCTGGACTCGTCGAGGTAGGTGAGCGTGCTCACGAGCGACTCGAGATCCTCGGCACCGTTCTCCCAGTAGAGCCCCTCCTGATGCCACGGGAACGGCGCGCCACCCGGACGCTTCACGTTGAGCTTGTCGCTGAAGACGCTGAGTGCGTTGCAGCGATTGATCGAGCAGACGGGTTGGTACAGGCGCGGATCGTCGAGCATCGCTTCGAGGCGTTGGTCGAGATGCCCGGTCGGCTCCATCGAGCGCACCGCCCGCAAGTCGTTCTGCCACTCCCATTTGATCGTCGACCCGAGCACCGACTGGTATCTCTGGTTGTCGACCTGATCGACCGGGCTCGCGTCAGGCCGGTTCGCGGCCTCGAGGATCTGCCGGTGCACGTTCTCGGCCCCTGCGCGAAGCCCTTCGAGATCAGCTTCATTGAAGACCTTCTCGCGGACGAAGAACCCGTGCTCCTCGTAATGCTCCAATTCGTCCTGCGTGGCGTGGTACATCGTGCGCGCTCCTCCGGCATCCTCGCGAAACCGAAGCAAGCTAGGCCTCCGAGCCACGCAGTCGTATGACCGGGATCATAGCCCCACTCGATTGACGTCGGGGACGCGGGCGGATCCGGGAGGATCCCACCGGATGGGTAGAGAAACGCCACCGCGGGCGACCCGGTGAGGAACGCGACCCCGTGTAAGAGTCTGCCGAAAGGAGGCCCACCCGGGCTAGGGCTCGATCAGCCGTCCGTGCGGAGTCCGGTGCAGCATGCCCTTGTGGCACTGGTCGCAGAGGATTTCCTCGGCCTGGCCGCGCAGGTGGAACGCCCGGGCCTCGGGCGTTTCCTCGGCGAGTTCGCCGGGGCCCTGTGGGTGGCAATTCATGCAGCGCTCGCCTCCGCCAGGCGAGTGCGGGTCGTGGCAGGTGGTGCAGTCCCGTGCCTCGGCGGTCGTTGGCTCGGAGTCGTCGCCGTCGCTCACGATCTCGAGGTGGCAGCTGTCCGCGCACAGAGGTTCCCGCAGCGACCGCAGCAACGGCTCGTCTCCGGGCCGGTGGATGCTGTGGCAGGAAACGCAGGCCATATCACTGAAGCCGTGGGTCGCGAGTTGCCAGCGCGGGTTCTCGTCGGCCGCATGGCAGTCGATGCAGGCGTCTTCCTGCTCGATGGGGGGCACGGTCGCAGGCGCGTCGAAACGAACGTGCTCGCCGCGTATCGGAACTTCCGCATGATCATCGCCGTCGCCATGACAGTTTCTGCATTCCGCACGCGCCTCGGCCGAAGTGAGGTCTTCGAACTTCGCGTGAGATGCCCTCGGCGTCGCGAGCACGTTCACCCGGGTGTGGCAGACGAAACAGCGCTCGGGATCGAATTCCCGGCTGCGGCTCGACGGCGGCGACGGCATCCGGTGGGTGAGCCCCTTATGGCAGTCGATGCAGCCGATTCCGCCCTCGTCCGCGCGCTCGTGGTATTCACGCGCGATTTCACTCTCGCCCTCGTGGACCGTGAGCAGATCATCGTGACACGAGCGGCACTCGACGGAGTCGTTGTGGTTCATCTCGGCCCAGACACGCTGCGCCATCTGCAACCGCCGGGCTTCGAACGACTCGGGTGAGTCGAGGGTTCCGAGGAGGTGGTGATAGACCTCCGCGCCCGCGCGCAACTTGCGCCGGAGTCGCGGCAGGAATGGCTTCGGCAGGTGGCAATCGGCGCAACTACCGTGCAGCTCCCCGGAGCCGGCGAGGTGGAGCCGCTCCTCGTCGACGCCCGAGATGTTCTCCTGCATTTCGTGACACGAGACACAGAACTCGTCGGTCGTCGTCGCTTCGAGGCTGAAGCCGACCGCGAAAACGCCCACGGCCGCGACCACGACCCCAGACGCGATCATCAGAACACGCGAACGCAACCCTCCGCCCCTCAGTCGACGACCGACGCCAGCACCAGATCGGAAAGCTTCTGCATGCGCTCGAAGTTTCGCGAGTCCTCCAGCGTGCCGCTCGTGAGGCAGACGAAGACCAGCTCGCGCTCCGGATCGACCCAGAAGATCGTCGAGCCCGCCCCAAGCCCACCGAAGGTCCCGCTGGAAGCCGTCAGCCCGAATGGCATGGTGTAGGTCTCGCTACCGCGCAGGAAGAAGCCCAGGCCGAGATTCGAGGGATACGGGTCCCAGCCGCGCGCTTCGCACATCGAATCGTAGATGTGGTTCGGCTCGGCTCCGGTGTGGTTGCGCAGCGCGAACTCGAGGATTGCGGGCGACAGGATTCGCACGCCGTCGAGCTCGCCCCCGCGACGCAGCGCCTCGCCCCAGCGGAACAGGTCGGCCGCGGTGCCGATCGCGCTCGCACCCGGCATCTCGAAGCTCTCGGTCAGCATGACGTTGATGCTCTCGAGGGCCGCGGCGGGAATGATGGCGGGCGTGTGGTCACGCACGGTGACGGGTACCCGCCTCGCCGCGAGGTCGGGACGCAGCGACAGGCAGGTGTCCCGCATCCCGAGCGGACCGAAGATCTCCTCGTCGAGGAATTGCCGGAACGACCGCTTGCCGCCGTCGACGCGGCGCACGATCTCAGCCAGCACCGCGTAGGCGCCAATCGGGCTGTAACACACCCGCTCACCCGGGGGTGCGATCAACGCCTGCTCCGCAACTGCGAGTGCGACCGCCTCGGTGTTGCCGAGATCCTGGGGCTGGACGAACGGCAGGTCCGGCGGGAGGCCGCCGGTGTGACCGATCAACTGGCCGACGGTGACGCGTTGTTTGCCCTTGGCCGCGAACTCGGGAATGAACTCGGCAACCGGGTCGGTGAGGCGAAGCGCGCCGCGATCGGCGAGCAGGAGTGTCGCGGATGCGGTGAAGGTCTTCGCGATCGAGAAGAGGTGGAAGACGTCGTCGACGACGGCCCTGCGCCCGCTCGCCCGCTCGGCAAGGCCGATCGCCTCGTGGTGCACGACTTCGCCGCGGCGCGCGACGAGCACCACCGCGCCGTCGTATCGCTCCGCAGCGATGTCGACCGCGATCGTCTCACCGACGCGCGCGAGCCGCCCCTCATCCAATCCCAGTTTCGCCGCTTCAACCGCCATATCGTCATTCCTCGTCAGCAGAGTTTCACCGCCGCAGAGTGTGACACGTTGTGACGATCAGCAACCGACCCGAGCTGTGTCCGATTCGCCCGATGGGGCGACCCCCACCTCAGACGCCGAGGACGTCTCGCGGCTCGGCGAATTCGCGCTGCTGTGCGTGCGCGACCGATGCGTGGACGAGGTGGCCGCCCATGACGTTGAGCCCGGCGAGCAAGTGTGGGTCGACGCGCAGGGCCTCCTCGATGCCGCGATCCGCGAGCGCAAACACGAAGTCGATGGTCGCGTGGTTGAGCGCGTACGAGGCGGTCAGCGGCACGCAGCCGGGCATGTTGGTCACGCAGTAGTGCACGACCTCGTCGACGAGATAGGTCGGCTCGGTGTGGGTGGTGGGCCGGCTGGTCTCGAAGCAACCGCCCTGGTCGATCGCCACGTCGACGATCGCGGACCCGCGCCGCATCTCGCGCACCGTCTCGGCGTCGACGAGCTTCGGAGCCTCGTCACCCGCCACCAGCACCGCGCCGATCGCGAGGTCGGCGTCGCGAACGCATGCGCGCGTGATTTCGTCCGTCGCGCGCAATGCCTTGACTCGATTTTCGAACTGGTCCGCGATGCGTCGCAGCGCGTGCAACGAGGTGTCGAGTACCGTCACGTCGGCCAGGAGCCCGACCGCCATGCGCACCGCCTCGGTGCCGACGGTCCCGGCACCGATCACCGTGACGTTCGCGGGCGGCGTGCCCGGCACTCCGCCGAGCAGGATGCCCGCTCCACCCGCCGCGCGCTGGAGGCAACGCGCCCCGGCTGTCACCGACAGACGCCCCGCGATTTCGCTCATCGGCGTCAGCAGCGGCAGCGACCCGCGGGAATCGGTGACGGTCTCGTACGCAATCGCGATGCACCCCGACGCCATCAGCGCGTCCGTCTGAGCGACATCGGGCGCGAGGTGGAGATAGGTGAACAGAGCCTGCCCGGGTCGCAACATCGCGATCTCGTCGGGCTGGGGTTCCTTGACCTTGACGACCAGGTCGGACCGCTCGAAGACCTCGGCCGCGCTGGTAACGACCTCGGCGCCGACTTCCGCGTAGGCGGCGTCCGGAGCTCGGATACCCTCGCCCGCATCGCATTCGACGAGCACACGGTGACCGCGCTTCGAGAGTTCGCGGACACTCTCGGGCACGAGACTGACGCGGTACTCGCCGACCTTCGACTCTTTCGGCACGCCGACGATCACGACCCGACCCACGCGACGGAACTCAGCTCCGACATGGCCGCTCCGAACGCTCGCAGGTGCATGCTCGACCCATATCCTGGTACAACATACTCACATGCTCCGGTCATGCACACGGCACGAAGACGACCTCGCGACCAGGTGCGCGTGCGGCAGCGCGCGCCGAAAAGACGCCCGATGACCGACCTCGAGACACTCGACCAGGCCCACCTGCTCACCCGCTCGTCGAATGGCGCAAGCATGAAAAGGATGGACCGCGCATCGTCACGGGAGACAAGGGAATTCGCCTGCAGCTGGAAGACTGCAGCGAGGTGATCGACGGCCTGTCGGGTCTGGTGAACATCAACGTCGGTCACGGACGCACGGAGATCCGCGACGCCGTCGCGGCGCAGATGGGCGACTTCCCGGTCTGACCGGCGATGGCCCAGATCGCTCCCCACGGGGATTTCCGCTCCGGCGCTGCGCGTGGACTTCGCTCGTGAGCCGGCTACACTGGTCGAACAGTCTTGGTCCGACCATGATGGACTGACCAAGGCAAAGCTCGACGGCGACCGAAGCGGCGCCCAACGACTCCTGCGCGCCCGCCGGAGAAATCACCCCATGCAAGCCATATCGCGAAGTGCGGCCATCGCGGCCGAGCTTCGAGACGAAATTCTCCGCGGCCAGTACCGGAGTGGTGAGCGCCTGCCTTCCGAGCGCGACCTCGCCGAGCGGTTCTCGGTGCACCGCGGCGCCGTCCGCGAGGCACTGAAGCAGCTCGAACAGCTCGGCCTCGCCGACATCCGACACGGGGGCTCGCGCGTGGCACCCGTCGAGCACGCCAGCCTCGACGTGATCGAACACCTGCTCGGCCTCGAGGATCCGCCCGACCCGACGATCGTCGACCAGGTGCTCGAGGCCCTCTCCGGCCTGTTCATGATGTCCGCGCGCCTGTGCGCGGAGCGCGCAACGGATGAACAGCGAACCACCATCTACGCACTCGTCGACCGCCTGCTGAGCGATGACATCGAGGCGAACGAGCGCATGCGCCTCACGCGCGAACTCGGCGACCGCTTCGTCGAGGCGAGCGAAAACCCGGTACTTCAGATGATTCGCAGAGGCATGAAGATGCAGTTCATGGACCGACTGCCTGTGCCGGAAACCCCCGCGCCCCACGAGACCCGCGCGCCACACCTGCACCGCCTGCGCGATGCGATGGAAACCCGCGATGGCGCCGCGGCATCCGAGGCGATCTACCAACTCACGCGCGCATTCCGAAAGAACACCCTGGACAGCATCACGGCCGAACGCGACCTGCGCGCTGCGGCCGGGAGTCGAACATCATGAAGAAGATCCTCCTCATTCCCTCCCTCGTCGTACTCGCATCCGTAATCGGTGCGTTCGTGCTGGTCGCTACGGCGCCATCTGTCGAGAACGTGACACCGGACCGCGCCATCCCCGCGGTGCGTATTCTCGCACCAACCGCGAACAGCGTGATGCTCACCGTACGCAGCCAGGGGACGGTCGCCCCTCGCACCGAGAGTGCGGTCGTGCCCGAGGTCTCGGGACGCGTCGTCTGGGTCTCGCCCGCGCTGGTTTCGGGCGGCTTCTTCGAAAAGGGCGAGACACTGCTGCGAATCGACCCGCGCGATTACGAGATGACGCGGAAGCGTGCGCAGTCGTCCGTGGCGCGCGCAGAGGGCGAGGCGGAGTTCGCGAAATCCGAACTCGCCAGGCAACGCAGGCTCAGAGAACGCAAGGTGGCGAGTTCACAGCAGCTCAGCTCGGCGCAACGCGCCGATCACGTGGCGCGCGCAAACCTCGCCGATGCGCGCGTGGCACTCGAACAGGCCGAGTGGGACCTCGTGCGCATCGAGATCACGGCACCCTTCGAGGGCCGCGTCCGCGAAGAGAGAGTCGACGTCGGCCAGTTCGTGAGTCGCGGCGCGGCGATCGCCACCATCTACGCCACCGACTACGCCGAGATCCGGCTGCCGGTCGCCGACGATCAACTCGCCTACCTGCGCCTGCCCGGCATGCGTGAGGCGAACGAAGACGAGGGCCCGAGCGTCCGCCTGCGAGCGCGTTTCGCGGGAGAGGAACACGAATGGCTCGGGCGGGTGGTCCGCACCGAGGGCGAGATCGACCCGCGCAGTCGCATGGTGCACGTGGTCGCACGCGTGGAGCACCCCTATCAGACCGACGAAGAAGCGGGGGACGCACGCGCGCCGCTCGCCGTCGGACTGTTCGTGCAGGCCGAGATCGAGGGGCGGGTGATCGAAGACGTCCTCTTGGTGCCGCGCTACGCGATGCGCGACGACTCCCACCTGCTCGTCGTGGACGCGACGGACCGACTGCACACCCGAGCCGTCGAGGTGCTCCGCATCGATCGCGATGATGTCCTGATCCGCAGCAATCTCGCGGCGGGGGAGCGCATCTGTGTCTCGCCGATCCAGGTCGTCGTCGAGGGCATGCAGGTGAAGCCGGTCGCCGAAGAGTCATCGGCGGCGGCGAAGCGCTCCTCGTGAACCGCATCATCGCGTGGTTCGTCCACAACCCGGTCGCCGCGAACCTGCTGATGCTCGTGATGGTCGTCGTGGGATTGCTCGTACTGCCGCTGATCAAGCAGGAGGAGTTCCCGGCGATCGATACCGACATGGCTCAGATCAGCATCGAGTACCCGGGCGCATCGCCGGAGGAGATCGAGGAGTCGATCTGTCTGCGAGTCGAGGAAGAAATCGAAGGTACGCCCGACGTCGACCGGGTCAACACTCGTGCCGTCGAGGGAGCCTGCGTCATCTTCGTCGAGTTCGTGATGGGCTCGAACGTCGACGCCGGCGTCAACGAGATCGAGAGCCGCATCAACGGCATCGACTCGTTCCCCATCGACGCCGAGAAGCCGAAAGTCTCCAAGCTGATCGTCGCGCGCCGCGTGCTCCAGGTCGCGATCTCGGGCGAACTCGGCGAGAAGGACCTCAAGACCATCGGCCAACGCGCACACGATGAGATCGCGGGACTCCCGGGCATTTCACAGGTCGAGCTCAAATACGATCGCCCCTACGAGATCTCGCTCGAGGTCTCGGAAGAATCGCTGCGGCGGCACGGCCTCACGTTCGATCAGGTCGCGCAGGCGGTCCGGGCTTCTTCGATCGACCTGCCCGGCGGTTCGGTCAAGACGCCGGGCGGCGAGATCCTGCTCCGCACGATCGGGCAGGCGTACCAGGGCGGCGAGTTCGAGAAGATCATCGTGCTCACCCGCAATGACGGCACCATCGTTCGTCTCGCTGAGATCGCGACGATCGTGGACGGTTTCGAGGACTCGGACGTGCGCAGCCAGTTCAACGGTCTGCCCGCGCTCGTGATCGACGTCAAACTGATCGGCGACGAGGACATGCTCGATGCGGCCGCGGCGGTCAAAGACTGGATCGGTCCATTCAAAGCGTCGCTCCCCGAGGGCGTCCACGTGGTGATCTTCAACGACGAGTCGACGGACCTGGTGGTGCGCCTCGAAACACTGGGCCGCAACGCCCGCAGCGGTCTCTTCCTCGTGATGCTGATCCTCACACTCTTCCTCCGCTTCCGCCTCGCCATGTGGGTCGCGGCCGGCGTTCCGATCGCGCTGCTCGGCGCCGTCGCGTGCTTCCCCGCCTTCGGCATCTCGATCAGCACCCTGACGGTGATGGCCTTCATCCTCGTGCTCGGAATCCTGGTCGACGACGCCATCGTGATCGGCGAGAGCGTCCACACCCACGAAGAAGCTGCCGAGAACCAGATCGAGGCCGCCATCCGCGGCACCCAGGAGGTCAGCGTCCCGGTGATCTTCGGCGTACTGACCACCGTGGCGGCCTTTCTGCCGCTGATCCTGGTACCCGGCCGCATGGGCCAATTCTTCGGTGTGATCGGTTATGCGGCGATTCTCTGCCTGTTCTTCTCGCTGGTCGAATCGCAACTCGTCCTGCCGTCGCACCTCGCCCACCGGCGAACGCGTTCGAAGCGCGGCGAACCCAACCGCTTCGTCGCGCGCTGGATCGCGTTCCAGGGCTCGATGGCCGGCGGCCTCGAAGGCTTCGCGCGCAACAGCTACGGTCGCGCTCTCGATTCCGCGATCGAGTGGCGCTACGTGACGGTGGCTTGCGCGGTCGGCGTGCTGATCCTGACCACCGCGCTCTTTGCCAGCGGCCGCATGCGCTACCAGTTCTTCCCCTCGGTCGACGGCGACATCGTTTTCGCCGCCCTCGACATGCCGCGCGGCATCCCGCTCGAGCACACCGAACGCGCGGTCGCACAGCTGCAACGCTCCGCCAAGGCCCTCCAGGCGGAGCTCGATGCCGAGATCGACGGACCCTCGATCGTCGTCCACACCTTCTCGTCGATCGGCGAGCAGCTCGCGCGGTCGGGGCCGCAGGCACCCGCGATGGCCGCGGGTGGCGCCCACCTGGCCGAGGTCGGGCTCGAACTCACGCCGTCGCACGAACGAGAGATCGAAACATCCGTCATCGCGCGCCGCTGGCGCGAACTCAACGGCTCGATCCCCGGTGCGGTCGAGCTGAGCTTCAGCACCATGGCCTTCTCGGCGGGTGAGGCCATCAACATCGAGCTGCGCGGCGGCGAGATGGAGGTCCTCGCGGAAGCTGCGAGCCGGGTCCGGAGCAAGCTCGCGACCTACCGGGGCGTCCACGACCTCGCGGATTCGTTCCGAGCGGGAAAACAGGAGGTGCAGCTCGCGCTGCGCGACCAAGCGCGACCGCTCGGGCTCACGCAACAGGATCTCGCCCGCCAGGTGCGCCAGGCCTTCTACGGCGAAGAAGTCCAGCGCGTCCAACGCGGGCGGGACGACGTGCGCGTCATGGTCCGCTATCCCGAGGAAGAGCGACAGTCACTCGGTTCGCTGGAAGAGATGCGGATCCGCACCAGCGAGGGCATCGAGGTGCCCTTCGCCGCGGTAGCCGAGGCGACACTCACGCGCGGCTATGCAACGATCCAGCGCACCGATCGCGAACGCGTGGTGACCGTCACGGGCGACGTCGACCGTGCCATCGCGACACCCGAGCAGGTGCTCAGCGACCTGGTAACGGACCTGCCCGTAATCCTCGCCGACTACCCCGGCGTGAGCTACCGGCTCGGCGGAGAGCAGCGCGAGCGCGACGACGCCATGGTCGGCCTGGGGATCGGCGCCCTGCTCGCGCTACTGCTCATCTTCGCACTGCTCGCGGTCCCGTTGAAATCCTATACGCAACCGCTCGTGATCATGAGCGTGATCCCATTCGGAGCCGTCGGCGCAATCCTCGGCCACCTGATCCTGAGCTGGGACGTCGTCTTCTTCTCGATTCTCGGCATCGTGGCACTTTCCGGCGTGGTGGTGAACGCATCACTGGTGTTGGTCCATACCATCAACCGACGACGTGCACGGGGAGTTGAATTCCTGGAGGCGGTAACGACCGCCGGAGTCCTGCGCTTCCGCCCGATCGTGCTGACTTCGGTCACGACCTTCATCGGACTGCTGCCGCTGATGTTCGAGGCCGCGGTCCCCGCGCGCCCGCTGATCCCGATGGCGATCTCGCTGGGCTTCGGCGTGCTGTACGCATCGGTGATGACGCTCTTCCTGGTACCGTGCGGCTACGTGATCCTCGACGACATCGCCGCCTTCCTCGGCCGTGAGCGAGCCTCGCAGCCCGCGGCAGACCCCGAGTTCGCGGGCCTGTCGCCGCAGCGCAGCCACACCTGACGACCCGCCGCCGCTGATCCACGGAGTTTCACTCGAATGGGTGAGTTCGGGCCGTTTCAATATAGCGGTGCGGAGGCCAACGCTCTGCACCGCCCAGAACGGGTGACCCGGACCCCAGCCATCGGACCCTCCGGAGAGGGAAATCCCACCGGAAATTCGGCCGCCTTGGTCAACTCATTTTGTTGTTGCCACGGCGCCCCGAGAGGGAGAAGATGAACTTAATTCTCTCGGCAACGAATTCGATCCCGAATTGCGTGGCTCGAATGCGTCGCAGCGGGAATTGCGATCTCGGCAATTCCGCTCCGCACGAAGAGGGCGCCAGGTCGCCCTTGCAACGTTCATTGACTGGATCGAATCAGGAGAATCTGATGCATTCCAACCCTCTCGCACGATCGAACTCCCGGCCGACGCAGCACGCGGGCGGGCGAAACCGAATCCCCGCCACAGTCGGCGCCATTCTCGGCGGGCTCTTCGCGCTGCCTGGACTGGCCAATGCCGATTGGGGCTCAGAAGAATGGGGGACCATGCTGTGGGGCGGCGGCGCACCTGAGGTCCCAATGCTTTCACTGCCCGCTCTGGGCATCCTGGCCTTGTCGTTGATCATCGCGGGACTGATCGCGCGGCGGCGACCCGGGCTGTTCGCGAGGTCGTGGCGCTCGTGTTGGCGCCGCTCGTCGCCAACGCGACCCCCATCTCGATGCCGTTCATCTTCAGCAACGGCACGATCGCCGATGCGGACGACGTGAACGCGAACTTCGCCGTGCTGGTCGGTGAATCCAACGACCAGCACACACGCATCTCGAGTCTCGAGTCGACTTCGCTCGTGCTCGGCGATCTGACCGCCCACGCGGCCCTTCCGAGTGTGCATCACAGCAAGACGACCTCGTTCGGAGAGTTGCTCGACATCGCGGCCGACGGCCAGATTCCAGCCGGTATCGCGCGTGATGCCGAGGTGGCGAGCGAAGTCTCGACCCACGACCTCGACGGCGCCGCCCACACGGCGTTGCAGCGACGCGTCACCGGAACATGTGCAGCCGGTAGTTCGATCCGGGTGGTG
>JAFDEI010000308.1 GCA_019310425.1 Deltaproteobacteria bacterium | reverse complement strand
GTCGGCCAGGTAGGCCGCGTGCCAGCACAGTAGGCGGGCCGCACGGAGTCGGCGGCGGACGCGTTCCAGGCGATCGCGGACGCGGGTCTGATCCAGCAGGTCGTTTTCGCGCGCGAAGGCGATCGAGGCGTCGAGCGCCGCCCGCCCGATTCCGACCGCCATGATCGCGACGAGGGGGCGCGTGGCGTTGAAGGACTTCATCGCCCCCTTGAACCCGGCCTTGCGCGCGTAGTAGTCCTCGCCACCCAATAGATTGGCGGCCGGAACGCGGCAATCGCGAAGCGTGAAAGAAGTAGACTCGTAGGCCTTGAGTCCCATTTTGCGCTCGACGTTGAACTCCCCGAGTCCGGGTGTATCCCGCTCGACGACGAAGGCACGATGCCCTTCACGCCCCAGCGAAGGATCGATGGTCGCCCACACGACGATCCACTCGGCGCGGCTCGCGTGAGCGGCGAATGACTTCGCGCCGTTCAGGATCCAGTGATCGCCGTCCTTGCGCGCGGCGGTCTTGATCGCTGCGACATCCGACCCCGCACTCGGCTCGGTCATTGCGAAGGAACCCCAGATGGCTCGCTTCGGATTCAGGAAGGGGCCGAGGAAGCGCTGCTTCTGCTCCGCCGTCCCCATACTGCTGATCGGCGGATCGCCCAGGCCGGGACCCGGGAAGGCGACTGCCACGCCGCGATCCCAATAGGACATCTCTTCGGCGATGCAGAGCATGCCGCGCGAGGCGCCGACCTGTGCCTGCGCGTTCGGGTCGCGGCTCTCCCGCTTCAGTCGGTCCTCCGCTTCCGCCTTGCCGTCCCAGCGCGTTCGCCCCAGCCCGATCTTGATGAGAGTCTGGAAGAAGGTGTGGTCGGGGGGCACGGGTCGGCCGAGGCGGTCGGCTTCGAGGCCGACCGGACGGATCTGACTCTCGCCAATTCCGCGGATCATGCTGAGTCGCTTCTGCGTGGCGGCGTCGATGCTGAGTTTCACGGGGAGGCCTCCAAGCTGAGCGGAATGTGGCCTTGCCTCGTTGCGAGTTCGCGGCCGGCCTCTTCGCGGGCCAGGTCGACACCTCCCAATAGGAGCGAGAGCGCGCGGGCTTCGCGCATCATCTTCTCCACCGGGTAGTCCTGCATGAATCCGTGTCCGCCCAGAATCTGGACACCATTGGGTGTCACGAACATCGCCTGCTCGGCCGCTTCGAGGAATGCGCTGGCAGCGGCCTCGGCGGCTTCCGCGGTGCTGCACAGCACTTCGTTGTCATCCAGACCTTCGCTCACTCCAGTTCCCTCGACCTTGTCGATCCGACAGGCCGCTTCGAACATCAGTAGTCGGCAGCCGTCGACGGCGATCGCCATGTCGGCGATCAGGAAGGCCAGTGCCTGGTGGTGCGCGATCGGTTTGCCAAAGGCCACCCGGTCGAGCGCGTATTGGCGGGAAAAGAGGGCGGACTCCCGCATCACGCCGACGAGAAGCGCCGTAATGTAGAGCCTGGCGCGGGCGAGCGCGCGTTGGGCCGCCTTCTCGTCCCTGAAGTGTGCAGCGACCTTCGCCTCCTCGAGTTGAAGTTCGGCTGCCCCGGCGGCGCGCAATCCACTTCCGCGAACGGGCTGGCAGTGCACTCGGCTCTCCACCACGCGGCAGCCCTCTTCGTCGAGCAGGACCAGCAGGTCGACCCGCTCGCTGGGGACCCAGGGGATGCGACCTCGAATCGTGTTGCCCCGGAGTTCGAGTTGCGCTCGGCTGCCCTTGCCGGTCCACACCAGAACCGCGCGCGCTCCCGGCTCGTCGAGAACCGGGCGGGCGAAGCGTGTCAGGGCAGCTCGTCGAGAACCGGGCGGGCGAAGCGTGTCAGGGCATCTTCGCCGCCCAGCTCGGCGAGTGGGTAGAGGGCGGGGCCGAGGCCGTCGAGGGCCAGCGCGGCGCCCGGGTCGGCCGCACCCAGTTCCTCCATGACGACACAGCGCGCAAGAGCGCCGAGAGCGCTGCCGCCCAACGACTCGGGACACTCGAGTCCCTGGAATCCGATCTCTGCGAAGGCGTCGCGCGTCGCGCTGGAAACCCCGCGTGTTTTCTCATTTTCGCGCAGCCCGGGTCGCAGATGGTCCCCGGCGAACTCGTGTGCCGTGCTGCGGATGAGTTCCAGTTCGTTGCCCAGGTCGAAGTCGATCATCGTAGACTGGGCATCACGTGGTCGCGCATGCGCTCCATGTGGCCGAGCATGAGCTCGTCCGAGATGCCACCGAGTCGCGTCCATCCCAGGAAGTGATCGATTCCAGTCATCTCCTTTAGCTCACCGATCCGTTCGGTCACGTAATCCGTCTCGCCGCAGATGACCGCTCCGTGCTCGAGCAACTCATCCCACTGCACGACGTTCACCGCGTCGCGCATCGTGGTGTACCACTCGTACCCCTCGATGGCGGGTTGCCCCACTTTCGGTGCCACGTATTTGCCGAACGTGCGGAAATACCACATCACGGGCTTCGAGAATTCTTCCCGTGCTCGTTCCTGGGTCTGGCCCGCGTAGGCCATCACCAGTGCGCCCACCTTGCGCGTCTCCGGATCATGGCCGTGCTTCGCCAGCGATTCGCGGTATTGCTTGATGCGATCCGCCGCGCCCTGCAGCGAACCCCCGAAGACGGGCGAGAGCAACAGGTTGAAGCCGAGGCGTCCGGCCTTCTCGAAGGTCTCCTCGGACAGCGCGGCCATCCAGATCGGGGGATGGGGTTGTTGCAGCGGCTTCGGGCGTACGTCCAGATCCTTGAATTGATAGTGCTTGCCCTCGAAGTTCAGCTTGTCGTCGGTCCAACAGCGGCGGATCACTTCGATCGATTCGTCGAAGATTTCGCGGCTGCGCGTCTGGTCGACGCCAAAGCCGTTGAACTCGACGGGCTGGTAGCCGCGTCCGATGCCGAACTCGACGCGCCCACCGGAGAGCTGATCGAGCATGGCAAAGTCCTCGGCGACGCGGACCGGGTGGTGGAAGGGGAGCACCACCACGCCGGTGCCGAGCCTGACTCGCTTCGTCGTTCGCGCGATGGCGGCGAGATTCAAGGCGGGAGAGCCGCATACGCCGTACTCGCTGAAGTGATGTTCGGCCGGCCAAACAGAGTCGAAGTCGTAGTCCTCGGCGGTTTCCATGAGCCGCACCTGCTCGTCGAGCATCTGTTTTTCGCTTCGTCCTGCAGGACTCTCGAAGAGGTGGAGCAATCCGAATTTCATTGTCTTCTCCAGCGGCGCAATGGCGTCGGTTGGTGGTTGATGATCAGTGGTCGAAGACGATCACGTGGCGTGCACCGCGGCCCGCCGCCAGGTCGTCCAGCGCGCTCTGCGCACGTTCGAGCGGCAGCTCCTCGGACACCAGGGGGTCGAGGTGGAACTCGCCGTTTCGGATGTGAGCCAGCAGCCGCGGGATGTCGCGCCGCGGGTCCGAGCTGCCATAGGTGGAGCCGGCGAGTCGTTTTTCCAGAAACAGGCCGCCCGCGCGAATCGGGATCTTCTCGCCGGCGCGCGGCATGCCCACCGCGATCTCGAGTCCGCCGGGCCGCAACATCTCCCATGCCGACTCCATCGTCGCCACGTTTCCAATGGCCTCGATCGCTGTGTGCACGCCGAGCCCGGTGAGCTTGCGGACTGCCTTCTGTACGTCGTCATTTCCGTCGAGTGCGTGGTGGGCACCCAGCTCCTTTGCGAGCGTGAGCTTCGCCGGGTCGATGTCGATTGCGATGATCGGTGCCACGCCCTTGATGCGCGCGGCCTGGATTGCCGCGAGACCCACGCCGCCGCAACCGATGATGGCGAGGCTGGTGTCCGGCTTGATGTCGGGGAAGTTGAAGACCGTGCCAGCACCGGTGAGCACACCGCATCCGAGCAGGCAGGCCCGTTCGAGGGGTACGTCGTCGTCGACGACAATGCACGAGCGCGCGCAGACGATGGCCTCTTCCGCGAAGGACGCGACACCGCAGAGCTGGTAGATGCGTTCACCGTTCTGTGAGAGCCGGTTGCTGCCGTCGAGCATGGTCGAGCCGATCATGCCCGGCGCCATCTGGAAGCAGCGGTTGGGGGCGCCCTCGTTGCAGAAGAGGCATTCGCCACACGCGGGCGAGAGGGAGACGACGACGCGATCTCCCCGCTTCAACGAGCTCACGCCTTCACCCAATTCCTCGACGATTCCCGCGGCTTCGTGGCCGAGCACGACGGGCATGGGCGACTTCAGCACCCCAGTGGTGACCGATAGATCGCTACGGCAGATGCCACTGGCGACGAGTCGGATCTTGACCTCGCCCGGGGCGGGCGGGGCGATCTCGAGATCGACGATCTCGAGCGGCTGTGCCTTGCCGCGCAATAGGGCAGCACGCATATTCGATCCTCCTGTCCCGCCAGACCGCTAGATCATTCGGGCTCTGTTCCATCGTCTTCCACCAGCAGATCCAACTGGATTCGCCGACGAAGACCCAACAAGAGCCCGGTCGTTCCTTCGATCCCGGCCTCCGCGAGTTCGACGATCTTCTCGCGACCGGCGTCGCCCATCGCGCGACTGAAGAGCGCGAGCTCTTCCATCACCAGCCTTCGCATAGCGTCCAGGTAAAGGAGCATGTCGTCGAGCTGGAAGCCGTTGTCTTCGTTGAGCCCGGCACGACGCATGGCTGCGACGGATCGTACGACGGCGACATCGTTCGGGGAGTAGAGCAGCGACTGCTCCTCCCGGGTCGGGCGAAGAAAGCCGAGTTGTTCCAGTCGGTCGAGTTGGCTGCTGCCGATTCCGCTCTGCGACAGCAATTCGTCGCGGCTGACTGGTTGTGTGACGGGTTCCGGCACGAGGTCCTGGCGTGCGAGCCAATGCCTGAGTTCAGCGGTGCTCGAATGGCCGGCGAGGAGTTGCTTGATCTTCGAGAGTGTTAGGCGTTGCTCGTTCTGGAGTTTGCGGATCAGCCCGATCCGCTCGACCACGGCCGGGCTGTAGTAAGCCATGTTGCGGTGCGGACGTTCCGCGGGCTCCGGCAGTAGCCCCTCGCGCAGGTAGTGCTGGATGGTGGATTTCTCCACCCCGCTGCGTGCGACCAGATCGCTCATCTCGCCCACACGTTCTCCTGTGTGCGTCGCCCGGGCCCCAACGCCTCGGGAGCGTCATCCACGGAAAATCTACAGGAGAATCGACAAAGTGCAAAGTATAAAGTTACACTCTACGCAATATCTTCTCGGCCCTCCTGATCGGGCGACCCATGCGAATGCTGAGCCACGCGAGCCGGCAGGGTCGAAATCAGGCTTTGGCCTTCGCCGCCGCTTTGACCGCGGCGTCGGCCGCCGCGTTGGCGTTCTGCGTCAGCGTCGCGAGATAGCGCTCGCGGTCTCGCTCGGTCGCGGGCTTGCGGTGCGCCTCGTTGGCTCCGAGCTGCTTGGTCCAGCAGGCGAACTCGAGCATGATACCGTCGGGATCGAAGAAGTAGATCGAGCGGATGAAGACGTCGTCGGTCAGCGTGCGGCTCACCTGTGCGGCTGAGTTGTCGTGATTGATGATTTCGGTCACCTCGACGCCCTTGGCGATGAGCCTGTCGCGGTACTCCTCGATCTGCTCGGCGGGAACGTCGAAGGCGACGTGGTTCATCGAACCGTGCGCCGAGACGGCCGATCCGCGCCCCACCGTGCGTCGGGCGCGGCGACACCGGGTGCGGCCTCGGGAGCGTCGGGCAACCAGAAAAAAGCCAGTGAATCGCCGTTGCCAATATCGAAGAAGAAATGCTGGCCGGGTATAAGCATCATAGGGCCATGGCGTCTGCGAACCGCAACTTAGGCCCCGGAGAACAGGAAGGTTGGTGCCTCCCGGCATCGTTGGACATCCTCGAGTTGAGAGATCAACAACACCCAACGAAGGGAGGGAGCCGCCGCTAGGCGGCGAGTAGATGGAACGCTACATCGGGATGGGCGTGCATGCAGCCAGCTGCACGCTGGCGGTGATTTCCGAGAAGGGCCGGAAGCTGAAGGATTTTCCGGTCGAGACGAACGGCCAGGCCTTGGTCGAAGCCATTCGAATGATTCCCGGACACAAACACTTGGTGATGGAGGAGGGACTTCAGAGTGCTTGGCTCTACGAGACGCTGAGTCCACATGTCGACGAACTCGTGGTGGCGGGTATCACGACGAGCCGAGGCCCGAAGAGCGACAAGCGGGATGCCTATGGCTTGGCGGAGAAGCTGCGTGTGGGCAACCTCGACAAGCATGTCTTCGAGGCGCCCCGTCAGTTCACGCAGCTTCGAGAGTTCTCTCGAACTCATATGA
>JAFDEI010000131.1 GCA_019310425.1 Deltaproteobacteria bacterium | reverse complement strand
CGCTGCAGCTGCTCGCGACATAGCTGATGGCCGCGATGGCCTGCTCGAGTGCGACCGCACCTCGGTACAGTGCGAACTGACAGCGTTCGCTGATGTGGTCTTCGTGAGCGGCCAGGCACAGTGCGAGGCGCCCTTCTCCGGGAGTCACCGCTTTGCAATATTTATCGAGATCTTCCTGACAGGAATTCTTGACGTAGTCGAGCAGCGACTCCTGCGCCATGGCGGCAGGGGCGCAGAAGAGAACGGCGATGATCGGGATCAAGATGACGGTCGCTTTCATGCTGGATGCTCCTCGTGGGTGGAGGCGGATCTGAATCGGATACCGTAGCACCTGATCCTCCCCTTCCATTTTCTGTTACAACCTCCGGTGACAGGAGGGTGCATGCAGACGATTCGCGAGCGGACCAAGGACCACTTTCCCTCCGTATTGCTGACGTTGCTCAGCATCATCCAGGCCCTGGCCCTGGAGCTCTTGTGGAGCAGGCTGCGCGGGAGCGATTATCTCTGGGACGGCGGCATCAGCGCGGTCGTGGGCTGGGTCCAGGCGGCTGTGCTGATGTTGGGCATCTTCCTGGTCTGGCTGTTCTACACGAGCATCGTGATGCGCGTTAGCTGGGTGCCGTCGATCCAGGACTCGGCGCTGCCCTTTGCCATCGGGGTCCTCGAGTTCGCTGTGGTCGACCTGATGGGGCCCGAGACTCTGTCGTTCTGGTTCGCGGGCTTCGCCATGATCTTCGCGCTGTCGACCTTCGCGAGCCATTCAGCCTTCAAGCGCGCACGCCTTGACCCCGACAATCGCGATTTCTTCGAAGCGATGTCCCCCACCAGCCGACGCGACCTCGCGCAGCCCGCTGCGATCGTGGCCGGCCTGCTGTTACTCGCACTCGTCGTGCGCATCGACGGGGGCTGGGGCTGGATCGGCCTGGGCGCGCTGATCGCCACCGGCGGCGCACTCGTCCACCAGATCGAGATTCTGCGCCGCTACTGGAACCGATCGATCAGCCCGGGTGGTACTCCCGGGTGCTAGATTCTCTCCCGTGAGATCGAGGAAGCTCACCCTGATTGGGATCCCGGCTTTGGTCGCGGCGCTGCTCTCGGCCGCATGCGCGATCGAATCGGTGGACCGCGTGTACGAGGCAGCCGACGCCGTCCAGCCGTTGGCACCCGGCAGCCGGGTTCCGTCGGTCCAAGTCGTGACGATGCGGGGAGAACCGATCGACCTCGCGAAACAGCTGCGCGAGCGGGGTGCGTTGCTGGTCTTCTACCGCGGTGGCTGGTGACCCTACTGCAATACGCAGCTCGGCGAGTTGCGCAAGCTGGAGTCGAGGCTCTCGGACCTGGGGTTTCCCGTCATTGCCATCAGCGCCGATCAACCGTCGGCGCTGATGGAGAGTCGAGACAAGCACGGCCTCGGTTACACCCTCTACTCCGACGGCTCGCTCGCTGCGGCGCGTGCGTTCGGAATCGTCTACCAGCTCGACGAGGACGAGGTAGCCCGGTACGCGCGCTACGGCATCGACCTGGAGGCTGCGTCAGGGCACAGTCACCACCAGCTGCCCGTGCCCAGTGTCTTTCTCGTCGAGCCGGGTGGCACCATCCGGTGGGTCTACTCCAACCCCGATTACAAGCTGCGGCCCGACAACGCCAGTCTTCTGGACGCGGCCCGGAAGCTCGCCATCCCGCCACCGGGTTAGGAGGTGCTGGCGGCCGATTGGCCGTCAGGGCTCGGTATTGAAACGCGGCTTTCGCTTCTCGAGAAACGCCTGCATTCCTTCTCGTTGGTCCGGTGTGCCCATCGTCGAGAGCACCGCCCGTCGTTCTTCCGCGATGCCCTCTTCGAGTGACTTCTCGCCCGCCCCGACGACACAGCGCAGGACACCCGCCACCGCGACGGCGGGCATTTCCGCCAATTCGGAGGCGAGGTCGTGCGCCCGCCGGAAGAGTTCGGCGAGCGGCCAGACTTCACTCACCAGGCCGATCCGCAACGCTTCCGGGCGATCACGTCCGATGCAGCGGGTCAATCGCGCGCTGCCGCCCCATGCGGGAACGCTGCCCAGGTCGAGCTCCGGAAGTCCGATCTTGGCTCCCTCGGCGGCAGCCAACCTGAAATGGCACGCGAGCGGGAGTTCGAGTCCCCCGCCGAGGCAGTATCCGTAGAGAACGGCGATTGCAGGCTTCGGGAGATTCTCGATGGCACGGAGGACGCGCAGCCGTTGGTCGAAAACGGCCTCTGCGCTCCCCATTCGAGCGATTCCCTTGGGAAGTTGCTTGAGGTCCATTCCCACCGAGAAGTGTTCTTCACCCGCGCCGCGGATCACGATCGCGCGTACGCCGGAGTCTCGAGCGACGCGCTCGATTTCCGTTTCCAACGCATCCATGAAATCGAGACCCATACGATTTCGCGGGGCGTCATTGATGATGAAAGTCTCGACCGCACCCTGGCGCTCGACAAGCAATGGACGCTGATCGGTTGCGGGCTGCGGCGACATATCTTCTCCTTGAATAACCGAGTCGATGCCCCCCTCGAAACCGACTCCCATATGCCTTGACGGGTCATGAGACACGAAAGATTCGGTATGCGGGTTCGGTAGCTCGATCAGGTGTTCTCCGCAAAGTCGCTGATCAGCAATTCCATCGAGACCTCCGCGAGGATGTTCATGTCTTCGTCGAAATATTCGTAGAGGAGCCCATTGCTGGAGTGATTTCCGAAGAAGACCGTCCCGCCCTCGTCTCCCCCTCGCTCGAGATGAGGCGGCGCACCTGCCAACGTCAGTGCGTAGTCGCCGGCGCGGCGCATCCTCTGGTTGAAGCGAGTCCCGTCGGGTTCGAGATCCCACAGATGCTGTTCGCCCTCGAGCACCAGAATGGTCGTGGTCGCGGTGTGTCGATGGATCATGCAATGACCGCCGTCCCCCTTCCACCGCACCACCATGTCGAGGGTACCGGCGTCCAGGTCGTGGCCAAGAATGGTGTAATCATGCTGAACCTTGTAGGAAAGCTCGGGTTCACCTGTGACTTCCCGCCATTTGTAGCGGGAAGGATCGAAGAAGCTCTGAGTCATTGGTTTACGTCCAGTCCTTTCAATTCGCCGTCGGTACGCCAGTCATGGAGGATCTTCTCGAACTCTCCTGGCGTGCCGAAGAAGAAGCCGTTCTGCTGGCTCGCCTCCCCGGGCTGCCCTTCGTTGTTGTAGTAGCTGGGAGTGCAACTCTGCTGGAATTCGGTTCCGAAGCTCGCGGTGTTGATGATCGTATCGACCCACTCGTTCTCGGCCTCTTCCGAAACCTCGACCGTCCGCGCGTCTTTGTCGATGGCGCGCTTGATGGTGTAGGCGAGGTGCTTGCTCGACTCATTGAGCATGTGCGTGAAGTTCACGGTGAAGCCGGACTGGTAGATACTCATGATGAAGAAGCAGTTTGGAAAACCGTGCGTGTGCATGCCGTGTAGTGTGCGCAAGCCATCGGCCCACTTCTCCGTCAAGGTCTGGTCGCCCCGCCCGTAGATCTGGTAGTCGGCCCGCTGCGTGTAGTCGGTTCCGACCTCGAAGCCACTGGCGTAGATCAGGCAATCCAACTCGTATTCCCTGCCGTCGACCACCACGCCCTTCTCCGTCACGCGCTCCACTCCCTTGCCCTGCGTATCCACGAGCGTGACGTTGTCACGGTTGAAGGTCGGCAGGTACTCGTTGTGGAAGCACGGGCGCTTGCAGAACTGGCGGTAGAAGGGCTTGAGGGCTTCCGCGGTCGTCTTGTCTTTCACGACGGAATCCACCCGGGCTCGGATCTGCTCCATCTTCTCGAAGTCCGCCGTCTCCATCTTCTTCATCGCGGCGTCGGGCGACACGTCGGGGTCGTCTTCCTGCTGGAACATGCTGAGGAGCTTGCGAATGATCTCGGTCCAGCCGTCGTTCACCAGATCCTCTGCCTGATAGCCACCCGCTGTGAGGATCTGGAAGTTGTCCATTCTATGCTGGTGCCAGCCGGGCTTCAGGGTCTTCACCCACTCCGGGTCGGTGGCATCGTTGTTCTTCGCGTCGATCGACGACGGCGTGCGTTGGAACACGTACAGGTGCTCTGCGGCCTCGCCCACGTGCGACACGCACTGCACCGCCGTCGCACCGGTTCCGAGGATGCCGACGCGCTTGCTGCGCAGTCCCGTCAGGTTTCCGTCGGAATCGCCGCCGGTGTAGGCAAAGTCCCAGCGGCTGGCGTGGAATGCGTGGCCCTTGAATTTCTCGATCCCGGGGACCCCGGGCAGCTTCGGCTTATTGAGTACCCCGAGCGCCATGCACACGTAGTGGGCCTTGATGCGATCACCACGGTTCGTCGAGATGACCCAGCGGGCGGCGTCCTCGTCCCACCGCAACTCCGTCACCTTGGTCTGGAAGCAGACATCCCGGTAGAGATCGTACTTCCTCGCGATCCTCTGACTGTGCTCGAGGATCTCGGCCCCGGTGACGTACTTCTGCTTGGGCATGTAGCCGGTTTCTTCGAGCAGTGGCAGGTAGATATAGGACTCGATGTCGCAAGCCACGCCGGGGTAGCGGTTCCAGTACCAGGTGCCGCCGAAGTCGCCGGCACTGTCGATGATCCGGATGTCCTCGACCCCTTCATCGCGCAGCCGCGCGGCGGTCAGAATTCCGCCGAATCCGCCTCCGATCACCGCCACTTCGACCTCGTCCGTGAGCGGCTCACGCTCGAAGCCGGGATCGACGTAGGGATCATCCAGGTAACGGGCGTATTCCCCCTTGACCTCGACGTACTGGTCATTGGCGTCTGCGCGGAATCGCTTGTCCCGCTCCTCGCGGTACTTAGTGCGCAACACCTCCGCGTCGAATCCAGGTGCGTTCCGGTCCGGAACGGTTTCGGTCGAATCGTGGTCCTCGGTGGCCATGGTTATTGCATCCTCGTGGGTGACTAGCCGGATATTGATAACAGACACGGGCAAGCGCCGCCGGATGGACACCTCCGGCGGCGCTGGAGCTTCCAGTGACGACTCCTCTTGGCTTCGCTAACCGCTCGGGTTCTCGCTTCGCGGTCGCACGAGTGCGAGCGTCGGTCGTGTCGAGGGGCTCCCTAGTCGCGCAGTCCCATCGCACGATACGCCGGAGCCGTCCGGTCGGTGATGAGTCCGAGTCGGTCGAGCTGCGGTACGGCGTACATCTTGAAGGGGTTCGGCTGACTCGCCACGAACTCCGGGTCAGCGTACTTCGTCTGCATCTCCTCCATCGCGACGTTCATGTCGATGCCCACCTCACGGAAGATGTCGAAGAGCGGCTCGGCGGTCTCCATCTGCCGCTCCGGGTCGCACATGATCCGCAGGGCGGCCAGCGCGAAGTCTTCCAATTCGTCGCGCTCCGGCTCCGACATCTTCGGGAGCTCTTCTTTCATGTAGATCAAGCCGAAGGAGACGTGGCGCGCCTCATCCTGGGCGGTGAGCTCCACCACCTGCTTGAGGACCTCGTCGTTGGTCCCCTCCTTCATCATCTTGAAGCCCCCCATGGCGACGCTCTCTGCGATGACCTGCATGCCCAGGCACTTCTTCTGCCACGTATCGGCTTCCAACACCGCGTTCAGCAGATCCCTCACGGCGCCCATGAGGGGGTAGACCCGATCGAGGCGCTGGATGTAGCGGTGGAAGACCTCGACGTGACGCGCTTCATCGATGACCTGGGTGGAGGCGTAGAGCTTGCCGTCGATGTCCGGGACGACCTCCACGAGCTGTCCGCAGCAGAGCATCGCCCCCTGCTCGCCGTGCAGCATCTGGGACAGCGTCCATGCAGAGCGCCGCTTGGAGAGTTCGATCCGCTGCTCCTCGGGAAGATCGTTGATGAACTCGAAACCCTTGAGCGGGTCACCGCCGGGCCCCGCGACCTCGCCCACTTCGGCCGGATCGGTCTCGAGGTGCCAGGGAATGTCGCTGGCGGCATTCCACTGCTCCTTCTTCGCGACCTCGTAGAGGTCACGAAGAGCCTTCACGTTGGTGTCGTAGTCGAACTTCCACAGGGTTTTGATCGGGATGATCATTTCGTCGAAATCCATCGGTTCTTCCTTTCTAGTGTGCAGTGAACACCGCGATCATCACCAGGCTGCCGCGGGTGGGTAATCGTCTGACGACTCCGGGGCGACGACCGAGAGCGCGCCGATCGGGCGAAACACGGCGGCTTCCCCGCAAGCCAGAGTATGTCCACACCCCCTCCTCTCCCGGTCCGCGGTGGCCGGTGCCCCCGTCCATTTCGGACGGATGCGAAGGGGCCTGCCACGGGAGGTTGGAAAGCCTGTCCGGTCCGGCCATGATGTCTGTCCGCTGCGGCCAAACCCCCGAACCGGCCCGCCTGAGCGACACCCCGAGCGTTTCTCCGTCTCCGGCGGTGTACGATTGCTGACGTGCTCGAGCAGACCTCGTTCATGCGATCCGTCGCGCCCATCCTCAATCACCTGAACGCACTGGGATTCCCGGAGGACCGCGCCCTCGCGTGCCTGGGAATCGAGCGGACGGCGCTTCGCGCCCTCGATACGCGCGTCGACTACCAGAGCGTGGAGCGTCTCTGGCAGGCGGCCATCGACACCACTGGCGACCCCGCTCTGCCGCTGCGCGCCGCGCGGCTGGTAGAGGCGGCGGAGATCGGTCTTCTCGCCTACATCGCCGCCGCAAGTCGAGATGGCCGGTCGGCCTTCGAGACTGCCCGCGAACTGGTTCCGCTGATGACGACGCTTGCGGACATCAGCCTCGACGCCGGCGAAGAGTGTTCCATCGTTCGCTACTGCTGGAATCCCAGCCTCGAGATCTCGCTACCCACGCGTGAGTATGCGGTGGGGACAATCGTCCAAGCGACCCGTTCGGTCGGGTCGCGTTCCTGGTGCCCCGAGGCGGCTTTGTTCGCCTACCCCCCGCCGGCTCACGCGGACGAGTACGAGCGAATCCTCGAGCTACCGGTGCACTTCGAAGCCAGTCACGATGCGGTGGTATTCGCCGCTTCGATGCCGGATGAACTGAATCCCGCATCCGACCCCGCGTTGGTCCAGGCCTTGGAGCGCCACGCCCAGGAGCTCCTTGCAAAGCTCCCGCTGGGAGACGATCTGCAGAGCTGCGTTCGACACAGGATTGCGTTGCTACTTCCTTCGGGAGCTTCGGCGGAGGCGGTGGCCGAGGCACTCGGAATGAGCACGCGGAACCTGCGTCGTCGCCTGGAAGCGGACCACACCAGTTACAAGCACATCCTCGACGAAGTGCGCTGCGAGCTGGCACGGCAATATCTCGCCCAAGAACGGCGGGGGGTGGAGGAAGTCGCCATCGCCATCGGCTTCTCCGACGGGAGTGCCCTCCACAAGGCCTTTCGGCGCTGGACCGGCGAGAGTCCGGCGGAGTTCGCCCGCACCCTGCCCGGCTCAGACGAGCGTTCCTGACTCGTCGTTCACTACCCGGGCGCGGTGAGGCGCAGAGGCGCGTAGAATCTCGGTATGAGCAAACCGACGAATTCCACGCACTTCGAACGCGCAGCGAGGCGGGTCGCCGAGGGCGCCGACCACCATGCCGAAGCCGCGGCCATCGTCGCCGAGATGACGCTGGCCGAGAAGCTCGGTTGCCTCGATGGCGACACGATCGCCTGGCCCGGCTTGATCGATATGGGGTCCGGCGGCTACCACCGGCATACCTGGCCCGCGGCACGGGTTGAACGCCTGGGTGTGCCGGGTCTCGATTTCTCTGACGGGCCGCGCGGTTGTGTGATCGCGCCCGCGACGGTGTTCCCGGTCTCGATGGCGCGTGCGGCCTCGTTCGACCCCGACCTCGAACGGCGGGTGGGGGATGCCATCGGGGCCGAGTTGCGCGCGAGCGGCGCGACCTACACCGGCGCGGTGTGCATGAATCTGCTGCGGCATCCGGCCTGGGGGCGTGCGCAGGAGACTTATGGTGAGGATCCCCATCACGTGGGTGAGATGGCGGCGGCGTTCACCGCGGGATTGCAGCAGCACGTGATGGCGTGCATGAAGCACTTCGCGCTCAATTCGATGGAGAACGCGCGCTTCAAGGTCGACGTGACGGCCGACGAACGCGCGTTGCACGAAGTCTACCTGCCGCACTTCAGACGCGTCGTCGAGGCCGGGGTGGCGAGCGTGATGAGCGCCTACAACTCGCTGAACGGCGAGTGGTGCGGCGAGAACCGCACGCTGCTGATCGAAATCTTGCGCGAGGAGTGGGGCTTTGATGGCTTCGTGACGTCGGATTTCATCGCGGGTCTGCGCGACCCCGTGAAGTCCGTGGGGGCCGGACTCAACATCGAGATGCCGTTCCGGCAGCAGCGCGCGCTCGCACTCGGTGATGCGCTCGAGAGTGGCGCGCTCGATAGTGCGGACGTCGAAGCGCGCGCGACCGAGACGATCGCGACCTTCTTGCGCTTCGCATACGTCTACGATCGACAGCCAAGCAAGACGGTCGTCGCATGCACGCAGCATCGTGCACTCGCGCGCGAGGCCGCAGTCGCGTCGATGGTGCTGCTCTGCAACGAAGGCCCGCTGTTGCCTCTCGAACGTACGGGGCTCGCGAAGGTCGCGGTGCTCGGCCGCCTTGCCGACATCCCGAACCTCGGTGACAACGGCTCGAGCAGTGTGCTGCAGCCCGAGGTCGTGACTCCGCTCGCGGGCATTCGCGCGGCACTGCGGGGAATCGAGGTCGTGCACAGCGAGAGCGACGCAACGATCGCGCGCGATGCCGATCTCGTGCTGGTGGTGGTGGGTTATACGGCCGAGCACGAAGGCGAGTACATCGGGCAGTCGGGCATGTCGGACTTTGGTGCGTTGCTGCCGCCCGGCGATCACCCCGAACTCGGTCTGCCGAAGGACTTCGCGCCGCCGCCGACCGACGGCGCTGCCGCGCGCCCCGTGGGCTCGATCGGGACCACCGAGGGAGGCGACCGTCGTTCGCTCCGCTTACCGCCGGAAGACGAGGCGCTGATTGCGGCTGCGGCTGCGGTGAGCGACCGCGTCGTGGTCGCGGTGATGGGTGGCAGCGCGGTGGTGATGCCCTGGCTGGGTGACGTCGCGGCGGTGCTGATGCTCTGGTACCCGGGGATGGAGGGCGGGCACGCGCTCGCGGACGTGCTGCTCGGCGCTGAGCCCGGTGGTCGACTCCCGTTCGCGGTTCCAGTCGATGAGCGAGACCTCGTCGCGTTCGACCCGGACGCGACGACCGCGACTTACGGCTTGCTGCACGGCCAGTGGTGGCTCGACCACCAGGGCGTCGCGGCGCAGCGGCCGTTCGGCTACGGGCTCGGCTATACGACGTTCGCAATCGCGTCGGCCGAGCGAGTGGGAGCAACGCTGCGCGTCGTGGTGCGGAATACCGGCGGCCGTGCGGGCTCTACCGTGTTGCAGGTCTACGGCTCGGTGCCCGACTCCGAGTACGAGCGCCCGCCGCAGCGGCTGATCGGATTTCGGCGCGTCGAGGCCCCGCGCGGTGCCGTGACGGAGGTCGAGATCCCACTCGACTTCGCGCAGCTCGACGTGCGCGTCGAGGGCAAGTGGCTGCGCGAGAACACCGCCCCACGCTGGCGGGTCGCACTTCACGCGGGTGACCCGGGGTTGGTAGGAGCGTAGATACAGAGCGCCGCCATCCAAGCGCGACGGCTCCGCGTTCGTCGGGCCAGCACTTCGCTCTCGATCGGAAGCAGCTCCTTGATGGGATCCCACGGGCTGTCGCGCAACGTCAGCGTGCCTTCGACCGTCTGGTTGAAGGCGGTGCGGTGCTCAGTGTGGACGCGCACGACATGGGGAGGGAGGTCACAGGTGCTGCCGTCCATCATGCCTGCACCTCATGTTACTGGGCCGCCCTAATCGACGAAGTCGGGATTCTTCCAATCCGGCGGCGCCTGAATCTCCGCGGGGGGCTCGAGTCGCGAGACGTAGTCGAGCACGGCGTGGATCTCGCGATCCCCGAAGCCCTGGATCTGGGCGAGCATCTCAGCGTGGGCATTGCGGCGGTCGCCGTCACGCATCCACTTGAACTGACGCACGAGGTAGTTGTAGTTCTGTGCGTGAATGCGAGGCGTGAAGTCTTCGATTCTCCCTTCTCCCGTCTCGCCGTGACAGCGCGCGCAGCCTTCACGATAGAGACGTTCGCCGAGCTCGAGACCATTGCCGGACCCCTTTCCCAGCCCGACATTGATCTCCAGGCTCTCGATGTATCCGGCCACGTCGGCGATGGCCTGGGCGCCTCCGATACTCTCCGCGGCGGCGTACGGGGCCATCAGCGCGTTGTTTCTGTTGCCCACCCGGATATCGGCCAGCTGCTTGATGATGACGCTGCGATGCTGGCCCGCGATTTGTGGCATACCGCCGTGGGGGAGGCTCCAGCCCTCGGGCATGTGGCAGGCAGCGCACTGGCGATAGACCTCCAGACCGTGCGCGACGTCTGGTGTCAGTGGCAGCGCCTGCTCGATCTCGAAACGGGCTTTTTCCTGGAGCTCCTCCTGGGACGGAGCGGTGACCCGCGGTGTCGGCACTGTTTCGGGGATCTGGAGCAAGTCGAAACACACCTTCAGCTGGCGTTTGGCCCGGACCGGGTACTCACGATCGTAGAGGTTGATGGCGAACGCCCGCCGGCCCGCGCACGACTCGAGCGCCTGTCTCAGCACCCGCGAGGGATTCTTCTTCAACGCCGCGTCGATACGCGCCAGATCGTCTTCGAAGTCGGCGAAGGCGGCCGAGGAAGTCACCAGCAGGGCCGCAACGACATACGCAACTACGACTCTCCGACGGTTCACGAAGGGTGACGGCATTGGCCCGGAGTCTACGAGAGCGTCCAATCAGGTCGCAAGTCCGCCCTGCGGCCCTGTTCGCTCAGCCTCGCTTCGCGGCCAAGCTTTGCTTGGCTTGCTCCGCTCGCCTTCGCTATTCGCTCAGCCTCGCTTCGCGGTCAAGCTTCGCTTGGCTTGCTCCGCTCGCCTTCGCTATTCGCTCAGCCTCGCTTCGGACCTCCTTGTTGGCCGGGCCAGCGGGATCCGCTGATGGTGTCGGCGAAGGGTGCGTAGGCGTCGGCGTCGATCTTGCCCGCGAGGGTGATGTCGCGCTCGAAGGAGGAAGGCGTCCACAGCCGTGCCGACACTTCGCTCTCGATCGGGAGCAGCTCTTTGATGGGATCCCACGGGCTGTCGCGCAACGTCAGCGTGCCTTCGACCGTCTGGTTGAAGGCGGTGCCGTACTCGGTGTGGACGCGCACGACGTGGGGGGGGAAGTCGTAGGTGTTGTTGTCCATCATGCCGACGCCCGGCGAGACCTTGATCCACCACTCGTTTTCGCCGTGGGTATCGGGGTGATCGAGCGGGTCGGTCGCCTTGCCGTCGAACTCGAGGAAGGTGTAGCCCTGGTGGCTGCAACGCGCGTGCACGCCGTCGAGCATCCGGTAGTACTCGATCTCGCACGGGTACTTGGGCTGTCCGTTGCGGTCGCGGCTGATGAAGATCGCGGACTCATGGTCGATGCCGTAGCCGAGGGTGTATTGGCCTTCCTCGCCCTTGTAGTCGGCGTCGACGGTCATGAGGATGCCGCGCTCCGGTACGTCGGGCACGGGAAAGTGGTAGACCGTGAGGTGCACCTGTGAACGGATGCTGGGCTCGATCCCGGGCGGCAGCAACGCCTTGATGTTGTCCGGGTTGGTGTCGTAGTCGAGCTTGAGCATGGGCCAGAGGATGATGTCGCCGGGGTTGATCTTCGGACCTTCAGTGTTCATGGGGGCTCCTTCGTCTAGGGGCTATCGGCCGATCCCGGATCGGCCGCAGTGCACTTGCTCAGCCGGCGGCCCTGAACGACTGTTTCTCGGGGCCGATGCGCGCCACCAACGGCGCGAGTTTCTCGCTGTCGATTCCGTAGAACTCGGCGGCATTCCCACCGAGCATCTTCGAGATCTCATCCTCGGGCAGGCCGCCGAAGGTCTCGAGCATCTGGTCGCTGGTAACCGGCCAGCTGCCTTCGGGATGGGGGTAGTCGGTGCCCCACATGATCGTGTCGATGCCGATCTGGTGTCGCAGTTCGGCTTCCCGACGCGGCATGCACGAGGCGCCGACGCGCACGTTGCGGCGGAAGTAGTCGGCGGGCGACATCGAGAGATGGCTGCGGTAATCGCCGAGCTTCTGCGAGAAGTGGGTTTCGGAGTAGCGCTGTTCGATCAGCTCGAGATATTCGGGCACCCAGATCACGGTGCCTTCGACCAGGGCGACCTTGAGTTTCGGGAAGCGCTCGAAGACGCCGCCCCAGAGCATGAAGGTCAAGGGTCGCACCAGCCACATCGCGACCTCGGTGATGTAGACCCCCATCGCGCCGGGTTGGACCTGGTGCCCCTCGGGCGCGGGGATCGGCCCGAAGTACTCGTCGATCGGTGCCGGGCCGGAGTGGAAGTGGACCGGCATGTCGAGGTCCTGGCAGATTTCCCACACCGGGTCGTACTTGGTGTGGTGGTAGGCGTCGTGGCTGCCCCACCGCGGCGGAAAGATGACTCCCCGCAGTCCGTTTTCGTGTGCCCAGCGGATGCCCTCGACCGCGCGGTCGATGTCCCAGAGCACCGGGATGCAGGCGAGTCCGATTCGGCGTTCGGGTGCGGTCTGGGCGAACTCCGCCATCCAGCGGTTGTGCGCGATGCAGCCGGCCCATTGGAGGTCGGCGGTCGTGCTCTCGGGCCCCATCGAGAAACCCGCGCCGAACGGCGGTGCGTTCATCTCGGTGATGCCGTCCGGGAACAGCACCTCGGCTGCGACGCCGTCTGCGTCGAGGACTTTGTCGCGCGCTTCGGCGTCCCATGCACCCGAGAGTTCGTACTCGTTGCCCTCGCGCCATTCGCGGTTGATGTCGGCGACGAGGAAACGCTCCGAGGCTTCCTCGGTGATCTGGATCTGGATGGGCAGCGCGATGTCGAACATCTCGCGA
>JAFDEI010000307.1 GCA_019310425.1 Deltaproteobacteria bacterium | reverse complement strand
CCGGCCTAGCGACGAAGAGAGCCACGACGACGGCGTCGTCGCAGAAATCAACATCACCCCGTTGACCGACGTCTTCCTGGTGCTGTTGATCATCTTCATGGTCACCACCTCGGCGATCCAGAATCAGGGCAAGTCCATCGACTTGCCCGGCGCCGATGTGAGCGACACGACGCCGAAAGGCGTCACGGTGACGGTGACGCCCGAAGGCGAGATGCTCGTGAACGACGAACCCACGAGCCAGGACGACTTGTTCGCCTCGCTCGAGGCGGCGCTCGAGGATTCGCGCGAGAAGATCGTGATTCTGCGCGGCGACAAGAAGGTCCTGCTCGGTCAGGCGGTCAACATTCTCGACGTCGCCCAACAGGCGGGCGCCACCGGCATTGCGCTCGCGACCAAGAAGCGCGACAAGAGCTGACGCTCGCGGTCACGCGTTTCGCCGCCGCATCCAGACGATTGCCCCCGCGATCAGCAGCAGCTCCGGTACCAGCAGCCCCACGCCGTAGAGGGTCTGCAGTGTGTCGGTGAGCGGGATCGGGAACTGCACCGGCGTCGGGCGGTTCTTCGGCCGCAGCGTGATGTCGCTCTCGTTCTCGGCCGCCCAATGGATCGCGTTCAGGATCAGGTCGAGGTTGTAGAGGGTCCGCAGGTTCTCGTTCGACGCGAAGTCCGAGTCGCCGAATGCGACGATGCGTGTTTCGTGCTCACCGCGCGAGTAGCGACCGGCCACCACGATCGGCTGGTAGCCCGCCGCGCGCTCACCTCGCTCGAAGCGGCCCGAGCTGCGGTCGAGCACGCCCAGGTCCGCCTCGAGCCACGCGAACGAGCTCGACTCCACCACCTTCGAGAGTTCGTCGTCGACATGCGGCTTTCTCAGACGGAAGCTGCGCGCACCGCGGAAGTAGGTCATGCGGTTGCCGTTGAGTCCGCGTGCGACCGGGTGGTCCCAGTAGCTGGCTGCGACCGGATTGAGGCCGGACACATCGGCCCAGGCGCGTGCACGCATCGGGTCGATCACGACGGCGTCCGGACTTGCGATGCCGAAACGTTCGAGCACCGCGTCGAGGCCGCTGTCGCCGCCGGGCTCGAGCAGCGCCACCAATGCGCCGCCGCGGTCGAGGAAGCGATCGATCGCGCTGATCGCCTGGTCGCGCAGCCGGCGCTGCGGCGCCACGACGAGCAACAGGTCGCTGGTTTCGGGGACGTCGCGCATCGTGGCCGAAATCACGCTGCCGACTTCGTAGCCCTCGGTCGCGAGCGCGGCGGCGAGCCCGGCGAAGCCGATGTCGTCGGTGCGCGAGAAGTCGCCTTCGCCTTCGCCACGCAGCACGGTGATGACGCCGCCTTCGGCGGATCGCAGCCGGTAGAGCGCTTCGTAGAGGGTCCCCTCCGTCGGGCGTTCGACGGTTTCGAATCGATCGTCGAGTTGCAGCACGACCGTGTTCGAGCTGCCGACCTCGAAGCGATCGACTTCCTCGGCGTGATCATTCAGGACCTTGCTGGTAACGACCAGCGGGCCTTCCTGCCCAATTCGCTCGAGCAGCAGCCGGGTGCGGCGGACGCGCGGGTCGGATGGATCGTAGAAGAGGGTCACCTGGACTTTGCCCGGGAGTTCGCGAAGTGCTTTCAGGGTCGCGTCTGATGGCTCGAAGGCGTGCTCGAAGGTCCAGTCGAATTGGATCTTCGTGCGTGCCGCGAGACGTTCGGCGCCGAACGCGACGCTGAGCGCGATCGCGACGATCGTGGCGCCCCGCAAGATGACTCGACGTGAGGCTGCGCCGCCGCTGCCGTGAAACCGGGTCAGCGCAGACGCGGTCGCCATGAGGAGCGAGAGCGATCCGAGTGCGAAGTTGCCGATTCCGAACCAGCCGAAGCCGTCGGTCGCATAGTAGGACCCCACCGCGAAGAAGAGCGCGATCACGCCGAGCAGTGCGAGCTGCTGCATCATGAGCCGACCCGCCGCAGGTCGAACGAGAAACGCGCGACCGCCATCCCGATGAGCGCAACGCCCGCGAAGTAGACCACGTTCGCCAACGTGACGATACCCTCGGCGAAGCTGCCGTAGCGGGGGTGCAGCGCGAGCAATTCGAGGAATGCGGCGGTGCTTTCGCTCACGAATGCGTTGGCCCAGCTGAAGTCCCAGAGCACGAAGGCGAATGCCCAGCCAGATGCCGCAGCCACGAGCTGGCTGCTCGTGAACGCCGAGCACGCCAGGCCGATTGCCGCGATCGCGAAGCCGTGTAGCGTGAGCCCGAAGAAGACGGCGGCCAGGTGTTGCAGGCCGATCCCCCCCCTCGAGATCGCGGTCGCGGGGTAGATGAAGGCCACGAGCATCATCAGCAGAACGAACGCGAAAGTCACCATGAACTTGCCGAGTACGATCAGGCTGGGCGTGAGGTGGGTCGAAACCAGCAGCTCGTCGGTGCCGCGCGCGCGCTCCTCGGCGAAGACCCGCATCGTGACGAGCGGGACCGCGCCGATCAGAGTGAGCCCCAGGGTCTCCATCACGGGGAAGAACACCCGGTCCCAGAGGTTGATGTGGTCGGGGATGGTGCCGCTGTCGAAGCCGCCCATGGTCGTGGTCGCGTAGACGAAGAGGATCTGGTTGTAGATGCGCAGATGGTCGAAGAAGATCAGTGCGGTTACGATCGCGACCATCGTGAGGGTGAGATAGGCGGTCGGCGAGCCGAACAGGCTCGCGAACTCTTTTCGGATCAGCGCGCGCAGGGCGATCACGAGGGGGCATCCTCTCGTGGCCGGAACAGTGCGTGCAGGTCGTCGCCGCACAGCACTTCGTCGGTCGGGCCGTGCGCGACCAGCCGGCCCGCTTCGAGTACTGCCACCTGCGAGGTCAGTCGTCGCGCCTCCTCGAGGTCGTGGGTGCACAGCAGCACGGTGCGGTTGCCGCGCAGCGATTCGAGCACGTCCTGGACATACCCGCGTTGAACCGGGTCGAGGCCTCCGGTCGGCTCGTCGACGATCACGAGCGGTGGGTCGTGGAGGAACGCTTGCGCAAGCGAGACGCGTTGTTGGAGACCCTTCGACAAGTTCCCGATCTGGCGCCCGACGGTCTCATGGAGCTGAAACTGCTCGATCGCTCGATCGACCGCGACCGCGAGCGGTGTGCCTTCGAGCCCACGCGTGCCGCCCATGAAGCGCAGGAAGCCGCGAACCCGCAGCTCCGGATACAGGCGCGATGTCTCCATCGCGAAACCGAGGCGCTGCTTGACCGCGCGTGGGTCGCGTGTCGGCGAGTAGCCGCCGACGAGAATGCTGCCGTCGTCGGGGAGCAGAAAACCGGTAACGAGCCGGATGAATGTGGTCTTGCCGGCTCCGTTCGCCCCCATCAGGCCGAAGGTCTGGTTCGCCGGGATGTCGAGGTCGAGCGC